>NZ_CP030117.1:1737500-2037500 GCF_001039275.2 Brevibacillus brevis
TTGAAAAACATCGCTTAGAACCGTCTTGTAACTTCCGTGTGAGACAATATAGAAAATAGGGTACTCAATGGAGGGGAAAACCAATGGAGCAGGTTGTCATTGCTGCTGCCGGACGTACGCCAATCGGTACGTTTGGTGGCGTCCTGAAAGATGTAAGCGCTCGCAAGCTGGCAGAAACCGTCATTTGTGGTGTCATGGCTCGATCTGGTCTGGAAGCTTCTCAGATCGATGAAGTCATTTTAGGGAATTGCATTCAACGGACAGACGAGCCAAACATAGCGCGAGTGGCAGCATTGGATGCAGGCTTGGGGAAAGAAGTGACAGGCTACACGATTCAACGTCAATGTGCATCCGGCATGCAAGCGATTGCGAGTGGCGCTTCCCAAATCCTTTTAGGCGACAGTGAAATCGTCCTGGCAGGCGGCGTAGAGAGCATGAGCAATGCCCCGTATGTCCTGAAAAATGCGCGCTGGGGCAAACGATTGACACATGGGGAAATGACTGATGCGATGTGGGAATTGTTAACAGACCCACACCATCAAATCCTAATGGGCGAGACGGCAGAACGTCTGGTCGATCGTTATGGGATCACGCGCGAGGAGTCGGATGAGATTGCCTTGCGCAGTCAGCAAAATGCGATCCGAGCCATAGACAGCGGTTTGTTTGCCGAAGAGATTATCGGGGTCCCAATTAAAAAGCGCACCGAAGAAATCATCGTAACGGAAGACGAATTCCCTCGCAGGGGAGTGACCTTGGACAGTCTAGCGAAGCTAAGACCCAGTTTCCGTGACAATGGTACAGTGACGCCAGGTAATGCCTCCGGGCTCAACGACGGAGCGTCCGCAGCCGTTTTGATGAAAGAAGGAAAAGCGAAAGAGCTCGGGATCGAACCACTCGGCAGAATTGTCTCATGGGCAGTAGCGGGAGTAGAACCCGATTTGATGGGATATGGACCCGTTCCAGCAGTGAAGCGCGCATTAGCAAAAGCCGGTTTGACGCTCGCGGACATCGAACTGATTGAAGTAAATGAAGCCTTTGCCGCGCAATACCTCGCCGTGGAAAAACTACTGGAGCTGCCGAGGGAAATAACGAATGTGAACGGAAGCGGCGTCGCACTGGGTCATCCTGTCGGTTCTACTGGCTGCCGAATTGTCGTAACCTTGCTGCACGAAATGAAGAGACGACAGTTGAAACGAGGCTTGGCTGCCCTGTGTGTTGGCGGCGGGATGGGTATGGCAATGGTTGTCGAACGCACATAGGTTTAAACGAAGTCTCCCCTGTTAAAAATGGAAGCAAAGGGGGAGGCTTTGTCATGTTTATATGGTCTTTTTTCAAGCGACATGGAAAACAGATTGCGTTTCATACCTTATCCTGCTTGGCGATCGGGGCGTTGCTGCTGGTTGCCTACAGTGCCTATCAATATAAGCAAATGACAAATCAGTGGTATGCTCCGATTGATGGAGCCAAAGGGAGTGCAAAACAGGCAACTGTTTCCCTTCCTCCACGTAATCTTTTGACAGGAACAGAGCCGTTGAAGCCTTTCGTCGCCCTGCTTCTTGGTGTAGACAGTCGAGACGGGGAAAGTGCACGTTCAGATACAATCATGCTTGCGGCGATTCATCCCGGGAAGCAATCCGTCTACCTTTTGGCGATTCCGCGTGACAGCTACATGGAGCTCCCGGGAAAAGGATACGACAAAGTGAACCATGCGATGGCTTTTGGTGGTCCAAAGATGGTGAAAGAGTCGCTGGAAAAATTTTTACAAATAAAAATTGATCGGTATATCTCCGTAGATTTCGATGGCTTCCGTCAAATTGTGGACGAGCTGGGTGGTGTCACTGTCGATGTGAAGAAACGTATGAAGTACAGCGATCCGAGCGACGACACGTACATCGACATTCAACCAGGGCTGCAGACTTTATCAGGTGAGCAGGCATTGGATTACGCTCGTTATCGCAAAAGTGATTTAGGCAAGGAAGACAGTGATTACATGCGGATTGACCGACAGCAGGAGATTCTCACAGCATTGGCTTCCAAAGGCACCTCGCTCCAATCGTATACCAAGGCATTTTCACTCATGGAAATACTGGGTCAGCATGTGAAAACGGACCTCACCGAGCAGGAAATCGCCTCTCTGTTATTGTCCTATGGCGATGGAACTCCGAACTCCATCCAAGCTGATACATTGGTCGGGCAGGATGAACGCATTTGGCATAAAGGTATTGTTGGCTGGTATCATCTCGTCCCAACAGATGAGCGGGAAAGAGCACGCCAGCAAATTATCAAGGAAGTAACACCGTAAGACATATCAAGCATAAGGGCAAAGGACACGGCTGTCATTAGGGGCTGTGTCCTTTTTTCGTCGAATGGTATTGCCCCAGATGGAAAGTACATGATTTTAGTTGGAAAATTGAATATGTTTCGAATACAATAGTCATTAGGAAGAGATTATGAATGTAGATCATAGGGAGAGGCAAGGCCATTTAAGGGATGGAGGGAATGACCATGTCAAATGCCAAGCCTTGGATTGCCAATTACCCGCCCGAAACTGCGCCGTCATTGGATTACCCCCGTGTTCCTTTGACGCATTTTCTGGAGCAGTCTGCAGCTATGTATCCAGACAGTAACGCGATCTATTTCATGGGAAAAAGCATTACGTATCGAGAGCTTTTGCAGTTGTCATACCAATTTGCCAATGCATTGATCAAGCGCGGTGTAAAGAAAGGCGACCGCGTGGCGATTATGCTGCCAAATACTCCTCAAGCCGTCATCAGCTACTACGGAGCGCTTTTTGCAGGCGCGATCGTGGTCATGACCAACCCGCTGTATACCGAGCGAGAATTGATTCACCAAATGAACGATTCAGGCGCCGAGACCATCATCACACTGGATTTGTTGTACAAACGTGTTACCCAAGTCCGTGCATCTACCTCACTTCAACGAATCATCATCACAAGCATTGGCGATTTCCTTCCCTTATTGAAAAAATGGCTATATCCGTTCGTGCAGAAGAAACAAGGACAAAATCCGCAGGTTACATACAGCGCAGATATTGAGCCTTTTCTTTCCGTCCTAAAAGAAAGCGCTACCAAGCCTGTTGAAGTACCAGTCGATCCGACCCAGGATATCGCGCTCCTCCAGTATACTGGGGGGACAACAGGTGTTGCCAAAGGCGTCATGCTGACGCACGCCAATCTCATTGCGAATGCAATCCAGTGCCAAGCGGTCCTTTACAAGCTGAAAAAGGGAAAGGAACGGATTTTGTGTGTGCTCCCACTGTTCCACGTGTATGGGATGACTACCGTGATGAACAAAGGCATTTGTATCGCAGCAGAAATTATTCTCGTCCCCAAATTCGACGTGAAACAAATATTTGAAATGATCGACAAGCGCAAGCCTACTCTTTTCCCAGGGGCACCAACCATGTATATCGGTCTCATCAACCACCCGGACTTGAAGAAGCATGATCTTTCTTCCATCGACGCATGTGTCAGTGGATCAGCTCCGTTGCCGATCGAAGTCAAGCTCAAATTTGAAGAGTTGACGGGCGGAAAACTGGTCGAGGGATATGGGATGACGGAGGCTTCTCCCGTAACACATTCCAATCCCATTTGGGAAAAAGGCATTACGGGAAGCATCGGAATGCCATGGCCAGATACGGATTGCCGAATTGTGGATACGGCAACAGGAGAAGAGATGCCCCAAGGCGAGGTCGGGGAGTTGGCCGTTAAAGGACCCCAAGTCATGCTCGGCTATTGGAATCGCCCAGAAGATACCGCTGCCGTATTAAAGGATGGTTGGTTTTTGACGGGAGATATGGGCTACATGGACGAAAACGGCTATTTTTATATCGTAGATCGCAAAAAAGACATGATAATAGCCGGTGGTTTCAATATTTATCCGCGCGAAGTAGAAGAAGTGCTGTTTGAGCATCCCGCCATCCAGGAGGCAGCAGTCATCGGTGTCCCAGATCCGTACCGGGGCGAAACAGTCAAAGCATACGTCGTATTCAAGGATGGACAGCTCGCGAGCGAAGAAGATCTGGAAGCGCATTGCAGACAGAGACTTGCCGCCTATAAGATTCCGAGACAATACGAGATTCGTACAGATTTGCCCAAAACCATGGTCGGAAAAGTATTGCGTCGTCAATTACAAGAAGAAGACAAGAAAAAAAGAGAAGCCCAGGAAGAAATCAAAACGAGCTAGTAGCGGATGTTTTGAGGCTTGCGATCCCAGGCGGAAAGCGGCCTTTTTTGCTGACCTCTTGCGATTGACAGAGGAGTGGCCCTGTATTACACTAATTATGAATGAGTGATCATTCATTTGGTCATCAATGTTAGTAAACATGGAGGTAGTTATGGCAAAGAAAACGGGGGAAAAGTATCAAGCCATTATTGATGCTGCTGTTCGAGTAATCGCCAGACAGGGCTATTACAGTGCCCAGGTATCGAAAATTGCGAAAGAGGCGAAGGTAGCAGATGGCACCATATACCTCTATTTTGAAAACAAGGATGATATTTTGATATCACTGTTTAACGAAAAGATGGGCCAGTTTGTGGAGACAAACCGCAAACACATTTCGGAAGCGACGACCATTGAGCAAAAGCTGTATGTACTCATTCATGCACACTTGAGCCAGCTATCCAAGGACCATGATCTGGCAAAAGTGACGCAAATCGAGCTACGCCAATCCAGTCCGATCATTAGTGAAGGAATCGGCAACGTGATGAAGCAGTATTTCAACCTCATTGACGAAGTGATCGTAGAGGGTATGGAACAGGGCGTATTCCGATCCGATCTCGAGGTGCGGATTACGCGCAAAATGATTTTTGGAACGCTGGACGAAGTGACGACATCTTGGGTGATGAAACAGTGCAAGTACGACCTTGTCTCTTATGTTGATTCCATTCATAACCTCTTCCTGCTTGGTATGAAGGGAAAAGAATGAAAAGAAAAGCTTTTTTTGCATGAAAACGTTTGTTACAATGGAAACAGCAAGACTGAGCGATCGCTCGGATTGAAAAAGTAGCTGTTTTATATATGGAGAGAGTTTGGGGGGAGAGGAATGGCGTCGCATTGGAATGTAGAAATCGTTGATCGCGTTGCTACGGTTACGATTAGCAACCCGCCTGCTAACGCACTCAGTCAAGCAGTGCTCGGTCAATTGAGTGAACTTTTGGACCAGTGGGAAAATAACGATGAGATCAAAGCGATCGTTTTGACTGGCGAAGGTCGGTTTTTCATTGCAGGAGCGGACATCAAAGAATTTACCCAACTGAATCGGGATAATGCGGAAGAACTGGCGAAGAAGGGTCAAGCATTGTTCAATCGCTTGGAAACGTTCCCGAAGCCAATCATTGCAGCAATTAACGGCGCTTGCCTTGGCGGAGGATTGGAGCTTGCGTTGGCATGCCATATCCGCTTTGCAGCACCTGAAGCCAAGCTCGGGCTGCCAGAGCTGAATCTCGGACTCATTCCTGGCTACGGTGGTACACAACGTCTACCACGTCTGGTTGGTCGTGGCAAAGCGACACAAATGATTCTCACATCTGAGATGATCGGTGGCGAGGAAGCTCTGCGTATCGGTCTTGTGGAAGCAGTTTATCCCGTAGAGCAGTTGCTTGCAGAAGCGCAAAAGCTGGCGGCTGTTTTCGCAAGTAAGAGCGCGATTACCCTGAAGTTTGCCCTAGCGTCCATCCATAACACAACGGAGCTGTCGTTGTCACAAGGCTTGGAGCAAGAAGCAAAGCTCTTTGGTGATGCTTTCGCGACGGAGGACGTAAAAGAAGGCGTGACTGCATTTCTCGAAAAGCGCAAGCCGCAATTTGCAGATCGGTAGTTAAGCATATAGCTTCACAAGTATGAGGTACCACTAAGGAGGAGGCATCCTGATGAATATCGTGGTTGTGTTGAAACAGACGTTTGACACAGAAGAAAAAATCGTCATCCAAAACGGACAAATTTCCGAAGATGGCGTTGAATTCATCATTAATCCCTACGATGAGTACGCTGTAGAAGAGGCAATCAAGCTCAAGGAAGATCATGGCGGCGAAGTAACCGTAATCAGCGTCGGCCCAGACCGTGCTGAAAGTGCACTGCGCACTGCTTTGGCAATGGGCGCAGACAAGGCTGTTCTGGTGGATGACGAGTCTCTGTTCGGAGATGAATTCACGACCGCCAAAGTATTGGCTGCCGTAGCGAAAAAGGTTGGCTTCGATATCATCATTGGTGGACAAATGGCTGTAGACTCCGGGGCTGGCCAAGGCGGTCCTCGTCTGGCAGAAGAACTGGGAATTAACCATGTATCGACTGCTGTGAAGCTAGAGGTGGACGGGACGAACGTACGAGTAGAGCGCGATGTAGAAGGGGACCTGGAAGTCGTGGAGACGAGCCTTCCTGTTTTGATTACGGCTCAGCAAGGACTCAACGAGCCGCGCTATCCTTCTCTCCCAGGTATCATGAAAGCGAAGAAAAAACCATTGGATAGACTCGGCGCAGACGATTTGGGAATTACTGCGGATGAGGTAAAAGCAAGGACAGAAATCGTCGATCAGACATTACCTCCGAAAAAGCAGGCGGGTCGCATTCTCTCTGGCGAATTAGCAGCTCAAACGTCGGAATTGGTGCAACTGTTGCGCAATGAAGCGAAAGTGATCTAAGCGAGAGGGAGAGGATATCCATGAAAAAAGTACTTGTATTGGCAGAAGTACGTGACGGACAACTTCGCAACGTGTCGCTGGAAGCATTGACTGCAGCACAAGCATTGGCTGAGGGCGGCGAAATTGTAGCAGGTGTATTCGGAGCAGATGCAGCAACGCATGCAGTGACATTGGGTCATCACGGTGCGAGCACGGTGTATACGGCTGATCATACAGCGTTGGCACAGTACACGCCAGATGCGTATGTACAGGCACTCACGCAGTTGATTGAGCTGGCTTCTCCAGATGCAGTAGTTTTGGGGCACACCGCGATCGGTCGTGATATCGCACCTCGCGTAGCAGCGAGACTTGGTTACGGTCTAGTTTCGGATGTAACAAGTGTAGAAGCTGGCCCAGTATTTGTTCGCCCGATCTATGCAGGAAAAGCAACGCAATCACGCAAATTCGTTGATGGAACAACATTTATTACGATTCGTCCAAACAACATTGCCATCGGCGCTGCTGACTCTTCGAAAACGGCAGTGGTGGTTCCAGTTGAATTGGAAATCAAGGATTTGCGCACGATCGTAAAAGATGTTGTAAGAAAAACAAGCGGCAAAGTAGACCTTTCCGAAGCAAAAGTCGTGATTTCCGGTGGACGTGGCGTGAAGAGTGCAGAAGGCTTCCAGCCGTTGTACGATCTGGCGGAAGTGCTCGGTGCGGCTGTTGGTGCATCTCGTGGCGCTTGCGACGCAGACTATTGCGACTACTCCATGCAGATCGGACAGACAGGTAAGGTTGTTACACCTGATCTTTATATCGCATGCGGGATTTCGGGAGCGATCCAGCACTTGGCTGGTATGTCCAGCTCGAAGGTCATTGTTGCCATTAACAAAGATCCGGAAGCGCCAATCTTCCAAGTGGCTGATTACGGTATCGTAGGCGACCTGTTCGAAGTACTGCCATTGCTGACGGCTGAGTTTAAAAAAGTGTTGGTATAACAGAAAGACGGTACAAGGCGCTCCTTTTGGGGGCGCTTTTTTTGTCCATAAGGCTTACTTTATGCTTTCCATGCTTGGTATAATAGGCAGTAAGGAGAGGTGATCGGGATGAGCGAACAGCTTTTGCAACAACTGATACACATGGTGGCAGAGAATAACCGATTGGTTAAAGAAACGCAGGAGGAGCTACGCGAGTTTAAGAAAGAAATGTATGATTTTCGAGATGAGATGTACGTGTTTCGGGATGAAATGTACGAATTCCGCGATGACGCTACGCGACGATTAGACAGGTTGGAACGCCAAAATAAACATATCGATGCAGACCTTGATCTGCTGCATCGGAAAGTAAGTGACCATGAACGGGAGATTAACCGGCTAAAGCAAGTCGGGCAATAAGGTGCGGCCAGACTGGACAGACTATAACGAGAAGTGCAGGGCAAAGTGTGGAGCGGCGTAGTCAATTTGGTGTTTGAATGATATACTGATAACCGTTAGGAACCTTTATTTAGTAATTGAAATTCAAGGAGGTAACTTCTATGGCAATTGTAAATGCTACCGACCAAAACTTTTCCCAGGAAGTAGAGCAAGGCGGTACAGTCCTGGTTGACTTCTGGGCTCCATGGTGCGGCCCTTGCAAAATGATCGCTCCTGTACTGGAGCAAATCGACGGTGAAGTGGGCTCCCAGCTCAAAATCGTCAAAGTAAACGTGGATGACAACCCAGATTCTGCTGGTCGTTTTGGTGTAATGTCCATCCCAACCCTGATCGTATTCAAAGACGGTCAACCAGTTGACAAAGTGATTGGCTTCCAACCAAAAGAAGCGCTTATGGCAACTGTAGGCAAACATCTGTAAGAGCAATGCAATGAGTAAAGCGGCATGTAATGTGCCGCTTTTTTTTATGAAGTGGAAATGGAATTCTGAGCGATCGTTTGTCAAAAAATTAAGTTTACTTGAACGAAAATAATTGCGTTTTTAGAATACTTTGATTAAACTTCATATATTCAATTTATTTCGAAAATAAAGGGGGCTTTTCTAATGAAGGGATTTCATTTGATGCGCTCGCTGGCGGCAATCTCGCTAGGGGCGGTATTGATGGTCGGATGTTCAAGCGGAGGAAACACAAGTGCTCCTGTAACAGGAGAAGGTGGCTCTGGACAAGCAACTAGCACCGAAGGCCAAGAGATTCAAGCAAAAATCGGTGTCGTTGGTTTCCTCTCTGGATCTGGCGCAGCCTATGGAGAAGCGCAAAAAGCAGGATTGGAGCTGGCGCTGGGCGAGTTGAATGAAGCGAACAAAGGGAAGCTCAAGATCGAGCTGAAGTTTGAAGACTCCGCCGGAGAAAAAGAAGGCGCGATTAATGCGGTAAATAAACTGATTAATCAGGATAATGTCGTGGCGATCATCGGACCGACACTTTCCGGTGAAATGTTTGCAGCAGGACCAGTGGCAAACGAGGCGGAAACCCCGATTTTTGGTATCTCCAACACATCAGAAGGAATCAATGATATCGGGGAGTACGTGTTCCGCAATTCTTTGCCTGAATCCATTGCGATCCCGACAGCGATGAAAGCAGCCGTGGAGAAAAATGGCTTGAAAAAAGTAGCACTCATCCATGCATCCAACGATGACTTCTCCGTGAATGGCTACAAGGTCATGAAAGCAACCGCTGAAAAGCTGGGCTTGGAGATTACCGGCGAAGCGACTTTCGCAAATGGCGATGTGGATTTCTCGGCACAATTGACAAAGTTGAAGCAAACAAACCCAGACGCTTTGCTTGTGTCCGCTTTGTACAAAGAAGGCTCCATGGTTGTGAAAAAAGCACGTGAGCTGGGCTTTACAGGGACCATTCTTGGTGGGAATGGCTTCAATAATCCGAAGGTTTTCGAAATTGCTGGTCCAGCTGCTGAGGGCTTGATCGTTGCGACTCCATTCAGCCCTGAAAAGAAAGATGATAAAGTACAAGCCTTCGTAAAAGCATTCGAAGCCAAATACAACAAAAAGCCTGACCAGTTCGCTGCCCAAGCATACGACTCGCTGTATATCATGTCGCAGTCACTGCTTGCCGCAGGAAAAGCAGATCGCGAAGAGTTGCGCGGACAATTGGCTCAGCTAAAAGACTTCACAGGTGTATCCGGCAAACTGTCTTTTGACGAGAAACGCAATCCGATTGGTGATGCGGTTGTCGTTGTCGCAAAAGAAGGCAAATTCGTCCCGTTTGAATAGCATCGTGCCCGGGGTCGCTCCGGGCTTCTTTTTCTATCCGTTATCTCGCTGGATCAGAAAGTACCAGAATGCTCTTCGCTTGCTGATCCAGCGAGAATAACGCAATCATCGGTGGCTATGAACCACTTAACAGTGAGGTGAGGCATTTGTTTTGGCAGCAATTAGTCAACGGTTTGACAGTTGGTAGCACTTATTCATTAATCGCATTGGGCTATACGCTCATTTTTGGTGTCCTGGGAATCATTAATATGGCACACGGCCAAATTTTTATTTTTGGATCACTGGTTGGCTTGGTATTGATGACCAGCCTGAATATGCCATTAGGGGTAGCGCTGATCGTGGCAGTCGTGATTTCGGCCATTTTGGGTCTTGTGCTGGAGTATACGGCGCTTCGCCCACTTCGTAAAAAAAATGTACCCCATCTGGCATCGCTGATCAGTACGATTGGATTTGCCATTTTGATGGAGGAAGCCATGCACAAGTTTTTCGGTGCTGACTCCCGTGCGTTCCCGCAATCTTTCGGGGATACCACTTTTGACTTGGGGCTCATTCAAATTCGCAGCGTCGATCTCGTTATTTTGGGGATTTCTGTGTTGCTAATGTTCGTCCTGCATTTCTGGATTCAAAAAACGAAAATGGGAAAAGCCATTCGCGCGACGGCTGAAAATACGGATACAGCAAATATTTTGGGGATTAACACGAATATGGTCATTGTCGTGACCGTCATGCTTGCTTCGGCACTGGGAGGTGTCGCAGGCATTTTGATCGGGATGGCGTACTCTGCTCTCATTCCAACGATGGGGATGACCCTTGGCTTCAAAGGTTTGGCCGTTTTGATTTTAGGCGGGGTAGGCAGCATTCCCGGGGCCATGGTGTGTGGCGTATTGCTTGGGATTATCGAGGTGTTTACCGTCGCGTACGGAGACTCGTCGTATCGGGATGCGGTTGCTTTTGGCTTGATCATTCTCATTTTACTCTTGAAGCCGGAAGGACTATTTGGACGCAAAGCGTAAGGGAGGTGCAGACATTGGACATTCTCAATCCATATAACTTACAGGTATTTACTTTTATCCTGTTAAACAGTATTTTGGCGATCAGTATTTACATTACGCTCTCGACGGGCCAGCTTTCCTTGGGGCATGCGGGCTTTATGAGCATTGGTGCTTTTACGGCGAGTATTTTGACGAAGCAAGCGGACATGCCGTTGTTTATCGCCATCATAATCGGAGGACTGGCGGCTGGGCTGATTGCCCTTTTGATCGGTGCTCCGACATTGAAGCTCCACGGCTTGTACCTGGCAATTGCTACGCTTGGCTTTGGTGAAGTGATCCGCGTTATTTTTCTCAATATGGAGATTACAAATGGCGCCCTCGGATTGACCGGACTTCAATCGATAGGCAATTACTTGTACGATTTTGAAAAAGCAATGGGGTTAAAAGCGCAAACCCTTGGCATTTCGGTTATGCAAATGAAGTCATTATCGACCTTTGTGTTTATGCTGCTCCTGTTTGCTTTCGTGCTTTTCCTGACGCTGCGTCTGAACCGTTCGCGTCTGGGGCGTGCTTTTGAAGCGATCAAAGCAGATGAAACGGCGGCACGAGCGATGGGATTGCAAGTCAACTATTACAAAATGCTTGCTTTTGTGATCGGTTCAATTTTGGCAGGGGTCTGTGGAGGATTGTTCGCTCACATTACGACGACCATTACGCCAGATGATTTTAACTATCATAAAGTCGTAGAGATACTGTCTTATGCCGTGATCGGCGGCAGCGAAGTCGTATGGGGGCCGCTGTTTGGTGCCTTGGTTCTTACGGCATTGCCGGAGGTGCTGCGTGGTTTGGCCGAGTACAAAATGCTCATGTACGGCTTGATCATGGTCGGAGTAATGGCGTTCCGTCCGCATGGCTTGATCGGTGCCGACACGTTCCAAAAGCTGTTCAAGCGTCGTCGGGGCAAGTCATCGGATAAGGAAGCGAAGGGGGGCGTATAGGATGTTGCTGGAACTTGCGAACGTAGGAAAAAGCTTTGGCGGCATCACCGCTCTTCGTGACGTTTCTTTTACTGTCGGAGAGGGAGAAATTGTCGGCTTGATTGGTCCGAATGGTGCGGGGAAAACGACGATTTTCAATATGGCAACGGGCATATTCGAACCAACGACGGGGACTTTTTCTTTTGCCGGACAAAAGTTAAATGGAATAGCACCGAACAAAATTACTGAAATGGGGATTGCGAGGACGTTCCAAAATATTCGCCTCTTCGGTCACATGAGTGCGTTGGACAATGTGAAGGTAGGATGTCATTCGCGCATGAAGGCAGGCTTCTGGGCTTCCCTTTTGAAAACACCGGGACAACGTGCGGAAGAAAAGGCGGTTACCAAAAAAGCAGAGGAGCTTCTCGAATTCGTAGGCTTGTCTGACATTGCTGATGTGCGCTCGGATACATTGGCTTACGGTCAACAACGGCGTCTGGAGATTGCACGGGCACTGGCTACTGAGCCAAAGCTCTTACTTTTGGATGAGCCTGCTGCCGGAATGATCGAGACTGAGACGAAAGCACTCATGGAGCTGGTCAAAAAAATTCGCGATGACGGGACGACTGTCCTATTGGTCGAACACGATATGGGATTGGTCATGAACCTGTGTGAAAAGGTCGTATGTATCAACTTTGGGGTCAAAATTGCCGACGGCACCCCGGCAGAGGTGCAAAACAATCCAGATGTGATTGAAGCCTACCTCGGCAAGGAGGACGAATAAGATGCTGAACATACAAAACTTGACGACCTCCTACGGTCAAATCAAAGCGATTCGCGGGATCACGCTGGAAGTCCCTGAGGGCAAAATCGTTTCGCTGATCGGGGCGAATGGAGCGGGCAAAACTACAACCATGCGTACGATCGCAGGTCAACTGAGGCCTGAAGCAGGGACGATTACGTTTTGCGGTAAACGTATAGAGGGTTCGAGACCACATCAGATCGTAAAAGCTGGACTGGCTTTGGTACCAGAAGGACGTGCGATCCTCGGGAAGATGACCGTGCTGGAAAACCTGGAGATGGGTGCATTCCAGCGCAACGATGCACAAGGCATCAAGGACGACATGGAAAAAATGATGGCCTGGTTCCCTATCCTCAAGGAACGGCTTTCTCAATTGGGGGGGACGATGTCTGGCGGTCAGCAGCAAATGCTAGCCATTGCCCGCGCTTTGATGTCTCGACCGAAGCTGTTGCTTTTGGACGAGCCGTCGATGGGGTTGGCTCCCATCGTGGTGGCGGACATTTTCAAGGTGATCAAAGAAATCAATGCGGAAGGTACAACCGTCCTCATCGTAGAGCAAAATGTCAAACAGGCCCTCAAAATTGCTGATTACGGGTATGTACTGGAGGCAGGGCAAATTGTATTGGATGGCACAGGAGTAGCGTTGTTAAACGACGAGCGTGTAAAAGAAGCATATTTGGGCGGTCGCAAGCACTAGTCTGCCTATAAAAAACTGTCGCCATGGAATGAGGCGGCAGTTTTTTTCGTATGGATTCCATGGTACTATGAAGGATAGAACGTATATTCTCTTATGATGCGAAAAAGGGAAGGAAGCCGGATACGATGCCAACCAAATTGACGAGAGAGCAAATGGAATATCTTGTTCATCAAGTACAGCGCTATTTTAAAGAAGAACGGTCGGAGACACTCGGCAATTTGGAGACGGAAGAGTTGATTGCCTTTTTTTCGAAAGAACTCGGCCCCTTCTATTACAATCAAGGGGTACAAGACAGCCGCAAGCTGCTGGTGGAACGGATGAGTTCTTTAGAAGATGAACTGTATGTATTGGAAAAGCCATTCCACAAGAACAAATAGATGCAAGGCAGATATAGAGCAAAGAGGAGGGGGCAGCCATGAACAGCTCCTTAAAAGATAAGCTGGCCGTCCTGCCAGATAAGCCAGGCTGCTACCTGATGAAAAATGCGAGCGGGGAAATCATTTACGTAGGAAAAGCCAAGGTGCTGAAAAACCGCGTCCGCTCTTATTTTACAGGCAGTCATAACGGAAAGACGCAGCTGTTGGTCAGTGAGATCGTGGACTTTGAGTACATTGTGGTATCCTCAGCAATTGAGGCGCTCATCCTCGAGTGCAACCTGATCAAGGAGCATGACCCTCGTTACAATGTCATGCTCCGCGACGACAAGACGTATCCGTACATCAAAATTACGAATGAGGCGCAGCCACGCCTGGAGATTACCCGTAAGGTACTAAAAGATAAAGCCAAGTATTTCGGTCCGTATCCGAATGCTGGAGATGCCTCCGAGGTGAAGAAGCTGCTTGATCGCCTCTATCCGTTGCGCAAATGCCGCAATATGCCCAAGCAGGTTTGTCTTTACTACCATTTGGGACAATGTCTAGCGCCCTGTGTGTACGAGGTATCGGCAGAGGAAAATCAGCGTTTGGTGGATGAAATCAGCCGATTCCTCGATGGTGGCCATGAGGAAATGAAGCAAACCCTCACGGAAAAAATGCTGCAAGCCGCAGAAAACATGGAGTTCGAACGCGCCAAGGAATATCGCGATCAGATCAAGAGCATCGAAGCGGTGATGGAGAAGCAGAAGATCACGTTCACCGATACGGTAGACCGCGACATTATCGGGTTTGCTGTGGAAAAAGGCTGGATGTGCATTCAGGTGTTCTATATGCGAAAAGGGAAGATGATCGAGCGTCAGACGACTTCCTTTCCATACTATGGAAGCGAAACCGAAGACTTCATGTCTTATGTGAGCCAGTTCTACTACGACAAGCAAAATGCACTGCCAAAAGAAATTTTGCTCCCGCAAGAGAGTGAACCGGAGCTTTTGAGTGAGTGGCTGGGCATCAAAGTCCATGCTCCGAAAAGAGGCAAGAAGCATGAGCTCGTGAAGATGGCTTCGGAGAACGCCCGTATTGCTTTGCAGGAGAAGTTCGCGCTGATGTCCAAGGACGATGCTCGTACGGTCCAAGCGGTACACAATCTCGGTCACATTTTAGGGATTCCGGTTCCTCATCGAATTGAAGCGTTTGACAACTCCAACATTCAGGGAACAGAGCCTGTGTCTGCGATGATTGTGTTTACAGACGGCCGCCCTGACAAAAAGGAATACCGCAAATTCAAGATCAAAACCGTCGAGGGACCAGATGATTACGGCTCCATGCGCGAAGTCGTTCGCCGTCGATACTCTCGCCTGTTGAAAGAAAACCAGCCTATGCCCGATCTGATTGTGATTGATGGTGGAAAAGGTCAAATCAGCGCGGCTATGGACGTGCTGGAAAACGAGCTGGGTCTCTATATTCCCGTCTGTGGACTCGCGAAGGATGAGAAGCACCGCACTGCTCAGCTCATGTACGGAGATCCGCCAGAGCCTGTGAATCTTAGACGTGATAGCTATGAGTTTTATTTGTTGCAGCGCATCCAAGATGAAGTCCACCGTTTTGTTATTACGTTCCACAGACAATCCCGGACGAAAACGATGCTTTCCTCACAGTTGGATGAAATTCCGGGTATCGGTGAGAAACGACGCAAGCTGTTGTTCTCTCATTTTGGCTCGTTGAAAAAAATGCGTGAGGCGACCGTTGAAGACTTCCGCCAACTAGGGATCGGCGACAAGCTGGCAAAAGAAATCATCGGGCATCTGCGTAAGCTGGACACATAGCAAATGTAACTTTTGGAATAACCTCTAAAAAGGAATTGATCCATTTTTAGACTCATGATATAATCCGATTCAAACAGAATAGTTAGCCTCACTTCCATTATGGAGTGAGGTAGAGGCGCGAAAACCAAGAGTACCACCCTGAGATCGGGTATCTGTGAAGGGGACGGGAAAGGGGAATTCGCCGAAGTGTGGAGGGAAACCCGCTTTTCTCCATGCTGGGTCTGCGTTGAACAAATGCAGGACTGTCATCTGCACAATGACCAATTGTCAGATGGAGAGCTATCTCACGGTGTGTCAATGTGAGTTTTGATGGTGTTTACTGTCAATCTTCGTTGTCCGCGTGTATTGGGAGGGAGGAACCGGTATGTCGAAACAATAGGCAGCGGCAGGTCTTATTCCTTGTCGGTGCCTTTTTTGTAAAATAAAAATGCAAGACTTTTCCTTATAGAGAGAATAGTGAAAAACCATACAATACGAGATAAATACCAAATTGGATATGAGAAAAAGGGAGAGAAGCCGCATGGGGTTGATCGTGCAGAAATACGGAGGCACCTCTGTAGGTACCATTGAGCGAATTTTACGAGTTGCGGATCGAATTATCAGCTACAAAGAGGAAGGACATGATGTGGTAGTCGTTGTTTCTGCAATGGGGAAATCTACTGATGTGTTGGTAGACATGGCCAAGCAGATTAGCGCATACCCATCCGAGCGTGAAATGGATATGCTGCTGACCACGGGGGAGCAGGTATCGATCGCGCTTTTGTCGATGGCTTTGCATACAAAAGGCTACGACGCCATTTCTCTTACGGGCTGGCAAGCTGGAATCACTACGGAGGCGATTCACGGAAGAGCACGGATCAAGCAGATTGATCCAGAGCGGATTCAATCCGAGCTCGGCCGTGGTCGTGTGGTGATCGTGGCAGGATTCCAAGGGATCAGTGACGAAGGTGAAATTACGACGCTCGGCCGCGGTGGATCGGATACATCTGCGGTTACACTCGCAGCGAGCTTGAACGCTGAGAAATGCGAAATCTTTACGGACGTGTCCGGGGTGTATACAGCTGATCCGCGAATGGTTCCAGCAGCGAGCAAGCTGGATACGATCTCGTATGATGAGATGCTGGAGCTGGCGAACCTCGGTGCAGGGGTTCTTCATCCAAGGTCAGTAGAGGCTGCGAAAAAATACAAGGTAAGGCTGGTCGTCCGCTCCAGCTTTACTGCCGAAGATGGTACGTACGTTGAGGAGGTTGCCAACATGGAAACAGGAAGAGTAGTAAGTGGAGTTGCACACGATGAAGATGTAGCCAAAATCACGGTTGTCGGCATGCCTGCCAAGGTCGGGACGCTTTCCCGTCTGTTCAATACGCTGGCGGACAATCAGGTGAACGTCGATATCATTATCCAAAGCTCCTATGATGCGTCTGTTACGAACATTTCTTTTACCGTTGCAGCGGATGACCTGAAAAAAGCACTGGATACGCTGGACAGAAACAAAAACGAGCTTGGCTTTGAAAAAGTCGATTTCGAGGAAGGTTTGACCAAGGTATCGATTGTTGGCTCGGGTATGATCAACAATCCAGGGGTAGCTGCTGAAATGTTCCGCGTCCTGGCAGAAAAAGAAATTTCTATTAAAATGGTATCTACGTCTGATATCAAGGTTTCTTGCGTCATTCCAGCAGCCTTGACGGAGCTGGCTGTTCGCAGTCTTCATTCGGCATATGGTCTGGATGTCGAGGAAACCGCGGTTGTGCACGGAGTATAAAATATGGATGCTCCCTCTCCCTTTGTTATAGGTAGAGGGGGCATTTTCTTCATGACGCCACTTGTACAGATATACGTATGTCTGAAGGGCTTTCCATCTCGATTTTGCTGAACGCTTCTCTTTCTTTCCACTGCTCAATCATACCAGCGATGATTCCAGCCTCAAAAGAAAGACTGCATGCCAGTCTCTCTATAGACTGGTAGCTAAAAATAGAATGAGTGAGCGAATAGACGATAGTTTGCCGGGTCTCCTCCACGACGTCTAGCTGGCCTAATCCGAGTCGAATAAAAGGCATAATCGGGCCAGTTGCAGATTGAATGGGGATTTGGCGGCCCATGTTTTTTCCAATCCAATAGAGGATATGGTTTTCACTATCACCTAGCAGGGTGCTGGTCAGCGTTTCACGTAGAAGATGATAGCCAAGATAGGGCATATTCATTCTTTCCGCATAGGGAATGGTCTCCGGTGGCAACAGTGCTGCTAGCTGATCCTTCTCTTTCATATGTGCTTCCCTCCTGTCTGTACTAGATTATGAGGATGGGCTCACATTCATGACATCGTAATAGAAAAAATAGCTGGACTAAACAAAGTTATTCTATCAATGTATTTAGTACATTGATTGTCTTGACGCTCTGTGTCGACAAGAGTACAATTGGATTTGGTCAAAGTTTTGCCCAACTTTTTCTCGAATTTTGACACATTCCGACAAATTCATATGATCTAGCGAACGCAGTCTTTTTGTGAACAGCGTCAAGATGCTCTTCATAAAATGATCGTGGAGGTTTTGCTATGTCTAATGGGTGAGGCAATGGGTTAGGATATTGGGGAAAGGTCTATCAAAACGGCCGAAAACCGTTTTGGACCGCTTGCGGTGATGCTTGACGTTTTTCACAGAATTGAGAGTTACATACATTGAAAGGGGGACCATTGTATGGCGAAAGGCCATAGCTTTCTCAGTCACAAGCTACACTCACTTCTTGGTTTGTTTCCGATCGGGCTCTTCCTCGTGTTCCACTTGACCGCCAACTATCAAGCGACTCGTGGGCCTGAAGCTTTCAACCAGGCAGTAGGCTTCATTGAAAGCCTTCCATTTCTGTTAGTACTTGAATTTGCCTTGATCTACCTCCCGATCCTGTTTCACGCAGTTTACGGTCTCTACATTGCGTTCCAAGCGAAGCATAACGTAGGGAACTTCGGTTACTTCCGAAACCAAATGTTCTTGTGGCAACGCGTTACAGGAGTCATTACCCTCATTTTTATTGTTTGGCATGTTTGGGAAACCCGTATCCAAAAAGCACTGGGTGCACACGTGGATTATGACATGATGGCAAACATTTTGAGCAGTCCTGCAATGATCGTATTCTACACAATCGGGATTATTAGCACGACTTTCCACTTCTCCAACGGACTGTGGTCGTTCCTGGTTCATTGGGGAATTACAGTTGGGCCGCGTTCCCAACGTATTGCAACATTCGTGACTTTGGGCGTATTCGTAGTTGTAACCTTCATCGGCTTGCGTGCGATGTCGGCTTTCATTTTGTAGGGATAGGGGGACAAAACTCATGGCAAAAGGTAAACTGATCATTGTCGGTGGGGGTTTGGCCGGCTTGATGGCTACCATCAAAGCAGCAGAAAAAGGCGTTCCTGTTCAGCTGTTCTCCCTGGTTCCGGTAAAACGTTCCCACTCTGTCTGTGCGCAGGGCGGTATTAACGGAGCGGTAAATACCAAAGGGGAAGGCGACTCCACATGGGAGCACTTCGACGATACAGTATATGGCGGAGACTTCTTGGCAAACCAACCGCCGGTTAAAGCAATGTGCGATGCAGCACCTGGCATCATCTATATGTTGGACCGTATGGGCGTTATGTTTAACCGTACGCCAGAAGGTTTGTTGGACTTCCGTCGTTTCGGGGGAACCAAACATCACCGTACCGCTTTTGCGGGTGCGACAACTGGACAACAGCTCTTGTACGCATTGGACGAACAAGTACGCCGTTATGAAGCTGAAGGTCTGGTAACCAAGTACGAATATTGGGATTTCCTCGGAGCCGTTTTGGACGATACAGGAACCTGTCGCGGGATTACTGCACAAAACATGCGTTCCGGTGAAATTCAATCCTTCCGTGCGGATGCCGTTATTTTGGCAACAGGCGGACCTGGTATCATCTTCGGTAAATCGACGAACTCGATTATCAATACAGGTACAGCAGCGTCTGCGGCGTATCAACAAGGGGTTATCTACTCCAATGGTGAGATGATCCAAATTCACCCAACTGCAATCCCTGGCGACGACAAGCTGCGTCTGATGTCCGAGTCTGCTCGCGGTGAGGGTGGCCGTGTATGGACGTACAGAGACGGTAAACCTTGGTACTTCCTGGAAGATAAATACCCTGCATACGGAAACCTGGTTCCGCGTGACATCGCGACTCGCGAAATCTTCTCCGTTTGCGTAGATATGAAGCTGGGTATCAACGGCGAAAACATGGTATACCTCGACCTGTCCCATAAAGATCCAAAAGAACTGGATGTAAAATTGGGCGGCATTATCGAGATTTACGAAAAATTCGTTGGGGATGACCCACGTAAAGTTCCAATGAAGATTTTCCCTGCGGTTCACTACTCTATGGGCGGTATGTGGGTAGACTACAACCAAATGACCAATATCCCTGGTCTGTTTGCAGCAGGTGAGTGCGATTACTCTCAGCACGGTGCTAACCGTTTGGGTGCGAACTCCCTCCTGTCCGCGATCTATGGCGGTATGGTTGCAGGTCCAAAAGCGATCGAGTACATCAAAGGCTTGAAAAATTCCTCTGATGATCTGTCTTCCACGCTCTTCGATGGCTTTACTAGCCAAGAGCAAGCGAAATACGACAGCATCCTGAAAATGGACGGAACAGAAAATGCTTACCTGATCCATAAGGAACTGGGTGAGTGGATGACTGACAACGTAACGGTAGTACGTTACAACGACCGTCTGCAAAAAACGGATGATAAGATCGTTGAACTGATGGAACGCTACAAGAAAATCAACATCAACGATACAAATAAATGGAGCAACTCTGGTGCGGCGTTTACCCGTCATCTCTGGAACATGCTCGTACTGTCCCGCGCGATCACAATCGGTGCGCTCAAGCGCGACGAGAGCCGCGGTGCTCACTACAAGCCTGACTTCCCTGAGCGTGATGACGAGAACTTCATGAAGACGACAATGGCGAAGTACAATGCTGAAACAACTGCGCCTGAAATCTACTATGAAGACATCGACGTATCCCTGATCGCACCACGTAAACGTGACTATACGTCTGACAAGAAATAAGAGAGGAGGAAACTGATCATGGCAGAAAAATTGATTCATTTGATTATCACTCGTCAAGATAGCCCTGACAGCACTCCGTACAAGGAAGAGTTCAAAATCCCTTACCGTCCTGGTATGAACGTGATCAGTGCTTTGATGGAGATTCAACGTAATCCACTCAACGCACAAGGTCAAAAAACGTCTCCAGTAAACTGGGAATCGAACTGCTTGGAAGAAGTATGCGGTGCGTGCTCGATGGTTATTAACGGAAGACCGCGCCAAGCTTGCTCGGCACTGGTTGATAAACTGGAACAGCCGATTCGTCTTGAGCCAATGAGCACCTTCCCTGTACAACGTGATTTGTCGATTGACCGCAGCCGCATGTTCGATGCGCTGAAACGCGTAAAAGCGTGGGTTCCAATCGATGGTACGCATGATTTGGGACCAGGTCCTCGCATGCCGGAAGTTGAACGTCAATGGGCGTACGAGCTTTCGAAGTGCATGACGTGCGGTGTTTGCTTGGAAGCTTGCCCGAACGTGAATGCGAAGGCTGAGTTCATCGGTCCGTTTGCGATTTCGCAGGTTCGTCTGTTCAACCAGCATCCAACGGGTATGATGAACAAGCATGAGCGTCTGGAAGCCCTGATGGAAGATGGCGGTATCGGTGATTGCGGTAACTCGCAAAACTGCGTACAAGCATGTCCAAAAGGCATTCCGCTGACAACGTCGATCGCTCACATGAACAAAGAAACAACCAAACATGCAGTGAAGAAGTTCTTCTTCTCCTAATAAACGAAGAAATGGCGTGCGCCGGTGATCCGGAAAGCACGCCTTTTTTCAGTTTAAGAAAGTTTGTTTAGGTGCTTACTGTATATGTGGCTGTAGTGGAGAGAAGAATATTTCCAGGCTAGGCTCCAGGCTCCGTCCCGCTGGGGGTTGAGACTGTCCGCTCCGAAGGGATTCGCGGGGAAACGCAAAAGTGGTAGCCGCTTCGTAGCACGGGCACGTTGCGTTTCTTTTGCCCGCAAATCCCTTCTCCGCTCGGTAGGACTCCACAAGTCGCTACGTCTGGAAATATTCTTCTCTGGCGTAACAGATGAGGTATTTCATTCTTTGAAGGATTTAAAAAATTGGATCACGTGGAAAGCTCGTAGAGGAAACAGGAGAAATAAGCGAAGATCTTAGGGACACCGACCGAGACGCAATGCAAAAAGCGAAACACGCTCTTAAGCGTCCACCTCTGAAACACATCCTGAGAGGACAACTTTGGACGCGGTTTCGCTTTTTGCATGGAGTCGTGCAGTCAATCCCCGAGGGGGTGGCCCTAGAAGCTGAGCGTTTTCTCCTGTTTTCTCCCCACCACAACAGCAACGTACAAGGAGTTTATTCACTCGCCTCGATGACGGCCGCCATCGCCAGCTTTTCAAAAATGAGGACAAAGTGCTGGAGTTCATCTTCGCTGAGGTGAGCAAACATTTTATTTAGCTTTTCTCTCCGATTGTGCTTGGCTACTTGCAGAATTTTTTTGCCAGAATCTCGCAAGCTGATGTAAACCACTCGGCGATCTTCCTCATCACGATCACGGGCGACGAAACCGTGTTTATCCAAACGGTCGACCATCGCTGTGATTGCGCTTGGTTTGACCCCCATTGATTCAGCCAATTCTCCAACGGTGCATTTTTCCTTCTGTTCCAACTGATGAAGGATGTAGAATTGCGGGCCAGTCAAACCAGAGACAGGTTCGGCTAATTGCGTTCCCATCGTGCGCATAATGGTACGAAACGCCTCCTGCAAGCGCTCAAGCGTATCTGTTAAGGGGGAGGGCATGCTCGTATCGTCTCCTTATTTGATCTGTTTCTTCGTTATCGGGAATATTTGATATGTAATATTTAATGCACTTAAATATAGGCTGAAAATACTTCGTTTGTCAACCTTCGCGAAAAGAAGGGAATACCCAAGCGATTCCTAGTGAAAACTGAAAACATAATGGAATGACTTCCAGCAAGGGGGCAAACGATGAAGAAAAAGGTATGCAGCATTGGATTGATATTGGCTTTGCTTCCCGCAACGACTGTCAGCACAACAGCGTTTGAAGGAACGGCGACCATTCGTACGCAGATTTTGCAGGATCTCGCGGAAATGCACGAGCCATTACATACAGGCAAGGCGGACAAGGAATATAAGACAAAGGCAGATGAATGGCAACGTCAAGAACTTCTACTGCGAGGAGAGCAATTAAAATCCGCACCTGTCGATTCGCTGGAAATGATTGAGGCGACTAAGGCTTGGGAGGAAGCAGGCGTAAAAGGAGAAGGTATGCTCGTTTCCGTGATCGATACGGGAGTCAATCCGCGCCACCCCGATTTGCCTGCCCCGCATGATAAGCGTTCAGCCATGCAAAAGTCAGGTTCTTCCCATAAGGTGATCCCTGGCTTTAACTGGGCTGACCGTACGCAAACAACAGAAGACGTATCGGAATCTCAGCATGGTATCCATGTGGCGGGAATTATTGGTGCGAACGGAAAAGTAAAAGGGGTTGCTCCTGAAGCCCAGCTCATCAGCCAAAAAGTATTTTCCAATTATCAAAGCGAGGTTCCTGGGCTAGGTGAATCGATTTTATTTGCGATCAATGATTCCATTACGAAAAAAGCAGATGTCATCAACTTGAGTCTAGGTTCCTCAGCAGGCTACGTGGATGAAACAAATGTAGAGCAAATGGCAGTAAAGCGAGCAGTCGATAATGGAATCGTAGTAGTGGCAGCAGCCGGCAATGATGCGTATTTCGGCAGTGATAAGGTACGAGCACAGAATCCGGATATCGCCATGATCGGTTCTCCAGGCTTGAGCCCTGATGCGTTTTCAGTTGCTTCGGTCAACGCTACAGCACTGGCTGGCTATAGCTTCACGGTGCAAGGGGTACCCGGAATGGAGAAAGTCGTGTATTTATCCGGCTATGTGGAAGGCGGGGGTGCAATAAACCCGGTCATGACGCTGATGAAGTCATATCCGCTTGTCTATATGGGGAAAGGGAAGAAGGAAGACTACAATGTTTCCGTAAAAGATAAAGTAGTATTGCTCGAGCGAGGCGACATTTCATTCGACGATAAGCTGCGCCTCGCCAAAGAAGCAGGAGCAGTGGGTGCTGTTATCTACAACAATGAAATGGGACCACTCATTATCAGTGCGGAGCATGCCAAACAAATCCCGGCTGTTTCTATCTTGAAGCACATGGGCGAGCAAATGGCACAAGCAATTAAAAAAGGCAAGAAAGTGACGGTCTCCTTTAACGGTGAATATGGACAAAATCCAATGCCTTATCCAGACGGTGGAACGATCTCGGCTTTTTCGTCATGGGGACCAACACCCGATTTGCAGTTCAAGCCAGAGATTGCAGCTCCAGGTGGGGGCATCTTGTCACTCACGCGAGAGTCTGAATATGCCGTGAAAAGTGGCACGTCAATGGCAACGCCACATGTGGCAGGCGGGATGGCTTTACTGAAGCAAGGCTATCTCAAGCAAGGGCGGAACCTGCAAGGAAGATCGCTCGTCGATACGTTAAAGGCTGCGGCGATGAATACAGCAGAACCGATTATCGATCCGCAAATCAGTGTTCCAGCAGCGGATAAGGAGAAAGCAAAAAAAGTACCTTACAGCCCACGGGTTCAAGGGGCAGGACTGATGCAAATCGCAAAAGCGATCAAGACGCCAGCTATTGTTGTGAATGCAAAAGGAAAAGCAGGTGTCTCGTTAGGAGAGATTGGGAATTCAACGACCTTTTCTCTGTTTATTAATAACAAGTTTGGCAAAAAGCCCATTACGTATCAGTTGCAAAATGAGTTTGGTGTCATGACTGACTTGCGTAAGAATGGGATCAACATGCTGACAGATACTCTTTTCGAAGGGGCAGAACTGCAATTTTCCGCTCCCAAGATTACCGTTGCGCCGGGGAAGCTAGAGGAAGTGAAGGTAACACTCACGATTCCGAAAGGCTCGGCACGCAATCAATTTGCAGAAGGATTTATTTCCTTTCAACCAGATGATAAGGAACTGCCTACGTTGCGCACGGCGTTTTATGGCTTCTACGGCGACTGGGATGAACCAAGGATTATGGATCAGCCGGTATGGGAGGCAGAAAGTCAGGAAAAACGAACAGGTGTCAAGACGAGCTGGTATCACGATAAACGCAATGACAAATGGCGCTATCGGGATTATCTAGGTGTGACAGGTGTCAAAGCCGATGGAGGTGCGAAAATCGACCCCAATCATATTGCCTTTTCGCCAAACGGGGATGGGCATTACGATGTCGCTGCTCCTTCGATTACATTTTTACGAAATGCCCGTCATATTATCGTCGAAGTAACAGACCAGTCAGGTAAGCCGATTCGCACTCTTGTGCGTGATGAAAAAGTGAGCAAGTACGACCAATCCAAGCTGGGGACGCCATACTATTACACGGAAAAGGAAGCGTGGAGCTGGGACGGAAAGATCTTTTCACCGCAAAAAGGCGCCTATATACAGGCACCTGATGGACAGTACCAATTCTCCATTAAAGCCAAAATAGACGACCGCAATGCGAATTGGCAAACGATGACACTCCCCATTCGCGTGGATACAAAAGCTCCTGTGATTACAGCTTCTGTGTCAGGAAACCGGGTTCAGTGGAGCAGCCGCGATAAAGATATCCAAGCCTATTTCCTTTATGTAAACGGCAAAAGGGTAGGAGGTCCGTATTCTCCAAAAGTGTCCAGCACACTCATTAATCAGCCGGATAAAAAAATGAGTGTTGTAGCGTATGATTATGCAGGGAATATCAGTGTGGCGCATATTAACGGGAAAAGTGACAGCACTCCGCCATTTGTGGAGTTCCCGGATGATTTGTTCCCATATCTGAAAATATCCAAGCAACCGGATGTAGCCTTCAGGGGCAAAGTAACAGGCGAGGATATGATGGACAGGGTGCGCTTGTCGATTAACAAAACACCAGTAAAGCTGGCGACGGATGGATCATTTGAAACCATCCTGCGATTAACAGAAGGTCTCAATTATGTGATGTACAGTGCAATGGATATGTATGGAAACAAGCGCCAATTCACGCAGCGGGTCATCGTCGATACAAGTCCTCCGACACTGCAATTGCTAAACGATGGCAGCGAAGACATACAGTTCGATCCAGCAACCAAGAACATGCTGGTTCCAGTGCGCTTTATGTACAGAGATCAAACATATAAAGGTCAGGTTAGTATCAATGGGCAAATCGTGTCCTATTTTGAAGAAGATCAACTGGAAATCCCTGCGCAAAAATACGTAACGCAAATTTTGAGTATGAAGCAGGGAGAAAATCGTATTTTGCTTGAAGGCAAAGACGGTGCAGGTAATCAAAGTATGCTGCTGGTGTATGCGTATGTCGATGCCAATTCAGGCTCGGTCGTCATAAGCAATGGGGAGCAGCGTATATCCTACAAAGCGCGAACAGTGCCAGCTCCGACGATCCAGCTGCCGAACAAACAGCTAGAAGGGCAGGAAGGTGAAGCGCTGCCCATCGAAGGGAGGGTGACAGGTGCTGGTGCTGTTAATCTCCAAATCAACTATGGATCAAAAAGCTTTCAGACCAACGCGAATGATCGTGGGCTATTTCGCTTGGTGCTTCATGAGGTAGAGGAAGGCAAGCAAAAACTGACGGTTGTTGCCACTGATGCGCTTGGTAGAGAAGCCCGAGCGGAGTTGAACGTCGTCGGTAAGAAAAAATAGAGTAGCGGGCCCGTCAGTAGCAGCGAAAAGGCTATTGCCGGGCTAAATTTTTGTAGGAGGAGTCTATTCGATGTTTTACCACGGGATCAAGTGGGAATATGTTACGAGAGAGTACCCTGTACTATCCCCGAGAAGGACAGCCAGAAGGAAGCGTGGGGCAGTGCAATTGCGGGATCGCCTTCATCTGATCGAACAATTCGGTTTGGAGCCCGTTCATTTGCTTGAGGCTGATGAACATTACGATGCTGTCCGCTGTATACAGGAGTGCTTGGCATTTGGAGATACTGTTTTTGCCTTTGATCGAGTCGAGCTTCCGATATGGCAATTGAGTAAGCATGAGATCGGTGTAGAAATATTAGACTTGCGAACGTGCACCGCCATCTATACCATTCGTCATGAGGCTAAAGTAGAGGATTATTTTCCCGGTACACCCTGTTTTCGTGACCTTATGCCTATGAAGTTTTCGTAATCCTATTGCATCTGCCAAATATCGACATTATGATAGTCCTATACGAGTACAACCTCTAAGAGTGAATTGCCCGGGAAAGGAAGAGAATGCAGATGATAGTCCAGTACCTTGATCCATTTCTTGAATCAGCTTCGTCCGTGATTCAACAAGTATGCAATGTCGACATTTCGCGTGGAGAGTTAGCTGAGAGAGAATGGAGCCATGTAGAAGGCCATACATGGATTCGAATCGGAATGACAGGTCAATTTCAAGGTGAGGTCTTTTTCGGTCTGCAAGAGGAATTGGCTTTGCGCATTGTCTCGGCCATGATGGGTGGCTATCCCGTGCAAGAGATGGATGAGCTCGGAAAAAGTGCAATTTCAGAGTTGGGGAACATGATTTCCGGGAATGCGAGTACGCTTTTGTCCAATCGAGGTGTTATTGTAGACATTACCCCACCCTTATTTTTACACCAGCATGACTTGAAAGACATGGCAGGGACAGCATTGACTGCACCGCTCGATCTTCATGACATGGGCAGACTGGATATTCAAATTATTGTGATAAGATAGAGGCGGCTAATGGCCGTCTTTTTTGTGAAGGATACGTAGCCACACATTATTATTCAAAGGAGGGATGGAAAGAGATGGATCATTACTTCTCGATCTGTTCAGCTGAGATGTATTATGAGAAATACATGGCTTTTTTACTGGAAAACTACGACCAGCTTCGCATGCCATATTCTTTTCCTGTGGCGCTCAGTTTTCTGGCGAGTCCCGTTTTAATGGAGGGGAAAGCATTTCTTTGCTTCAACGATGACGATGAAGTGATCGGTGCCTTTTCGTACATTTACGGGACAGGTGAAAATCAGTACGAAGACAAGCATATCGTTCAAATTCAGGTGATCTATTTTTTAGAACAGTATCGCAGCAGTCGCCTTTTTTTGCACGCCCTTCAGTATGTAACCGAATATATCGCCTATATGGAGGAAGACGTGAAGGAGTTTCGATTCTGGACTTCCTCGGACGACTCTTTACGCAAATTGTTTACCAAGATTGCAGAACGAGTAGCTTCTGTGGAAACGGCAAACGGTCCATTGGATGAATATCGCGCATCGTTTTTGGCTTGGCAATCCTATGCAGCTAGATTTCAACATGAACCATTTTTCTAATCCAAGAAGGAGACGTCACGATGCTGTTCGTCATCAAAAACCTGTTTGGCTACATACGCCCCTATAAGCTCCTGAGTTCCCTTTTTTTCCTCACGCTTGCACTCGATCTACTTTTTTTATCCTTGGCACCTCTCAGTTTCCAGATGATCATTGACAGAGCGATTGTTCCCAAAGATATGCACGTC
This sequence comes from Brevibacillus brevis, assembly GCF_001039275.2. Taxonomy (NCBI): domain Bacteria; kingdom Bacillati; phylum Bacillota; class Bacilli; order Caryophanales; family Paenibacillaceae; genus Brevibacillus; species Brevibacillus brevis. Next base: position 1,765,640 of record NZ_CP030117.1, read on the forward strand.
TTCTCCGTTATCATGATCGTATTGGCGATTAGCGGGTTTATCTGTGTCAGTGCTGGAATGATCAGTGATTATGTGCTGGCAAAACTAAACGCACGTGTGCAAAATGATTTGCGGCAAAAATTGTTTGCGCATATGCAGTATTTGCCGGTCAGCTATTTCCACAAAACGCGTTCGGGTGAACTGGTCTCTTACTTTTCAGTGGATTTGCCTGTCATTGACAGATCGTTGGCTATTCTCTTCACGACGGGTATTCAGTCATTGGCGGTCGTGACGATTAGTACGATGGTGTTGTTTTATTTGGAATGGGTGATGGCGCTGTGTATCTTGGTGGGAGCAATCTTGATTTTTACAGGTCCTTATTTGCTTGGCCGACGTGCCCACGCAATCAATGCCGCATACAAAGAGCAGCTCGCTGCAATGACGAATGATGTCCAGGAAAATACGAAAGCGCAAATGGTCATCAAGGGCTTCAACCTGCAAGATGTCATGATCGATAAATTCAATGAAAGACTCAAATTGCTGTTGGTCAGCAACTTTCGCAAAAATTTGATGGCAGCGAAATTGGAACGAATTCCTGCGCTATGCTTACTACTCATCAACTTTACGATCATTGGCTTCGGTTCCTATCTGGCACTCACCGGGCGAATCTCTGTCGGTTCGCTTGTTGCCTTTTTCACCATGTATACGTCGATGGGGAATGCAGTGTTTAATCTGACCTTTACGCTACCGCTCATTACAGATGCACAAGTCAGTATGGAGCGAATCCAGAAGGTACTGAATGAACCGAGTGAAAAAGTCGACCATACTACAGCGGAACAGCCCGATTTGCGTTTGACTGAGGTGTCCATAAAAAATGTTGCGTTTGGTTATCAGGAAAATCAGTTGTCTATCAATCAGGTCAGCATGCAGATTCCGGCTCGGACAAAAGTTGCGATTGTTGGCTCCAGCGGTTCTGGAAAAAGCACGATCGTTCAGTTGTTATTAGGCTTTTATCAACCTAGTTCTGGTCAGATCGAGATAAACGGCACAAAACTCGATGAATGTAATCGGGGAGCCTTCCGCAACCACGTAGGGGTTGTCTTTCAGGATAACTTTCTTTTTCACGGAACAATAGCGGAAAACATCCGGCTCGGCAAACTCGATGCGACCTACGAGGAGCTGAGGATGGCTGCACAGCAAGCGGAGATCCATGACTTTATCATGAGTCTACCAGATAAATACGAAACACTTGTTTTGGATGGGGGAAGCAACCTCTCTGGGGGACAAAGGCAGCGCCTTGCCATTGCTCGAGCGATTCTACGCAATCCTTCATTACTCATTCTGGATGAAGCAACTTCTGCTCTCGATCCCATTTCAGAGGCTTCTATTAACAAGACTTTTGCAAAGCTTTCCAATGATCGGACTGTCATTACGGTGACACATCGCTTGTCGACCATAACGGACATGGATCAAATATTTGTGTTGGAGCAAGGGGAACTAGTGGAGCACGGAACCCATTTTCAACTGTTGCAAAAGCGGGGCTATTACAGAAGGTTATGGGACAAGCAAAGTGCTTTGAGTAGACCAGAGGGTGGTATGGATGTTCCAGGCGTCGACGTGCCTGATATGCTGCATCTCTTTCAATCCGAGACGTTTACTGCTGGACAAACGATCATTCGGGAAGGAGAAGCAGCAGAGAAGTTTCACCTCCTCGCACGCGGAAAGGTAGAAGTATCTCAAACATCTGCTGAATCTGACGAGCAGATTCGACTTGCGATCTTGGAGGACGGCGATCACTTTGGAGAAACAGACCAAACGGGTGCTTTACAGACGACAACCGTGACAGCTCTCACCTCTTGTGTTGTTTTGACCTTACCTTTGAAGGTATTCCAGTACATCAGGTCCCAACACTCGGCGATTGGCAAGAACGTCCAACAGCCAATACGTTAACGATAGAAAAAGAAAGGCAGTGTGCAAAGGATGCATGTCCATTTTAGAAAATGTACCAGTGACAATGATTTTGCCCAATTCACGCTATTCTTTATGCGCAATCGATTGGAATTTAGCCGTATGTTTTCCCTTAGTGACACGCTTGCTCATATTTTGACGTTTCTCCCGGATTCTCATTTGATCCTGATAGAAGGCGAGGGAGGTAAATTGGTCGGTTGGGGCCATTATCAATACGTGACAGCAGAAAGGCAACCAGACCCAGAGGGCGAATTTTGCTATATCCATTCAGTCATCGTTGAAGAAAAGTATCGAAGGAGCAGGGTATTTCTAAAAGGCTTTCGCCATCTTATCAGACAGGTCCAAGAAGAGAATGAACATGTGAAACAAGTAACCTTTCGTGCAGATGCTAATCATGTTTATCTGAACCGGCTCTATTCGAAATTTGCACAGGTTGCAGGGGAGCAGGAGGGCTATTACGGACAAGAAAACATCTACATGGCTGAAATCAATCAACTCGCTTCCTATCTGGGAATGGCCGGAATTGACGATAAATAAGAAAAAATGCTATTCTTAAGAAGATATTGCCAGAAAGGAGGTCTATCAGATGATTCCAATGGTTCCACGTTTGAAAGATGGAGTAAGAAAACCTTTTACTGCTTCGATTCAAAATCTTCTCATGAAAAATGAGCAGCTGCGTGTCGCTACTTCTTCTACGAAGTAATCGATTAGCTATCCTCTTTTTCGAATCAACTGTTCCCATGAATGGAGAAGTGGTTGACAGGCTATCCTGCTCAGCCACTTTTTTATTTCTGTTTGAATAGAATAAAAAAATAAAATATTTTCTATTGTCTGGATGATTTTTAATAGATAGTGTATTGTTGGAAATAGTAAGGGGGTATGAGAGTTTGACCTATGTAAAACAATTAATCGGGATGTTTTTCCTAGTTATCGTCGTTTGCGGTGGGCCGTTCATGCTATATACGCAAAAGGAAGAAATCGTGTTCGAGCCGGGAAATATCGTAGTCCATACGGTACATCTGATTCAGCAGATTGCAGAAGGCTCCCTCGGAACCTATTATTCGGGGCAAACGGAAAGAAGCATCGCAGAGGATATCCTTCCATTTGCAAGTAGCTCCTTTGAATTGCTGTTCGCAAGTGTTAGTGTCGCAGTCCTTGCTAGTATTATTTTTGGATTGCTATTGCAGCGCTTTCGGTTTGTGCGTCAATTTCAAAAGGTTTTGAATTTGCTTGCCACGATTCCTGATTTTATCCTGATTGTTGTGTCGATTGTGGGTGCGGTCGGATTTTACAAGATGACGAACATTCGTATTATCACCCTGTCACCTGTAAGTGACTCTGAGAGTACCTGGTTTCCGATCACGCTACTGTCAATTGGACCCACAATTTTTCTCATGAAGGTAGTCAGCCTGAAGTATGCACAAATCGGCGGCGAAGACTACATTAAAACAGCACTTGCCAAGGGGATGGGGATTTGGCATGTTCTCATCCACCACGTCTATAAAAACATCAAGCCGTTTCTTATTGCTGATTTAAAGAAGACGATTGCGATTTCGGTAGCTAACTTGTTTATTGTTGAGTACTTATTAAACGTCGTAGGATTGACCCGGTTTATTTTCAGCAAAGATGGCGGATACGAATTCAATGCTGCTGTCATGGGACTTTTAGGTATTATTTTGCTATCCATTTTGGTCTATGTATTGATTCGTCTCATTCTGTATGTGATTGAACGCGCGGTTGTGTATAAATAACCCAGACTTCTTTTGGAATGAGTGAGGGTATGGTATGAGGAAACGGTTCAATTGGGCTTTATGGCTAGGCAGTATCTTGGTAGTAATTCTAATGATTATCGGTGTAGCCGGACCTTATTTGGCCCCCTATGACATCGATTACCAGGTGAAAGTGCGCAGTGAGATGGTGAACGGGAAGCAAGTGATCATTTCCCCTCCTTTGGCACCTTCAAGCGAGCATCTGTTGGGTACGGATAAATGGGGCTATGATTTGCTTACAAAACTGCTCCATGGGGCACCGTACACCATTTTCATTACGATCCTGATTGCGTTATTGCGATTATTGATCGGAGCATGGATCGGTCTGTATATTGGAATATTGGACAAGCAGCAGCGCTGGTGGATCGCGATTGAGAATGCCTGGGGTTACATGCCGATTTTTATTCCTGTCTATTTTATTTTGCAAGGTATCAGTATCAATTCAGAATTGTCAACGTTTACGCTTGTCTTGTTTTTTATAGTGGTTGTGGCAGTGCTTGGGACGCCTTCAGTGGCTGCGTCCATCCGTCAAAAAACGGAGCAAATCAAGGAATCTCAGTACGTTTTAGCTGCGACTTCGCTGGGGGCTGGGCGGGATCAGATCGTCTTTCGTCACATTCTGCCGCATTTGAAGGAGCATATGGTCATTGTCCTGGTGACAGAGATGATTGCCACGATGACGTTGATGGGGCTTCTTGGGATGTTTGGTCTGTTTGTAGGCGGAACGACTATGTACTATGACCCTGTTGAGTTTCACTCGACCACACATGAATGGGCAGGACTGCTCGGGACTTACCGAAGCTTTGTCTACACGAATTACACGTGGATTTTCCTGATCCCACTTGCTGCTTATATGCTTGCAATCGGTTCCTTTAGTCTACTGGCCAAAGGATTGCGTGATAAATTCGAACAGACGTATAGTCGTACCCCATTTATTTAAGCAGCTGGTCACTTTTCAGCATGAGGGATAAGTGAGGTTTTTTGATGAAAAAGCGATTCCATTTTTCTTTATGGCTAGGCAGTATTTTCGTGTTCCTTCTGATCGTGATCGCTGTTGCGGGGCCTTACGTGGCTCCCTATGAGCTGGAATATCAAGCGAAGATGCGTCAAGAGGTTGTGAACGGTAAACAAGTCATGGTCGCTCCGCCCTTACCACCGTCAGCAGAACATTTACTCGGCACGGACAAATGGGGGTATGACTTACTGACCCTCTTGCTCCATGGAGCGCCATACACTGTTTTTATTACCCTTGCGATCGCATTTATTCGCGTGTTATTTGGTACATGGATTGGACTCTATATCGGTATTCAAGATAAAGAGCAGCGTTGGTGGATGGCGATCGAAAATGCATGGAGCTATATGCCTGTGTTTATCCCTGTGTATTTTCTTTTGCGAGGAATCAATGTGAATTCGGAGCTGCCAACATTCACGCTCGTACTCCTTTTCATTGGGCTTGTCTCTGTGCTTGGAACACCTTCTGTAGCCTCTTCTGTGCGTCAAAAGGCCGAGCAAATTAAGGAATCACAATATGTTTTGGCTGCCGTTGCACTAGGAGCTGGCCGGAATCAAATTGTCTTTCGCCACATCTTGCCGCATTTGAAGGAACAGCTTATTATCATCTTGGTGACAGAAATGATCGCTGTCATGACCTTGATGGGGCTTCTCGGTATATTTGACATGTTTGTAGGTGGTACGAACATGACCTTTGACCCGGTTTTGTATCATTCCGTTACACACGAATGGGCAGGGCTGCTCGGGTCTTATCGAGGCTTTATTTACAGTAACTATACGTGGATTTTCCTCGTTCCACTGGGGGCATTCATGATCGCCATTGGATCGTTTAGCTTGTTGGCCAAAGGATTGCGTGACAAGTTCGAGCAAACGTATAGTCGTACCCCGTTTATTTAAGTTGTGGTGCCCTTGATTTTTACGAATCAAGGGCATTTTTGGTTGATCCAGTTAAAAATAATGGAATGGAAGTCGAATTGTAGGGAGCAGTATATGTGTCGGGTGAATAGACTGGAGTGTCGGGGGCGGTGTTGGCCTTGGGTTCCGATGGCAATCTCATCAGGCGAGTCGACTCGTCGCGATCTGAACGGGGGACAACTGGAGGCCATCGTCGTCTCGAACGAAAAAATTCACGGCGGATGTCGAAGAGGTTTCTCAGCGGTGTTCGGAACCCATTGCCCATTTTCAGAATAGGATGTAAGGCAAAAGCCTAAAATCCTTGAAATTCCGGCACCATCACCCACCCCCCATCATAGGATAAGGTGACTCTGTAATCCCTCAACCTTGTTCCTGTAGAGCCCACAAGGAGGGGTGGCACGATTGAAGGGTAGCGACCAAACCAAGCCGTTGTTAACGAATCGCGAAAGAGAAGTGTTTGAACTCTTGGTCCAAGATAAGACAACCAAAGAGATTGCCGGACAACTCTTCATCAGCGAAAAGACTGTGCGCAATCACATTAGTAATGTCATGCAAAAATTAGGTGTCAAAGGTCGATCTCAGGCAGTAGTCGAACTCGTTCGACTTGGTGAACTAGAGATTTGAACCCAGTCCACCCAGCCTCCCTTTTCTTCCCTTGGTCGGAAGGGAGGGTTTTTTTATGTTTATTTGTGTCTAAATGCTCTTTTCTTATGTACACGTAAGCGGATAACCAAGCGAGGATTTCGGACAAAGAAAGAAGCAGAGAAGGCGATGGTCGAAGCCCAAGCAGCTTTGCAAAAAGTGAGTATGTCGAACGGAGTAATAAGCTGGTTCAGGATCTAAATGAATTAATTAAGACAACACGGAACCAGGGCGAGAGTAAGTGCGAACTATATGAAACATACTTACCCATTGCCCATAATATTGAAACTTTCCTTAGTGCCTTGCACGAAAAAGGTCTATCTGCCTCTTCAGTAAAGTGGATTTTCTCAGTTGTTTATGCATCGTTAACCTCGACTGTACTTAAGGGAATTGTTACTAAGAATGTGGCAAGTAGAGTGGGAAAGCCACAGGCTTCAAGCCGAAGGCAATTGGGTGTCTGGGAACCTGAATTTTTAAGTGAGTTCTTTGAAATGACGTGGCATGGAAGGTGGTATAGAGTGACTGGGATGAGACATGGCGAGATACTGGGCTTACGTTAGTCAGATATCGACTTTGAAAAGCGAAATCTTACTATTTTCAACAGACCGTGAAGAAACATAGGGAGATAAAAGATGGAGCTAAGACTTAAAAGAGCGTTAAGTCTGTTACGTTATCACTAGAAACAGTAGAAGTATTTAAGATGCATCGCAAACTAATTTTACAGGAGCGAGTAGAGCTTGGACCAGATTATCAGAATAATAATCTAGTTATCTGCACGCAATTCGGAGGCCCTAAAACACAAGGGGCACTTCAAAAGATGTAGCCAAACTTCTTGAAAAACAGGGCTCCTAAGATTACATTCCATGATCTACGTCACACTCCTACAAGTCTCTTGATCAGACAAGGAGTTCACATCATAGTACTTTCTGAACGGTTAGGGCATTCATCCATTACGATGGATAAATACTGACATCTGATGCCCGACATGCAAAAAGAAGTAGCCGCTGTGATTGATTTAGTTATCACAACGAAGACCCAATAGCGAGTTTCTAAAACAGACATAAAGAAAACCTGTAACTTGTGTGTTTTTAATACTAATGAGTTTAAACGTTACATGCCTTAAAAAATACTTTTCTAATAAAGGTAATGAATTGTTTTCTTACTTAGATTTGGTACTTGTGTTTGGTATAATATAGATTGTTTAATAATGAGATGGGGGAATCAAATGATTCATATTCAATGGGACGGTATAGATGTAGAAAAAACACCTAAGGTCTTCATTAACGGCATAGATGTTACAGAACATGAAGATATATCTTTTTTTGGGTCACGTTTCACAAAAAAGTATAGCCTAATTGTCTATGATTCTGAACTTAGTAAGACAGTATCTAACATTGAAATTAAAGATATACCAAAAGAATTGGAAACCATAACGATTTCTTTACTGCTGGATTTTTTAGATGACGTGGAAAAAATAGATATTTCCTATACTGAAGAGTTCGAAACTGCAATTCTAAATTTTCGCTATTTTTGGGATTGGGAACATTGGAAACAACCATACAGCATTCAAGAGTTTGCAGACACAATGGAAAAAATATTGTATGAGTATGAAGAACAAGGATTGAAATGGGTACAAGAGGATGAAATATTAACTAACGGTTGTCACATCAAATACATCTTTAACGGTAATACTCAATCGACCATTAAAGAAATTATAGCTGGGATTGAACCTGTACTGAAGGAAATTGTGGAAAGAGCTTATGCTGTTCTTTATTCAAATACATCTGATCATTCTCTAATAAGTTCTTTTAATTTTCCGCCAGAGGTTCGTACCGCCTGTGAGCAATACCTAGTGTATTTCGTACAATTTTTACAAGACATCGGGATAGAGGCTACTTCAAGTATAAAAAATGAAGCAGGAATAACACTTTTTTCAGTTACTCCTACCTCAAGTGAAGATGCTTTAGAACAGATTAAAGCGGCTTTAGAAATATATTTGGAATTACCAGTTAGCATGGAAAATTCTAGCTATGTTCAAGTAGATTTAGATCCTAAGGTGCACCAACTTATAGCTAACGTTCACCATCTTAGTAGCCAGCTTTCGTTAAGCCAGGCCTTAGTTCAGGCGCAAAAAGTTACAATACAAAATCAGCAAATAACAATTACACAACAGCAACAGTTTATTGACTCAACAATTCTGCAACAAGCACTTATTTCGAATCAAAATGAGGATAAGGAAGAAATATTAGGTGGGACTGTTTCAATTACAAAATACCAAGGAAATGGTTTTGAGGTGAATATTCCAAACATCTTTAGATGGACAAAGAAATTGATCGGGAAAGAATAGTGTTAATCATTGTTGTTAATAAGCTAAGAAATAAATTCGAATAAACATTGTGTCATCAAAGAGCTTATCGATTTTTATGGTGTATAGTGATGTTATTCACCCTCCGCCTACAGGCGGTTTTTTCGTTGGGGGTGAGTTGATTAAATGGCTTTAACAATTCAGTGAACTTCAACAGCGTACCATTAAAGAACGAACGGAGAATCTTGGGAGATAAAAACTTGCTGAACGATTTGTCAGAATTCCTATCAATAATAATGTCCTATAAATTAGTAAGGATAGGAAATAAATGGACAAAAGCTACCCCTTACATCAGAATAGTAAAAAAGGGGGAGCAGTATGAACACTGAGTTTCAAATACTAAGATGGGGAATTCCGGGTTGGGTATTTCTTGCAACTTTTCTGATGTTCAAATTAGCTGCGGTTAACTTCGAAATAGAAACTCTTACAAAACCGTTTGGAACCAATCTATCCGCTCTAGCTGGACTTGCAGCATTTTTTGCTGCACTGGGAGTGCCTATTGGATATGTTTTATATCAAATGTACTTTTGCTACAAATGGACGTTTGGAGGGAAGAGATCTTATCTAGCGGCAAAGGATGTTCCTGGCCTAGAAGGTATAGGCATAGGAAACACAAGGGAAGATTGGAGAACCATTGAAAGACACATGGACAAGATGATGACTCTAGAGGTTCCGAAAAAGAATATTAATTACAAAGACTTACAAAGAAGGTATGAGTGGTATTCTAATCGTACCTCCAGAACACATGGACTTGGGGCTTCAGTGGTTGCGATGATCTTCGGCTTGTTAACTTTCCTTGCGCTCAATCATTGGGCAAATGCCTCAATCTATTATTTAGGTCTCGTATTTGTTATGTATATGGTCGCACTCGTCTCAATTATTATCAACTATTCATCCATGGATGAGGGGACGTTTTTGCAACTGCGGTCTATGATGCTGGATATTCATGAAGCAGAGAAAGAACCTAAAAATAAGAAGAGTAAAGAATTAGATCATGAGGAGGAGAATTAAGCGCCAGATGGTGCTTTTTTCTTTTACGGAAAATAACCGCCCTCTGATTAGAGTACAGTCAGAGTCACAATTCCATATGTCTCAAGGCATTATTGCCCACGATACTCGAATCAGACGGCCAAACTTTTTCTACATTAGAGTACAAAGCCTTACGGGGAAACAAGGCAGGAATAAATACCTGCCTTGTTATTTTATTTACATTGAGAAGTTATCTTGAATGTTTGATAAGAATACCTACTGGAGACTTGGTTACCTCCTGACGAACCTTAGATAGCTCTGTTCCAGTTTTTAGAACTTCTTTGACACTAGGTGCCCCAAATACTGTAGTAGAGACTGCTGCAAGACTGGTTATCAATGGATTTCCCGTGCATGCAGCTGCAATTCCAAGACCGCCAGAAACCAGTAAGGGTAACAAATCTAAGCCATAAAATTTCTTCTGTCTAATATTAAGGTCGTTTATTGTTTTCTGATGTTCGTCAAAAACTTCTTTAAGATTCGAAATTACATGTTCGGTCACAATATTGAAACTGTCCTCAGTGGAATGAGATACGTCATCAATTCCTTTTGCAATAATATCTCGTAGTTCTTGTAAAGCTCCTTCTTTTCTTAATTGAATTATTGAAGTATCTGTTAAATTTCCGATGATAGGAAGATTGATGTTTGTTAAAGCGTTGCTCACTAATACATCTTTCGTAAGTAGTTCAGGTCGGGTGTTTTGTTGTGCATCGTATTCGTATTTCCAAAGAAGGTATTGCCATGACGTAGGAGCATCGATAATAGGAGTACCATCAAATTGTAACGAACGAGCAACAAGGTCATTTGCTTGCATCATTCTTCCTACTACCTGAAATCCCAACTGATTTCCTATCCCACTGTTCTGGACATGAACAGGATTGTTTTGCTGCCATCTTTGAATCTGTAATTCAAGGGGCTCATTAGTCCAAGCAGTGTCGAACAGTAGGCGATTAGTATCGTTAATGCTTTTTAATAGATCTTCTGTAGTATGAATTCCTTGTAGAAAATCTTCAATTTGTTCAGTAGTAGAGTATCTTTTGTTAAACATTTTGTTAATGTGAGAGGTTACATTTTGTTGAGAAACATTACTTAATATATCCCATCCATTTTCATCCAAATATGTACTGTCAGGGGCAATTATTACAATAGGGACATCTACATCTGCTAGAGCCAGGTCTTTATATTGCAATGCGTTCAAGGCATGTTTAGACAAGTAGTAAAATGCCCGGTCAGCAGGCATGGCTTTAAAAAATGTGCAAGACCTGAGTAAAGGATCAGGTAAAATAATCGTATCGATGTAAAGTCCAGAGCTATGTGCTATGTTATGAATATAAGATGGAAAGATGTCTCCTCCAAAAATTGAACGTATTCCTTTTAATTGTCTAACATGAGCTTGAATTATAGGAGCATAGTAACCCCATAATTCTCGAAGGCCACTTTCAAATGATTCTATATGATTTTGAAAAGACTTTACGATATCAGGCGTTTGAGACATTGAGACGGCAACTTCATGAGGAGTAACATTGTATCGTTTCATCTCTCGGTATGGGTTGCCAAAGAAGTGTTCAAGAATGTTGAAATACTGTTCTTGCGATTCTCTAAGAGGTACTTCAAGTAATTGCTGTTGGTATTTACCTATTTCAACTGTTAAAGCTAAAGCGCGGATTCGGCCATCAACTGTAGATGAATCAACGCTCTTTCCATCAGGTAAATAAGCGATCCTCATAAAAGCATCTATTGTTTCGCTGTCAGCAATTTGAATTCTACCATTTCGTACCTCTTCTTGAAGAATTCTTATCAAATAATCCAAGCGAACTTGATCCAAGTTCCCAGCCCCTCCTATTACTTTCAAACTTGCGATACAAGATGATTATACAACTAAATAACGCCCTTACCTGCATCAATTGTACATTGAATTGATGTTAAAAAAGTTATAAATAGGATGGAATATAAGAGAACGCCGAGGAAAGCAAATAAAGAATAAGTCTAGAAAACTCATAGTATCAGGTATTAAGAGCTACTTCTGACTATGAGAAGAAAAAAACGGGTAAATGCTTCATTCACGATTGAAGGGTAGCGACCAAACCAAGCCGTTGTTAACGAATCGCGAAAGAGAAGTGTTTGAACTCTTGGTCCAAGATAAGACAACCAAAGAGATTGCCGGACAACTCTTCATCAGCGAAAAGACTGTGCGCAATCACATTAGTAATGTCATACAAAAATTAGGTGTCAAAGGTCGATCTCAGGCAGTAGTCGAACTCGTTCGACTTGGTGAACTAGAGATTTGAACCCAGTCCACCCAGCCTCCCTTTTCTTCCCTTGGTCGGAAGGGAGGGTTTTTTTATGTTTATTTGTGTCTAAATGCTCTTTTCTTATGTACACGCAAGCGCCACGGAGTAGGGACTATTTACAGCCCAACTTTGACCAATCTCTCGTGATGCAAGCAATGTTTCTAGCACTGCTTGGGAGAGATCGCTCTGATCTAAAGGGGGTGTAAGACTGATTGAATAGTTATCATCGCCTTATGGGTCACAAGCAAGAGGATTTAGTATGTTCCCGAAAGCGATTTCAAAATGATAAATCGACAATAATAAAAACTCCCCCGAGCTTGGAGGAGCCTGTAACTAAGTAAATTGGCGCTACTCGAAACATTCCTGTTAAAGCAGGGTACTGCTTAAAATCGTATTTCTCATACAGATTCTTACCTTTGTAAGTAGAAAAGAGACCTATAAAAGCTTTATCAGGAGCATTCCGTTTTAGATAGGACATGAGATTGTGTAAAAGGAAAAACCCTGTAGCAGTTTCTCCACAGGGTTTCCATCGCTGTAGCTGAAAGAATCCAGCCGAGACATTTAAAAAGTTCTTCTAATCACTGGGATTCTCCGTGCTCCATTACGAATAAGCCTTTGCGCTCTTTCACGGCTGATTCTAACAAGTACTGAAGTATCGGTTGAGTTTTCAACGTCGAAAACTGAGAAAAATCGACCATTAGCGAACAGTACACCTTTAAACTCCACATCAAATCCAGGTCTAGGCCGCGGACGTGTATTCTGAATAACTGTTCTCATGACACCCGCATTTCGGAGCCTTCGTGCTTGTTCGCGGGTTATACGGACCGCAAAAACTGGGTCAATTTCGACACCAGGTACTTTTGCCTCAACCTCAACAATTAGGAAAAAACGGTTGCCGATAGTTGCAATACTATTTGCTCCAATAAAAATTGGAGGGTTCATTGCCATTTTCTTACCACCTCCTTGTACCAAACTATGCTGGAGGTACTGAAGTGGACAAGGGCATCACCACAATTTTCGATTTTTGGTATTTTGACTAGAAGTTTAGACAGTCCACAACTTACGGGGATGCGAAGTTTTTAACCAATCGAAATCAGCGTCCAGCTTGCATTTATTGTGTCTTCTGACACGCTGTGAGGGCCGTAGGAGCCCGAGAAATGTAAACAAAAATCCCCTATACCTCCCGTAGGTGGTTTAGGGAATTTGAGAAAATCACTATCAAATGGCACAGCCAATGTAAGCCGTAACGCAGATGAACTTCGATTTAAGCGCGCTCCCATCACCAATGCTCGCTTGGCGCCCCGTCCACCTCCATAGCGGTCCCCGTTGGCATTACGACCTACCTGCCCACAATGTGTGTCCAGTCTGTCGCGAATCCGGGAATGGTTTTGACGAACTGGTAGTTTCCGTTGGCGTCAAGCCGGCCAGTCGCACCAAGGCCGTTCACGTGGTTGTAGAAGAATACTCCACCGCTGGGGTTTCCGGCGATGCGGCTCCAGCCTGTTGCGAATCCTGGGATGGAACTGACGTACTGGTAGTTTCCGTTGGCGTCGAGCAGGCCCGTCGCGCCAGCGCCGGTGAGGCCGTTATAAAAGAGTAGGCTACCTCTATTGGCGGGTACGATATTGGTCCAGCCTGTTGCGAATCCAGGGATGGAACCGACGTACTGGTAGTTTCCGTTGGCGTCAAGTCGGCCGGTTGCAACTAAACCAGTAGCGTAGTCGTAGAAGAGTAGGCCACCGCTGGCGGTTCCTGTGACGAGGAACCAGTTTTTTGAGAAACCGGAGAGATCACTAACGATCCCATAGTTTCCAGCTGCGTCAATCCGTGCAGTTCTTCCAAGACCGGCCCCGGCGTTGTAAAAAAGAAGACTATCCTGGTTGGCAGACACAATGTGGGTCCAGCCTACTCCAACTTGGATATTCCACAAGTAATACTCAAATCTTCCGTTGGCGTCAAGTCGGCCCATTGCTCCAAGGCCAGTCGGGGCGTGGTAGAATAATACGCCACCGTTGGGGGTTACGACGACGCGGGTCCAACCCCTTGCTAATCCGGAGATGGAACCGACGAACTGATAGTTTCCGTCGGCGTCGAGTAGGCCGGTCGCACCAAGGCCGGTATAGCTGTTGTAAAAGAGGAGAGCACCAGACTGCATACTAACTTCACGTACAAGCAAAGTATCCAATGGGATAGGGGTAGATGCACACTCCTGTCCCAAAGGATTGGAATATAGCCAGGGATTATATGATAATTCAGATGGTGTTCCATATTGATTTAGTGTTTCTTTCAATAATTTCCCCTCCTGCAATCAATTGTTATCGATACCAATTTATGGGCAAATGTGTAATCGGCAACAATTTCAAAGAAAAATCCATGATTGCCTATGTACGGGGATCAACGTAAGGTCGAATCCCCCCATCCCGTCTACCCAGCCTCCCTTTTCTTCCCTTGGTCGGAAGGAAGGGATTTTTTATGTTCTTTCGCGTCGAATCACCCTTTTATTACCATTTATGTAAATGCATTAGCATATCGTGATATAAGTCGTAATAAGATGGATTTGTAACAAAATCCATGAAGATCGAGAGGGATACTATGAAATTCAAGAAATGTGTTAGGAATGTACTAATGGTAGGTGCTTTGCTTGTCACCTCCGTATTGCCCATGGCGGCACAGGCGGCGCAAGCAGAGGAAAATCAAGCGGAGGCTTCAGCGGTATCCAATTACAAAATTATTGGCTACTATCCCTCATGGGGAGCTTATGGACGAAACTACAATGTAACGGATATCGATCCCAATAAAGTAACACATATTAACTACGCATTTGCGGATATTTGCTGGAATGGCAGACACGGCAACCCAGATCCAACGGGACCCAATCCACAAACATGGGCTTGCCAGGATGAGGTAGGCAATATTAATGCCCCAAATGGTACGGTTGTTCTCGGCGATCCATGGATTGATGTGCAAAAATCTTTTCCAGGAGATACGTGGGATCAGCCGATCCGCGGAAATTTGAATCAATTAGCAAAATTAAAGCAAAAAAATCCTCAATTAAAGACTTTAATATCGATCGGGGGCTGGACATGGTCCAATCGCTTCTCTGATGTAGCGGCAGATCCGGCTGCACGGGAAGTATTTGCCCAGTCCTCGGTAGATTTTATTCGGAAATATCAGATGGATGGGGTCGATCTCGATTGGGAGTACCCAGTTGAAGGAGGCTTGCCTGGAAACAGCAAACGTCCAGCAGATAAGCAAAATTATACGTTGTTGCTACAGGCTGTCAGAGACAAACTCGATGCGGCTGAGGTAACGGATGGCAAACAGTACTATTTGACGATTGCCTCTGGTGCCAGCCCTGGTTATGCAGCCAATACAGAGCTTGGAAATATTGCCCGGGTTGTGGATTGGATCAATATTATGACCTACGACTTCTATGGAGCCTTCCAAAAGCAGACTGGACATAACGCGCCGTTGGCCTATGATCCGGCAGCAGGAGCAGCAGGTTTGCCAAATGCTCAAACCTATAATGTCCAAACAGCTGTAGAGGGTCATCTTCGTGACGGTGTTCCTGCCAGCAAGCTGGTTCTCGGACTTCCGTTTTACGGAAGGGGCTGGTCGGGTTGCGGAACGGCTAACAATGGAGAATATCAAAATTGCACAGGGCCTTCAACAGGAACGTGGGAACCTGGCATGCTTGACTTCACGGATATCCAAAATAATTATTTGAACAAAAATGGCTTTACACGCCACTGGAATGACGCGGCAAAAGTGCCTTACCTCTTCAACCCGGCTTCGAAAACATATATTAGCTATGACGATGTGACGTCGATCGGACACAAAACTTCTTATATTACATCCAAAGGATTGGCAGGCGCAATGTTCTGGGAATTTAGTGGAGACCGTAACAAGGTTCTGCTAGACAAAGTAAATGGAGATCTTCTGGGCGGGACAGCTCCCGTCGACAACGTACCGCCGACAGCACCAGCTAATCTCCAAGCGACTGCAAAAACAGCTACAAGTGTTAGTCTGAGCTGGGGAGCTGCAACCGACAATGTAGGGGTTACTGGCTATGAGGTATACAATGGCACTCAGCTTGCGAAAACGGTAACCGGTACCAATACGACGATTAGCGGGCTTACAGCAGGAACTGCGTACCAATTCACTGTGAAGGCGAAGGATGCAGCAGGTAATTCCTCAGTAGCAAGCAATGAAGTAACGGTTACGACGGATACGATTCAGCCAGACAATCAACCTCCAAGCACACCTACTAATCTAGTCGTAACAGGGAAAACAGGTACGAGTATCAGTCTGAGCTGGGCTGCTTCTACAGACAATATCGCGGTGACGAATTACGAGGTTTACAACGGGACAGCATTAGCAGCGGATGTAACGACTACGAATGCAACAGTTACAGGACTCACGCCTAACACGTCTTATACCTTCTCTGTGGTAGCGAAGGATGCAGCAGGTAATTCTTCACAGAAAAGCATCGAGGTCGTAGGCGTGACAGATGCTGCAAATCCGGGAGCTCCAGCATGGGCGCCAAATGTTAGCTACGTGCCTGGTGACCTGGTCAGCTATCAAGGCAAGGTATACAAATGTCTGCAACCACACACTTCCCTCGTAGGATGGGAGCCAACAAATGTAGCGGCTCTCTGGCAAGTTCAACAGCAAGCGGCAGTTGACGGAGTCGAGGGTTATGTAGATGAGCAGATTTCGGAAGAAACAGAAGGAAATGTAGATACTCAATAAGTAGAGAAGGGGCTGTCCCTCCAGTCATGAAAATGATCGGAGGAACAGCCCCTATTTGTTCGTTTGGAAATTAAGCAAAGGCTTTTAAAAGCTGGACGATTAATGGGATGAGATCTCCAATAAAAGTAAGGATCGCAATTGCGGTATTCATAGAAGCCCCTCCTTAAAATTCCAAATTCACTATTATTATATTAATGTTCATAATAGTAATCAAGAAATATTTCCCACTTTTGTCGAATGGACAAAGTGACTTATGTGAAAAAGTCGTACAATGCCTTGATCATAATAACGATTTGGAGTGCAACCAGTGCAAAAATAATAACAGCCCAGTCTCTGTTCTTTTTCCATTCTAATACCCCTTTTAAGGCACTGATCACGACTAAGCCTACTATTGTTAATAGTTGAAAGAAAGCGACACTTGTCAGTAGTGCTAGAATTCCAATGACAACAACAATAGTTGCTATCACTTTGAACCAAAAGGGCTGCTCGCTCATACTAACGCCCCATTCCCTTTTTTGTAAATTTTAACATACACAAGAAAAAAGCCAAGCCATAAGACTCAGCTAGGGATTTAAATGAAAAGCAAAGGGGAATGTTTTCTTATGTAAATTTTTCGGGAAAATTGAAACAAAACAGCTAGATGTTCGAATAATGATTGCGAGAAAGCAAATATGAACAGACGAGAGGAAGAGAAATGATGAAAAAAGTGACGCACGCTGTGTTCCTCCTGATGGCTGCAACTATTGCGATGTCATCTTCGAGTGGTGCACTGGCAAGCGAGAACACACTGGAAAAAATTAAAGTAGAGCAAATGACACCCGAAATAAACAAGCTGGTAGAGAAAGGGGTGAAGAAAGCAGCTAGTCTCATCCCTTATTTGAAAGATTACCCTGTTACGGAAGTGGTATTGAAAGACACTCCTTATCTGCTCGTGAACAACTATAAGTCTAGAGAAAACAATGCTGAATTCGTTGCCTTAGTGCTCGACAAAAATACGGGTGAACTACTTGAGTTTGGCAAATACGAACTGAATAACCAAACGAGCCAAACGCTTTACCCGATCGACAAATCGAAAGAAGTAGCCATTTCCTTTATGAAAAAGTGGTACGGAGAAGACATGGCAGGATACCAACTCGATGGGGACGGGGTTGCGAAGGTTTTCGATGGCCAGACAAATACAATTCAATTTGTACGTGTGATCAACGGAGTTCCTTTTCCAGACGACATGATTCAGGTACAAGTTGATCATGAAGGACAAATCACAGGAAAATCCCTCGGCATGAATAGTGAAAAAATCTCCTTCGCGAAATTGGATCAGATCTTATCCAAAGAAAAAGCCGTGAAACAGTTGGCCACCTATATGCAATTACGGTATTCCCTCGATCAAAACGGAAAAACATACAAGCTCCTCTACGTCCCAGCTTTTTCCGGTATGTTGGATGCCGTGTCCGGCAAAGACAGCGTGAATAAGCCATATCATAGCAAGGTGAATGTAATACCAAAGGGTACGAGCAAGCCCGTAGCAAAATCCCGTGAAGAAGCACAAGTGTATCTGACTCAGCGTACGGGTTATGATTTTGCAAAAGGGAATGTCTTTTTTGAAGATTTGACTGGTGAAAAACCCGTGATTATCAAATATTTCTGGAAAACAAACAAATGGGAGGGGCGTACTAATTATTCGTGGAGAACAGACGACGGATGGATTGGGAGCATGCTAATCGAACCGAAGACAGGTTCAATTGTGAACTATCATGTCATCGATACTAGTGTGTCAAAGACCGCTACTAAAAAATTGACACAAGAGCAGGCTTTGCAATTGGCCATAAATGAATTAGCAGAGATCGCTCCTGCTGGTACGGGCGAGCTGCTGCTACTTCAGCCCGGAGAATATGATGAAAGTACAGACCAATACGCCTTTTATTTTGTGAGGCAAGAACAAGGGATTCCTGTTGAGGATTGGCTGACGCATATCTCGATCAACGGCAGCAACGGGAAAGTCATGGGGATCGATCTCAATGAAAAAGTCGAAGGAGTAATGACTGATCCGAAGAAGGCAATCTCCCAAGAAGAAGCTGCAGCCGCTTTGCTCAAGAAATATCCATTGCAGTTACAGTATATCTTGCAAGAGGAAGGCAAAGCTTCTCTCGTTTATACCTTGCCTATGTTATTCGATGCAAAAATAGATGCGTTGACGGGTGAGTTTTATACCTACGGGTCCACAAAAAAAGAATAAAGCAAGAAGAACCTCCCTTTCCAACAGGTTAAGAGAGGTTCTTTTCAATCAGGAAAAATTGATTGAAATCTTTAAAAAAACAAAATTGACACAAAATACAAATTTCAGTATGATCGCTTTATAAAGTCATTGGAAAAATAAAGGATGAACGAATACGATGCGCAGAACTGGAGATCTAAAACTAATCCAAGAGCTCAATCGCTTTATTATACTCGACACTATTCGCCAGTTTGGGCCCATCTCGCGAAGTGATATCGCCAAAAAGCAGGGCATCAGTCCAACTACAGTCACCTCGGCAGTCAATGAGCTGATCCGTGACGGTATGGTTGCAGAAGATGGAACAGGTGAGTCAAAGGGTGGCCGTAAGCCGATTATGGTTCGCTTCTGTCCAGACGGGAAGTTTTTGATTGGCGTCTCTATTACGAATACAGCGATTACGATTGCCGAAATGAATTTGGAAGCGGCTACAAAGCAAAAGAAAATCTATCCGGTAAAAGCTGGTCTGGTGAGTGATCTGATCATCCAGTATGTGCTGGATTCGATTGAGGACTTTCTCCAGTCGATGGATGATGTCAGCCGTTGTCTGGGTATTTCCATCATCGCACCAGGGATTGTCGATGCAGCGAGTGGTGTCATTCGCTTCAACTCCAAGCTGCGCTTGCATGATGTTCCGTTAAAGGACATGGCAGAAGAGCGTTTTGGGTTAAAAACATGGCTCGACAATGATGCCAATGCAATCGCCCTGGCAGAAAAAAACTTCGGCGGTGGATTAAATGCTGACAATCTCCTGTTTGTCACTGTAGGAGAAGGGGTTGGTTCGGGCCTTGTTGTAAACGGTTCCATCTTCCGCGGAAGTCGTGGTGGAGCAGGTGAATTCGGGCATACGACAGTCGATCGAAGCGGGATGCGCTGTGACTGCGGCAACGTCGGCTGTTTAGAAAACTACGTGGCGTGGCCGGCCATTTACTCAGGCATACTGTCCGCTGTTACACGCGGAAAAGAGACGCTCGTCATGGATTTGGCTGGCGGAGATATGACAAGAATCACATTTGATGTCTTTCGCAAAGCACTGCATCAAGGGGATCAAGTATGCCAAGACATCGTCGACGAAATCGCTTCGTACATGTCGATTGGCATTGTGAATCTGGTGAATTTGTTCAACCCGAGCCTAATCATTCTGGGTGGAGAAATGATCCGGGACAACCAAGTGTTGTTTGAGCGCATCCAAAAACAAGTGATGGCGCAAGCGATGGGGACGATGGTAGAAGGGCTGGAATTCCGTCCAACTGTATTGGGGGCTGATTTCGAGGTCAAGGCTGCTGCTGCTGTTTTGTTACAAGAGGTTTTTCACTTCAGCTTGTAACATTCTTTTTGCATACTTTATTTCGTCATTGGAAAAAGAAAGTTGCCACCAAAAATCGTTGAAAGGGGGCGAGTCGAAAAGGGAAGCGTGTCGTGTCTGGCAATGTTTTGGGGGTAAAAGAGGAGAACGTAAATCGAGGAGGGATTTCTGATGAAGAAGTTGGTTTCGATTGCAATGGCTGCTCTCTTGGTAGCAGTGGCAGGATGTTCGGGCGGCGGGCAGAGCTCCGCACCAGCTGGAACGACTGACAGTGCTGCTTCAGGCGAAAAGGTAACGCTCACATATGCGTTGTGGGACAAAAACCAGATGCCTGCGATAGAGGAAATGGCGAAAAAGTTTAACGAAAAGAACCCGAACGTGGACATCAAGATCGAGCTAACGCCTAACAAGCAATACTGGACAAAGATGGAGGCAGCCGCCACGGGTGGCACCTTGCCGGACATTTTTTGGATTAATGGTCCACGTATCATTAAATACGCAGATAATGACATGCTCTTGCCGATTACTGATCAAATCAAGGCAGATGGCATCGATCTGAACAATTATCCGAAAGCTCTCGTTGATCTCTACACCTACGATGGACAAAACTACGCGCTACCGAAAGATTTCGACACCATTGGCCTTTGGTACAACAAGAAACTGTTTGACGACGCAAAAGTACCATATCCAGACGAAACCTGGGATTGGAACAAGCTAAAGGAAGTAGCAAAGCAACTGACTGATGAGAAAAAAGGCGTTTGGGGAATTGCAGCACCTCCTTATGGACAGGACGGCTTCTATAACACGATCTATCAAAACGGTGGCTATATCATTTCCGAAGACAAGAAAACGTCCGGCTATGACAAACCGGAAACGATCGAAGGCCTCAAGTTTTGGACAGACCTGATCAGCGAAAAAGCATCGCCAACAGCAGCGCAATTGTCCGAAACAGAGGCAACACAGCTATTTGAATCAGGCAAGATCGCGATGATGTACAACGGATCATGGATGGCATCCGCTTTTCATAAAAATGAGTATACAAAGGACAAAGTAGACGTGACGTATCTTCCAAAAGGGAAAGAGAACACGAGCGTCATCCACGGCTTGGGCAACGTGATTTCGGCTAATACCAAACATCCGAAGGAAGCATGGGAATTCGTGAAATTCTTGGGCTCGAAAGAAGGGGCAGAAATCCTGGCGAAATCGGGTGCTGCGATTCCGGCATTTAACGGAACACAGGATACTTGGGTACAATCCATGCCGAACTTTCAACTGAAAATTTTTATTGATCAGGCAGCTGCGGCAAAACCGTATCCGATCTCGAAGGACACGGCAAAATGGGCCAAGCTGGAAACAGAGCTCATGACCAAGGCTTGGGCTGGTCAAATGAGCGTAGAGGATGCTTCCAAAGAGCTCGCGCAAAAAATGAATGAAATGCTTAGCCAAGAATAAAAGGTCCATGATGGATGGCTTCGCATCACGGACGAGGCCATCCTTTTTTGAAAAGCTTATGTAAGGAGGGAATGAATGCGATGAGCAGCCAGTTGCAGCCTGAAATGCACGCCGCCGTCCAGCCAAAAACGAAGAAATCGTTGAATCGCATGAAGAGAAGTGATTGGTTCTGGGCGTATCTCATGATTGCTCCCACACTGATCGGGTTGGGTGTCTTCTACTTATGGCCGATCGTACAGACCATTTATTTGAGCTTTACCAAATGGGGAGGATTCGGCAAGTACAAGTGGGCTGGCTTACATAATTACGAATTGTTGTTCAAGGACCCTTACTTGTGGATTGCGCTGAAAAACACGTTGATTTATACAGTGATCGCAGTTCCTGTCGGTATCGCTATCTCCATTTTTATCGCTGTGCTGCTTAATCAGAAAATTAAGGGGATTACGATTTATCGCACCCTGTATTTCCTGCCCGTTGTGACGATGGCGGCAGCGGTGGCGATGGTGTGGAGATGGTTGTACAACGCTGATTACGGTCTGATCAATTATTTGTTGGGCTTGGTAGGCATTGAGGGCCCACGCTGGATATCTGATCCCGCCATTGCTTTGTATGCGGTGATTATCGTTGCCGTTTGGAGCTCCATCGGATACAACATGGTGATTTTTCTGGCTGGACTGCAAGGTATCCCGAGAAGCTATTACGAAGCGGCAGAAATTGACGGAGCGGGACCGGTTCGCATGTTTTTCAAGATTACGTTGCCGCTGTTGACTCCTTCGATCTTTTTCGTCAGTATCACTTCTTTGATTGGGGCCTTTCAAGTATTTGACCTGATTTATCTGATGCTCGGAAGCAAAATGGGCAATCCGGCAACAGAGCAAACCCAGACGATGGCGTACTTGTTCTTTACGAATGGATTTGAATCAGGGAACGGTGGCTATGCGGCCGCAGTTGCCGTCGTGCTTCTGGTGATGATCCTGATCGTCACCGCCATTCAAATGAAGTTGCAGAAAAAATGGGTTCACTATGATTAATCAAAGCTGAACAGACGGGAGGGGTATGGAATGAGTGTTTATACGAGTCGGAACAAAATGGGTAAGAAGCTGTTGATTCATCTGCTGCTAATTGCAGGTGCTCTCGTGATGGTTGCGCCATTCGTCTGGATGGTTCTCACTTCGCTCAAGTCATTAGGCGAATCGACACAGGTGCCTCCAGTCATTTTGCCGACCAAGTATCAATGGGAGAATTACACCCATATTTTTGAGATGCTGCCCTTCTTGGACTTTTATTGGAATACCGTGATCACAACAGTAGCCAAGGTAATTGGACAAGTATTCCTCTGCTCACTTGCGGCGTACGCATTCGCGCGAATTGAATTTCCAGGGCGAAACGCCTTGTTCATCCTGTTCTTGACCGTTTTGATGGTGCCAGGTCAGGTGTTTCTGCTCCCGCAATTTATGATCATGAAAGAGCTTGGCTGGCTGAATACGTTGACAGCGTTAATTGTGCCGGGATTGTTCAGTGCATTCGGTACGTTTCTTCTGCGCCAATTTTTCATGTCGCTGCCAAAAGAACTGGAAGAAGCGGCGAAGCTCGATGGCTGCAACCATTTTCAGATTTACTGGAGAATTATGCTGCCGCTGGCGAAGCCCGGCTTGATTGCACTCGCCATTTTCGTAGCGTTGTGGTCTTGGAACGACCTGATGTGGCCGTTGATCGTCAACAGCACGCCTGATAAAATGCCGCTCTCCGCTGGTTTGGCGTACTTGACGGGGGAGCATACCAATTTGACGAACTACCCGATTTTGATGGCGGGCTCCGTTCTTGCGATTTGGCCGATGATCATCGTCTTTATTTTCATGCAGAAGCATTTTGTCGAGGGAATTACCCTAACTGGGTCCAAATAGACATTTTCGAAAAAAGGAGTGAAACCATTATGAATCATGTTCTGGTAATCGGAGCAGGAACCATGGGGACTGTTCACGCGAAATCGTATGCTGCCATGGAAAACGTCAAGCTGGTCGGGATTGTCGATATCCGCAGCGAGAGAGGAAAAGAGCTGGCAGCCGAGACAAAAACAGAATGGTTTGAGAGCTATGAAGAGGCTTTGGAAAAATTGGCGCAGGTAGACATCGTAGACGTGTGTTTGCCTACGTACCTTCATAAAACCTATGTAAAGAAGGCTGCAGATGCAGGCAAGCATGTCATTTGTGAAAAGCCGTTGGCTCGTGATAAGGAAGAAGCTCGTTTTATCGTTGATTATTGCCGGGAGAAGAACGTCAAGCTGTTTGTCGGACACGTCCTACGCTTCTTCCCCGAATATGAAAAGTCCCGTCAGCTGGTGAATGATGGTGCGATTGGCAACGTTGGTGTGGCACGTACGTTCCGTGGTGGTATCTTCCCGACAGCGTGGAACGACTGGTACGCCGATTACAAAAACAGTGGCAGCCTTGTTTTAGATATGATCATTCACGATTTTGACTTTTTGCGTTGGTGCTTCGGGGATGTGGAGCGTGTGTACGCGAAAGGCTTGCTTGGTCGAGGTTTTGCCCGGATGGATTACGCACTGGTTACGCTTCGCTTCAAGAACGGCATGATTGCACATGTGGAAGGCTCATGGGCACATGAAGGTTTCGCGATGAAAATGGAGCTGGCAGGCAAGGAAGGCATTATTCAATACGACAGCTCGAAGGAAAAACCGCTAGTGGCGGTTAATCGCTCGAAACAAGCAGGCATGAGCGGAGTCGCAGTTCCGGAGAGTCCATTGCGTGAAAACCCGTATTTCAGAGAACTGAAGCATTTCATCGAGTGCATCGACCGTGATCTGGAACCACTCGTGACGGCAGAAGACGCCGTGAAAGCGGTAGAAATCGCTCGTGCTGCGCTTGTGTCAATCGAAACGGGCAAACCCGTAACTTTGGTGTAGGAGGGGACTGGACATGAAACTCGGAATCATCAGTGTTGCACATATGCATGCATACAGCTACGCAAATGCGATTGCGAAGTTGGATGGGGTTCAATTGGTCGGGGTAACAGATGAGGATGAAGTGCGCGGTAAGACGGCGGCTGAAAAGTTTGGCGTTCCGTTTTTCGCCGATTATCATGAGCTGCTCGCAACAGATATCGATGCGGTCATCGTCACCTCGGAAAACGTCAAGCACGAAGAGCATACGTTAGCGGCAGCGAAGGCTGGCAAGCACATATTGTGCGAAAAACCGCTGGCGACTACAGAAGAGGCTGCTCAAGAGATGATCAACTTTTGCCGCGAACAGGGCGTTATTTTGCAGACAGCATTCCCAGTGAGATTCCATCCGGCTGTTGTTCGAGCAAAGCAATTGGTGGAGCAAGGAAAGGTCGGACGTATCATGGCAATCCGGGGTACGAACCGTGGACAAAATCCTGGTGGTTGGTTCGTCGATCCGGCGAAATCCGGTGGAGGTGCAGTGATCGATCACACGGTTCACGTTGTTGATTTGATGCGCTGGTTCATGGACTCTGAAGTGCGTGAGGTTTACGCGGAGGTAGACAGCAAGTTTTCCGATACACCGATTGATGATTGCGGCATTTTGACCATGGAATTTGAGAATGGGGTATTTGCCACACTCGATTGCAGTTGGTCTCGCAACAAGGCCTTCCCGACATGGGGAGACGTGACGATGGAAATTATCGGGACAGAAGGCACGATCTCGCTTGACGCTTTTTCTCAAAAGCTGGATGTCTATTCCAATGAAAAAGGCTTAAAGTGGGTCAACTGGGGCGATGACATGGACAGTCAATTGGTCAAGGATTTCGTCACCAGCGTTCGTGAAAAGAAAGCGCCGTCGATTACGGGTGAAGACGGCTTGCGAGCTGTGGAAGTAGCACTCGCGGCTTATCAATCCGCTGAACAGAAGCAACCAGTCGTTTTACGCTAGGACGGTGAAGGACGTATGAGTGTACGTGTTGGCATGATCGGCGTAGGTGGAATCGGGCAGCATCATTTGAAAGGCTTGTTGACCGACGAAAGGGTAAAGGTCGTTGCAGTATGCGACGTGAACCAAGAGGCGGTTGCAGAGACTGCTGAGCGCATTGGTGCGCATGGCTACACCTCTTGGCGTGAGCTAGTAGAGGCAGAAGTGCTGGATGCTTTGTTTGTGTGCGTCCCCCCTTTTGCGCATGAAGAGATTGAGGAAACGGCATCGGCGAAAGGCATTCATCTGTTTGTGGAAAAGCCAATTGGGCTGGACATACAAAAAGTGAACGAAAAGCAAGCAGCGATTGAAAAAGCGGGGATTATTACCGCGACTGGCTATTGCCTGCGCTATCTCGATATCGTGCAGGAAGTGAAAGCGTACTTGGAGGGCAAGTCGATTGCACTCGTCCGCGGCCACTATTTGACCAAGTTCGTCACGACACCTTGGTGGAGGGAAATGGGCAAGTCAGGTGGACAGCTTGTCGAGCAGGCGACACATACACTGGACATGATGCGGTATTTGGCAGGAGATATCGAGAAGGTCTATGCGCAGATGGCCTTGCTCGTCTCGCGTGACATTCCAAACATCGATATTCCAGACGTGACTTCCATTAGTATGGTGTTTCAGTCAGGGGCACTAGGACATCTGGATACGTGCTTCATCCAGCCGGACCACCGTACGAATGTAGAAATCTTGGGCAAAGATTTCCGCGTCATGATTGACGGAAAGCAATTATCGATCATGGATGAGCAGGGAGAACGTACAAAAGCGAGCACGGTGGATATGTACGTGGAGCAAGATCGGGCGTTTATCACAGCGATTTTGTCAGGGGATCGCAGCTTGATTCTGTCGCCGTATGAATCAGCGAGAAAGACGCTAGAAGTAACGTTGGCAGCGAATCAATCGGCACAAGAAGGGAAGCCTGTCACTATTTTGAGAAAAGGGGAGTGAGCAACATGGCTTTTCAAAAGGGAATCAATGCGTGGTGCTTCCCAAAGGAAACGAGCGTGCAAGAAATGTTTCGTCAAGCGAAAGCGCATGGCTATCAAGGGGTAGAACTGAATTTGGACGAGGGAGATGCTCCTTTTCATCTAGAGATGACAGAGGGAGAATGGAAGGGCTTGGCGGACGAGGCTCGCGAGCTCGGTTTGGAGCTGCCAAGCGTCTCTACTGCCCTTTTATGGAAATATCCGTTGACACACCATGAGGAAAAGGTCCGCGAACAAGGCATCCGTGTTGTCGAGAAAATGATAGAGGCGGCAAGCATTTTTGGCTCACGGACCGTCCTCGTCGTCCCAGGTCTCGTAACAGCAGAGGTGTCGTATGATACGGCCTACGAGCGGGCGCGTGAAGCATTGCAGCGCTTGGCGAAAAAGGCCGAGCAGCATCAGGTATACATCGGGGTAGAAAACGTGTGGAACAAGTTTTTGCTCAGTCCGCTGGAGATGGCCCGCTTGATCGATGAAGTAGACAGTCCTTGGGTAGGCGCTTATTTTGATGTAGGCAACGTGCTGCAATTCGGTTTTCCTGAGCAATGGATTCGCATTTTGGGCAAGAGAATTCAAGCGATTCACGTCAAAGATTTCAAGACGACGACAGGCAACATCACAGGGTTCGTGCCGCTGCTCGCTGGCGATATTCCATGGAACCGCGTGGTGGAAGCGTTGCGTGAGATCGGGTATGACGGCTACATCATCCCGGAAATCTCGCCTTACAGCCAGTTGCCTGAGCAATTGATCGCGCATACGTCCCAGGCATTGGACGCCATTTTTCAATCGTGAATGGACAGCAAGGATGTGAAGCGGAAGATGAATCAAGACAAACCATATGCCATCGGGATTGATCTGGGCGGCACGAAGATCATGGCCGCGATCGTCGACCAGCATGGCAACATCCTCAGGCAGGTGAACGCAGCGACCCAAACAGAAGAGGCAGCTCAGGCAGTCATCGGTCGTATCGGTGATTTGGTGCAAACTGTCTTGGACGATAGCGGCATCAATCTCTCTCGCATTCGCGGGATCGGGATTGCAACTGCGGGAATAATTGATACGCAGCGCCAAATGGTCATTTTTGCGAGTAACTTAAACTGGAGCGATGTGCCGATCGGCGAAATGCTTCAGGAGCGGTTTGGCGTAGCCGTGCAATTGATCAATGATGCCAATGCAGCAGCGGTAGCAGAATGGGCGTTTGGAAGTGCACGAGGCACGAAAGACTTGATCTATGTAACAGTCAGTACGGGTGTTGGTGCTGGCATTATTAGTGGAGGACGGCTGATTACAGGTGTTGGCGATAGTGCTGGGGAGTTCGGACATATTTCGCTTGATCCCGAAGGACCGCTGTGCATGTGCGGGAATAGAGGATGCCTGGAAAATTACACGTCTGGGCTGGCTTTGGCAAGTAGAGCCAGGGAACAGCTTCTACAGGGTGCTACCAGCTCGTTGCTCGTTGAAAATGGGAATGACGTGAGCAGGATAACGGCTAGAGAGGTAGGCGAGGCAGCGGTTCGTGGAGATTTACTCAGCATGACTTTGATGAAGGAAGCAGGTTATTATCTCGGGGTCGGACTGACCAATCTGATTCATCTGTTCAATCCGCAGGTGATTGTCATTGGTGGCGGTGTGATGAAGAATGGACAACTGCTGCTTGCAGAAGCGAAGAACGTCATTCGCGAGCGCTCTATCTCCCGGATGGCAAACCAAGTGAGCCTCCAGTTGACGACAATCGGAGCGGAGGCAGGTGTGCTCGGTGCAGCAGGCATGTATTATCCGTCCGAGCGTGAAATGGTTGAGGTTTAACGGAATGAAAGTGCGAGAAGCCGATGTTTGGGAGACATCGGCTTTTTCCTGTTCCCTGTACAGTGCAAGTCATAGGAGCCTAGACCTAGATTCTATCTATTGGTAAAATATTGATTGGAAAAATCTTCACATAGCATGATAGAGAGACAGACGGAGGGGTACCATGGCAGAGGCCAAAACAGCAAAAGCAGCGAAGAAGCCCGGATTTTTCAAAGAACTCCTTACATTTTTATTGGTAATTGCCATCATCCTTGGAATTGCTAGCGGTGCTATTTTCTATTTATCTGGGAAAAACCTTGATGATCTGCTAGGATCGCGACCGGTAGCAAAAAAGGAAACGAATCAGCCTGCACCCGTTAGTCCGGTGTCTACAGGTCAGGAAGTGGGCACAAATCAGCAGTCAAATGCTGTACCTGTTTCCTCAGAGGGAAATGGTGCAACAGACGCAGCGATGCCAGCGGCTTATCCTGTAGAAACGCAAGGACAACAAAGTAATGCTGTAGGACAAGTGGAACAACCAGCACTTCCTACACCAAAGGGATCGCTTAAAGGTACGATTACGTGGCAGTATAACGATTTTGTTGGGACGAAACCGGACGTGAATGCAAAGATTCTGCTCATTCGTACAGATTTTGATAAAAATACGATTACCGATGTAGAAGAGGGAGTATTTGCAATAGGTTTGGCTCCAAAAAACTCGGGTTTATTCGCGGGAAAAGCAAATGGGTATGGAAACTACGAGATTGGTAACTTGCCGGTTGGAGAATACCATATCATGATCGTATCCGCACAAACTACTCGCGACATTATGCTGCCTGTGGATGAATATCCCATAACGAAATTGAAACCATACATACAAAAATGGGATGAATTTTTATCGTTGAGTCTAATGGATAAGAAATATCACGTCGCTACCATTACCATCGAAGAAGGTCAAACACTCGATTTTAGTCACGATTTTGGGAATACGTTTTTTTAATGAGTGTTTTGGCCTTTAGACTCATAGGGTTTTCCACTGCGATTCAGGTATCATAAAACTATGGCACGTTTTGGCAGGAAAAACAGGTCAAACGTAATAGAAATTGTGGGTAAAGGGGTCGCAGCATGAAGGGAAAAAACAAAAGCATCATGATCGTCTTGGCTCTAGTCATTGTCGCATTGCTGGGATACACAGGCTATCGTTTCTTTGGTCCTGTGACACTGGCGGAAGGGTATTTGTACGAAGATGATACACGCATGCTATACACGAGTGTCACGGTGAATAACGAGAAAGTTAACGTTGAAATGACGGATTCCATCGTCGAAACAGAAGATAGCATCCCTGTTCTGAAAACCGAGTCGATCTTGCTGGAGGGAACGCTGGATGGGGAGCAGCTAACCCTCAAAAATCCGGCAACTGGTCAGGATATCATCGGCACTGTGAACGGTGACGAGCTCCAATTTGACGGGCTGCTTATGGAAGAAAATAAGGGGCAGACGAGCCTTGTTGCCACAAACAAAAGCGTGTACGAGAGCAAGTTGGCGACACTAACCAAGCGGACCAGCGAGGAAGCAGAAGTAAAAAAGAAAGAAGTAGCAGAACAAAGAGCCAAAGATGCAGCGCGTGTTGACTTCGCCAAAAAAGTAGAAAAGACAGGGAAGCTAGAGGCTGATCTGATCGAAACGGCAAAGTATTTGGACGAGCTGCAATTTACGGATGAAGCGCAGTTTTCCAATGATCAAATAGCAGAGCTGCAAAGACTGTTGGAAGAGATTCGTACCTATTCGACGCAGCCAGGCTTGAGCAAGATGGAATTCGAGGTCATGCAAGGAACATTGGGCAGTATGAAGGTGTTGGTCGATGGGATGAACACGATGGATGGCTCGATTCAGGACAAAAACAAAAACATGCAGGAAATGATCGCCATCATGGAGACCGACATGAAGGATATCCAAACGATATGGGCGGAAATCAAAGCGAGCGTGCCGGATGCCGAGAAACGGGAAAAAGAAATCAATGCGGCCATCAAGACGGCGACTGATTCCATCGCGCAGGCGAAGCAGCGCCACGGCTCGGTAGACAAAAGCGGACAAGCAAAAGTGAAGGAAACCGCGAACAGTCTGTATCAACAAGCGGTGAATGTACTGAATCAGACAAAAGCAAAGTATGGTTTTTAGACAGGAACAAGGCTCTCATTCGGGAGCTTTTTCCCATTTCAGTACCCTTATCGTTTTCAGGTCGGAAAAATTGTATTATTCTTATAGTATTACTAAGAGATAATCATAAGGCAAATTTTCCAGGAGGAGTACGATGAGCGTCTACCAGAACATTACCGAATTGATTGGAAATACGCCGATTGTTCGACTGAGGCGCATGGTTCCTGAAGGAGCAGCAGAAGTTTTTGTGAAGCTGGAGAAATTCAATCCGTCCGGAAGTGTGAAGGACCGCGCTGCCTACAATCTGATTTTGACGGCTGAGCAAGCGGGACTAATCCAACCAGGGGATACGATCATAGAGCCGACGAGCGGCAATACGGGAATCGGCTTGGCGATGAATGCCGCCGCAAAAGGCTACCGCGCGATTTTGGTCATGCCTGACAATATGTCGAAGGAACGGATCAATATATTGAAAGCGTATGGGGCAGAGGTTGTATTGACCCCGAGCGAGCTGAGAATGCCAGGGGCGATTGCCAAAGCGCAGGAACTGCAAAAAGAGATTCCGCGCAGCTTTATTCCTCAGCAATTCGAGAATCAGGCGAACCCGGATATCCATCGAACGACGACAGCAAAGGAAATTTTTGCGCAAACGAATGGTCGACTGGATGCGTTTGTCGCCACAGCCGGAACGGGTGGAACGATTACAGGGACAGGCGAAGCATTGCGGGAAAAGCTCCCGGAGCTGTATATCGCTGTCGTCGAACCAAAAGGGTCCCCGGTATTGTCTGGTGGAAAGCCTGGACCACATAAACTGGTCGGCACGAGCCCTGGTTTTGTTCCACAAATCCTCAATACAAGCATTTATAATGAAATCATACAAATTGCAGACGAAGACGCCCTACAAAGCATGCGGCAGCTTGCTGCGTTGGAAGGGATTCTCGTCGGCCCTTCATCGGGTGCCTCGGTCTTTGCTGCCATTACGATTGCCAAAAGGCTGGGAGTGGGTAAGCGGGTCGTGTGCATTGCGCCTGACACGGGGGAGCGGTATTTGAGTATGAATCTTTTCTAATTAGGAGAAAAGGCGATGAGCAACGAAAAACATGCGCTGATTATCGGGGCAGGCTTGAGCGGGCTTGCATCAGCGCTTGCCTTGAAGCAAAAGGGTTGGCAAGTGACGCTTTACGAGCAGGCAAAGGAGCATAAAGGCATCGGTGCTGGAATCGTTTTGGCTGCTAATGCGATGAAGGCATTGGATAAGCTGGGAGTTGGACAGGAAGTACGCGAGCTTGGGGCAGCCGTCCGTTCAGCAAGGATTCTCGACTGGAAGGGAAATTTGTTAGTCGAGCTGCCTGTCGCGGAACAAGCAGAACGGTACGGGGCTGACAGCTACTTGATTCATCGGGCTGATCTACAGCAGGCTCTTTTAGCGAAAATCTCGACACATGAATTGGTTCCAGGCAAGCAGCTCATATCTTTTTCTCAAGAAGAGCAAAGGGTTCATGCCGCTTTTGCAGATGGTTCAAGTACTCGTGGGGCGATTCTGATCGGAGCGGACGGGATTCACTCTCGTGTACGGAAGAGCCTGTTCGGTGAAGAGGCAATGAGATACTCCGGGTACACGGCGATTCGCGGGATTGCTACCTACCAAGACCCTCGTTATCCACTGGAATCAGGAGGCGGCTTTGAAGCGTGGGGCAGGGGGATTCGGTTCGGGTTTTCTCATATCGGCAACAATCGAATTCATTGGTTTGCCGCCATTAATGCACCTGAGGGAGAAAAAGATGGGCCGATGGGGCGGAAGCAAGAGACGTTGCGTAGACTCGACGGCTGGTATGAACCAGTACGTGCAGTGATTGAGGCGACAGAGGATGCGGCTATCTTGCGGCATGATATTTATGACCGTGCACCACTCAGGAGATGGAGTGAGGGGCGGGTTACATTAGTAGGCGATGCGGCACATCCGATGCTGCCGAATCTGGGGCAAGGGTCGGGGCAGGGAATGGAAGACGCACTCGTTCTGGCGAGATGCTTGGCAGATGCCGATACGGACTCGGCCCACGCTTTGCGCATGTATGAAGAGCTACGGAAGAAGCGGGCGAATGCGATTATGAAAGGTTCCCGCCTGATGGGAGCAGTCACCCAATGGGAAAATCCGCTGGCGATCGCGGCTCGTCATTTTATGCTAAAAACGATCCCTGCCCGTATCCAGAGCAGAAGATTGGACTGGATTGTTGGACACGAGGTGTGAATATGGCGGTAGAAAAAGGCAAGGAGCATGAGGCCCTTGCCTTTCAACTTTGTTCGCTTATTGATGACGTGCCTGATAGGCAAGCAACGCTGCAATGAATAACTGACCGGTTTGAATCATGGAGCGCTCATCGACATCGAATTTGGGATGATGATGCGGATACGTCGCCTGAATCTCCGGGTTGCGTCCACCGACCATGAAGAAGGTAGCGGGGCGCTCTTGGGCAAAGTAAGCAAAATCCTCTCCGCCCATGCCAGGTGGGATTTTCAATACGCGCTCCTCACCAAAAATACGTTTGGCTTCTGCGACAAATAGCGGGGTCTCTGTCTCATCGTTCCAAGTAGCTGGGTAACCGCGTTGATACATGATTTCGCACGTAGCGCCGACTGCCTGGCAACTGGCTTCCACGATACGTTTCAGAGATTGCTCGACCGCGACTCTCACTTCCTCGTCATACGTGCGGACGGTTCCCTTGAGCCTCACTTGATCAGGAATGACGTTGAACGCTTCGCCCCCGCCAACGAAGGAGCAAACAGACAGAACGACTTGTTTCAGCGGATCTACCTGACGGCTGGCAATCTGCTGCAAATTCATGACAACCTGACTGCCCAAGACGATTGGATCAACGGAGGTATGCGGATAAGCCCCGTGCCCGCCTTTTCCGTACAAGACGATCTCGAAGCTATCTGCTGCTGCCGTAATGTAGCCTTGACCGATCCCGACAGTGCCTACGGGAAGCTCGGAGGCCACGTGCGCGCCATACACGACATCGACTCCTTCAAGGCAACCCGCCTCTACCATGGCTTTGGCGCCACCAGGTGGCAGCTCTTCCGCGAACTGATGCAGGAATACCACATTTCCTGGGAGCTCGTCACGGAACTCGCTCAACACTTGTGCGACTCCCAAAAGTCCGGAGGTATGTATGTCGTGACCGCAAGCGTGCATGACGCCCGGAATGCGGGACTTATAAGGTACTTCTTTTTCATCTTGGATGGGCAAGGCATCGAAGTCAGCGCGCAACGCAACTGTTTTTCCTGGCTTTCCACCCCTCAGGAGACCGACAACACCCATGCCGCCGACACCGGTTTGTACTTCTATACCAAAAGAAGCCAGCTTGTCCGCTACTTTCTTCGCTGTGTTTTCCTCCTGAAAGGAAAGCTCGGGATACATATGCAAATCACGTCTGAATGTAACAAGCTCTGGATAAATCTCTTGCAGTCGGGCAAACCATTTTTCTTCCATCGAACCCACTCCTTTTTCCTAGGGAAAGAGATTGGTATTTCGTATTCGCCTTATTATAAAAATATTCCGAATCATAATTCAATGTATGATTTCGAGAACTATAATGAAGCTACATTCATATTATGTAGACATTTCCAGTAGAAATCTCTAGAATATTAGAGAGACATGTTTAAAAGGTCGTGTTTTTAGTACAACTGCGTAATCAAAAGACGACTTTTTGAACAGATGGATTGAGGAGATTATGACGAGTCCAACACAACCAAAAAATCCTAGAGTACTAATCATTATGCTCGTTTCTGGTATCCTTGTTTTGATCTTGACTTGTGTAAGCATCGCGATTTCCTATTTCAATACGATTCAATCCGTCCGACTCTCTATTGCGAATCAAAGCATGAAAGCTGCTTCTACAGTAGCAGACAGTCTAGATGTTGACGCGTATCAGGAGTTTTTACGAAATCCGGTAAAAGAGACCCCCGCCTATGAACGAATCGAACAGCAATTGAATCAAGCGCGTGAGCAGTTCGGTCTGCTGTATTTATACACGATTCAAGTCAATGAAGACAGGCAGAGTGGTCGCGCGATGATCGTAGCAAGGCCTCCAAATGCGCAGCAAAATTTTGATATCGGTATGCCAATTGTTCTATCTCCTGAGCACATTCAAATGATTTACGGAGGATCATCAGCGTACTACTCAGATATTATCAGAGATCCAGATTACGGGGTCTACATGTCTGCGGGCGCGCCGCTTAGAGATAGAGAAGGAAGAATCATCGGAATCATCGGAGTAGATACGGACGTAGCCATCGTCGAGGATATTGGAAATGATGTCGTTCGTAGCAGCATTCCTGTTTTTGCGGTCCAAGGCTTGTTTGTCGTCGTACTGATTTTCCTGGTTCTGTGCATGGAACGCTGGTACCAACGCGCCATCAAGGCAGCAGTTGGCGAGACGGAAGAAACCTACCAGGATGAATTGCGCTCAGTCATTTGTTCGATGCGCTCCATCCGTCATGATTTCGTCAATCACATGCAGGTGCTCTACGGTTTGATCGAATGCGGATATTATCCAAAAGCACGAGATTACGTGCAGTCGTTGCTGAAAGAAACCAAGCTTTTGGACCTCACCGTGAGGTTTGCGAATCCTGCTTTAATGGTATTGCTTCACACCAAATGGGAGCAGGCTAAATCCAAACAAATCGTGATGCAATTTGAAGAATGTTCTGATCCAATCGATAACATTCCTTCCACTGATCTGATCAAAATTTTATCGAATCTTATTGATAATGCGATTGAAGCGGCGGAGTTAGCAGATGGGGAAAAACGAGTCAGCATTTATTTTTGCTGTGATGAAGAACACATTATTTTCCGAGTTGAAAATACAGGACCGGAAATATCAACAGAACAACGTACACGTATTTTTGAGAATGGCTATACAACGAAAACAGAGAAAAAATGTGGCTCGCGTGGAACGGGTCTGACGATTGTAGATTCAGTTGTGCACAAGTACAAGGGGAAAATTGAGGTTTGGTCCGAGCGGGGAATCACGAGATTTACCGTCCGGTTGCCAGTGAAATAGGCTCATAACGAAAACGATTCTAGGATGATAAGAAAAAGCCGTCAACGATTTGACGGCTTTTTGCTTTTGTGAGTCTCTATGCATGGTGTTCTGGCGCAGGTTGCACCACTTGGCTTTCCTGTGCTTGAAATGGACGTGAGATCGAGTAGAAGGCAAATCCGAATGAAAGCAGGACAAACACAGCTCCAACCCAAGGCGTGTAGATGACGGAAGACCGCTCGACGACGAGACCGCCAGCCAGAGAGCCAAGGGCGATACCTAAATGCTGGGCAGAAGTATTCAAGCTTAATTGAATGTCTGCGGTAGCAGGTGAGCAGGAGATCAAATAGTTTTGCTGTGCTGGCGAAATGGCCCAGCTAAGCGCACTCCAGATTACCATGATCGGCAAGAACAAATAAAGCGAGCCTGTAAAAAACGGCAAGACACACATGATCAAGCCAAACACGGGAATGATGAACAGAATGCTTTTGGTTGCTCCCCATTTGTCTGCGATCCAACCGCCAATACCGCCGCCTGCAACGGCAGCAATCCCGAACACGAGATAAATCCAGCTCAGTGTCATTGCGTCTACATTCATCGTCGTTTGCAGATAAGGGGTAAAGTATGCATACAGCGTCAAGTGACCTGTCAGCATTAACAAGACGATAAACAATGCGCTGAATAGCTTTCCGCTACGGAGGGTAGACATTTGATCACGTAACGGAATTGGCGGTGCAGTTTGAACTTTTGGCAAAAACAAGAGGATAAAAATCATCGCAACGATACTAAGAGCCGCAATTAACCAAAACGGGGCACGCCATCCGAAGGCATTCCCCAGCGCCAAGCCAACAGGGACGCCGAGTACGAGCGAACCGCTAATCCCCATGAAAATAACGCCAATGGCACGGCCGCGATATGCAGGTTCTACAAGACTCGTCGCAATGGTAATCGACAGCACAATCAGGATGGAACTACTTGCTGCGCTCAAGATGCGTGCTGTCATTAATACAGCGTAGCTCGGACTAAGTGCCGCGAGCACATTACTCAGGAAAAAGGCCGCTAATGCATACAAGTATAGCTTTTTGCGCTCGACACGCCTCGTAACATGCAGGAGCAGAGGAGCGGCAATGGCAAATGCAAGCGAGAATATGGTGATCAATTGTCCGGCGGCGCTAATCGATACCTGAAGATCACGAGCAATCAGATCAAGCGTACCACCGATAATCAATTCCACCGTACCTACAACAAAGGTAGCAATCGCTAAGATGAAGACACGTGGATTCAAAACAATAGCTCCTCTCAAGTGAAAAGGTTACTACCATAATAGTAACCTTTTTTATCGTGTGCAACTAGAAAATTCTCCATACAAATAAAAAAGACTCTGGCCAATAGCCAAAGTCCACGTATTGTCAGTATCGGAGGCGGATGATCATCTTGCGGATTTCTTCATCGTCAAACAGTTGATCCACATATTTTTGGGTGATTTTTGTCAGCGCGACATCATGGTAAAAAGAATCGGCAAAAAATTTGACGAACGGTTGACCACGTGTCTTGATCGCATGCCAGCCCGTGTCCTCCTCACCTGCAAAAATCATTTCATCCTGGTCCACTACGATTAGCTGATAGCGTTCCAAGCCTTGATGCTCTTGCACAGGGATAAAGGAATGAACACAGGAAAGCTTGGTGTTAATCTGCCCGATGACCAAGGCTTCGATCTCCACTCCTTCTTTTTCTTTCATCTCCAATAGGGGTACATACTCCAAAAAATCATCCGACCAAGCAGAGATGCGAATAGACCGTGTTGCTCGTTGGATCAATTGTTTGCATTCCGCGCGGATCGATTCGTCAACCTTCAGGCTCCAGACCCGGTCATCGCGTACGGTTTTATGAGAAAGGGAGCTGGTCAATTTTTTGACGTCCATTTGAAATTGGCTGGTCAGCTTTTCTACCAGGCTGTCCAAAGGAAGGGCTGTATATCGCTTTTTCTTTTCAGATATGGTGTCAAGAACCATCCCTTTTTCGACCAAACGATTCAACACTTCATAAATTTTTGCCTTTGGCACTCCCGAATGCTTCACGACCATTGCTGCATCGAGAGGCTCGCCGCTAGACGCCAACGCTTCATAAACTTTACTCTCATACAGAGAAAAACCAAATGTTTGCAGCATCAAAATCCTCCAAGGAAAACACGAGCATTTTTATTCGATCGTACCGATAATCGAGTTATTTTGCAAGAAAGAGAGGGGGGCGAAAGAAATATCTGATAGAAAAATATCGACTTTTATCGACAAAATTCAACAAATTTCTATAGGCCTTTAGGAGGTAGACGCGATGGTAATATATCGAACTGATACCCTGTGAATAAATGATTAGCCGAAATTTCGGCACTTGCTGTTACTAGTTCGATAGCCTTAGTGAGAAATTTCTTTTGAACGGGAAGTATTTTTTGTCGAAGGAAAGAATTTGGCAAAAATTACGTATCACGCAATAATTATGAATAGTCGGAATTGGGGGTTTAATTTTTCCGATGCATCACAAATAGATAGAAAAAGAGGGTGAACCGTAGTGAAGAAAGGCAAGAAGCTCTTATCCGTTTTATTTTCCTCCTCACTCGTGCTCAGTACTTTCGTGGCTGCACCTGCAACGGGTTTGGCCAAATCAAAAGAGGACAAGCATGATCTGCATGTAGACTTGTCCACTGTTAACCTGGAGCGACTGATTAAAGGGTTAATGGAGCAAGGAATCATTGATGAAGATGCCGATCAGGAAGAGATTGACGAGGCGTTGCTCGAGTACTTGGAAGACAAAAAAGTACCGCACGGCGTTGACGAATCGAGCTCTTATGGTAGGGAAGCGAGCAGAGGGCAGCAGGCAGCATTGGCGAAGGCAGCCCAGAAAGTGGCAGAGATGGAGGAAGGCGATGAATTGCGCTCTTCCAAACGACTACATACCGATAACATCGTTGTCGCTCTTGTCGAGTTCCCAGACCGGGAGCATAACGAGTTACCAAAAGTGAGTGACTCGCTTTGGACGAAAGACTTTAACGAAAAGCATTATAAAGAGATGCTGTTTGATCAGAAGGGGTACGAAACTCCTGAAGGAATCAGCATGACAACGATGGCGAAATACTTCTATCTGCAATCGGGAAAAACATGGACGGTTGATGGTGTGGTAACGCCATGGCAAATGGCAGAGAATAGCTACAAATATTATGGAGAAAACTCGAAAGCCGGTGACGATTCCAATCCGCGCGATTTGGTAATCGAGACGCTTGAGGCAGTTGGGGAATCCATTGCCGGGAAAGAGGAATTGTACGATCAGCGTGATCCGTATGATATCGATGGTGATGGAGACCTGATGGAGCCGGATGGCAATCTGGACAACCTCATGCTCGTTCATGCAGGGATTGGAGAAGAGACAGGGGAAGACCCAGATGCGATCTGGTCTCACCGTTGGACCTTGAAAAAACCAGTGGATATTCCAGGCACAAGCCTCAAAGCGTTTGATTACATGATCCAGCCTGAAGATGGCGCACCAGGTGTATTCACTCACGAATACGGACACAATCTCGGTTTGCCAGACTTGTATGACACGACAAGAGGCGGAAAAGATTCGCCAGTAGGTGCTTGGTCCCTCATGTCGTCTGGTAGCCACACAGGTAAGGTTTTCCAAACAGAACCTACTGGCCTTGATCCTTGGTCAAAAATGGTCCTGCAGCA
Source organism: Brevibacillus brevis (assembly GCF_001039275.2). NCBI lineage: Bacteria > Bacillati > Bacillota > Bacilli > Caryophanales > Paenibacillaceae > Brevibacillus > Brevibacillus brevis. The sequence goes on from NZ_CP030117.1 coordinate 1,805,027, forward strand.
AATGTTCGGCGGAAACTGGATTAAACCGTACGTGCTGGACTACAAGGATGTAGAGAAGCGCAAGAGAAGCCTTCGACTCATTGATGCGAGCAGCCTTGAGAAGGACGGCAAGGTCATCAAGCTGAACATGCCTAAGGTCGAAAAGAAACCTCCAGTTGAGCCAAAGGATGGCGGATACGCGTACTTCTCGGATGAAGGCAACAAGCTGAATACAAAAATGACGTCTGATGTGATCGACTTAACAGGGGCCAGCTCCGCAGCGATGAAATTCGATTCGTGGAGAAGCATTGAGGAAGGCTATGACTACGTGTACGTCAATGTAATCGATACGGATACAGGCGAGAAAAAAGAAGTTCAAAAATACGATGACGTAACCAAAGGCTGGGACAAAGAAGAAATCAGCCTGAACGAGTTCGTCGGTAAAAAGGTACAAGTTGAGTTTAACTATGTGACGGATGTCGCATTCGTGATGGATGGCTTCTATCTGGATAACTTCGAAGTAGAGGCAGATGGACAAGTCATTTTCGCAGATGATGCAGAGGGTGAGAAGAAGTTCAAATTGGATGGCTTCACTCACTTCGATGGAAAAGGAAAAATGTACGATGCGTACTACCTGGTTGAGCTGCGCTCTCACGAAGGAATTGACGCTGGATTGAAGCATTTCCGTCGCAACGACTCCTTCTTCACGTATGATCCAGGTATGGTCATCTGGTACTTTGATGGTCGTTACGAAAGATCCCGTGACAACAATACAAGCCTGCACCCAGGCTACGGCATGCTCGGTGTAGTAGATGCCCATCAGGAAGTACGTTACTGGAACAATGATGAAGGTAACAAAAAGGCAATCGCAGATTCCCGTTACCAAGTGAATGATGCTGCGTTTAGCCCGAACGATACATCTGGAATGGATCTGGATTACATTTTGGGAACGATGGAATACGAGCCGTTAGATGGTGTCACTGAGTTTAAAGACAGTGATGATTACTCGATGCCGGAAGTGCCGGAAGTCGGTAAAATCCTGCCGCAAATCGGTTTGGAAATCAAGCTGAAAAGAGTTTCCAAGAAGTTCACGGATGCTACGATTGAGTTCTCCATTGATAAAGATTAATGAATAAGCCAAAAGACGCCACACAGCGCGAAGCTGATGTTTGGCGTCTTTTTCGTTTCTATGATTACTGGTCTAAGCTCGGTTGCATCGAAATAGGCTATAACAATGAACGACAAGCTGCCTGATCTGATTGCGCGTAAGAAAGGCAACCTTTTGTACAGGCATAGGTATCGCGCCCGGCAGCAAGGGGGGATCAATCATGCTGCATATTGTTGCTTGCATTAAGCAGGTGCCGGACACCAAAATCATCAAGATGAATCCGAAGACGAATACGATGGATCGCGCCAGTGCGCCAGCCATTCTCAACCCGTATGATGCACATGCGGTGGAGGAAGCCGTTCGTTTGAAAAATCGATATGGGGGTGTGGTCTCCGTCGTTACCATGGGACCGCCGCCAGCGGTGAAGGCCATTCGGAAATGTATCGAGATCGGAGCAGACGCAGGCTATCTGGTAACGGATCGTGCATTTGCCGGAGCAGACACATTGGCAACCAGCTATGCCATTACCAAAGCCATTGAGAAGATTGCAGAAAGCCAGCCAGTCGACCTCGTCATTTGCGGGAAGATGACCATCGACGGTGATACGGGACAAGTCGGACCGGGTGTCGCCAGAAGGTTGGATATTCCACCGCTTACGTGTGTGAAAAAAGTAGTGGAGATAAACAAAGAACAAGGTTACGCCATCGTGCATCGAAAGCTGGAGGATGGGTATGAAGTCATTCAGTCGACCTTGCCTTGTTTGTTTTCCGTGGAGAAGGAGATTAACGAGGTACCTTATTCTCCGCTACCCAACATGCTTCGAGCTGCTAGATATCAGCCTGTTATCTGGTCCGTCGATGACTTGGGGGATATCGATCGGACGCAGTTAGGTCTGAAGGGCTCTCCTACCATTGTTGCAAAAGTTTGGCCCCCAGAGAAGCCAAAGGGTGGCGAAATGCTCGAAGGAAGCGCCAGCGAGCAAATCGCGCGCTTGATGGAAATTTTGCACGATAAACAGCGATTGTTTCGGGTGAAGGAGGAGCAGATATGAATCTGGATGATTTTCGTGGCATCTGGGTGTTTTTAGAGGTGAGTGACGGCCGTATCGCCCCTGTATCACTCGAGCTGCTGGGGGCGGGTAGGCAAATGGCTGACAAGCGAGACGTGCCGCTTGCTGGCTTGTTAATCGGAGATGGAATCAAGGAGTTGGCCCACACGGCGTTTCCATACGGAGCGGACCAAGTGTATGTCTACGATCACAAGATTTTTCATGATTACCGAACAGAGTCCTTCATGCGAGCAGTCATCGAATGTGTTCAAAAGCACAAGCCGGAAATCATCTTGTACGGGGCGACTTCAACTGGAAAAGATTTGGCGAGCGCTGTCGCGACGGACTTGGAGACAGGGCTGACCGCTGACACAACCATGCTCGATGTAAACGCGGAGACAGGCTTATTGGAGGCAAGCCGTCCAGCGTTTGGCGGTAACATCATGGCGACGATTTTGTGCAAAAAACATCGACCGCAAATGGCGACGGTTCGCCCGAAAGTCATGAAAGCGCTTGAGCCAGACGAGTCACGTACAGGAGAAATCATTGATGAAAGCATGGAGCTGCGTGAAGAAGATATTCGCACAAAAGTACTGAAAATCGTCCGGGAGACGAAGGAAAAGGTGCGGCTGGATGAGGCTGATGTGATCGTCGCTGGTGGCAAGGGACTCGGAAGCAAGGAAGGCTTCGCGCTTATTCATCGTTTCGCAGAACGAATCGGGGCAACCGTCGGGGCCAGCAGAGATGCGGTGGAAGCAGGCTGGATCGGTCATGATCATCAGGTCGGACAGACGGGAGTAACTGTCACGCCAAAAATTTACTTTGCCATCGGCATATCGGGAGCTATCCAGCATTTGGTCGGCATGCGCAACTCGGGAATGATCATTGCCATCAATAAAGATCCGAATGCCCTCATCTTCCAGTCTTGTCACTACGGTATTGTCGGTGATGCTTTTGAAATTGTGCCATTGCTCATTGAAGCATTCCAAAAGGAGCCGGACAAGGAGGTAACGTATGGCTGAGAAATTTGATGTAATCATTGTCGGAGCAGGGCCGGCCGGAACAGCTTGTGCTTATACGCTTGCCAAAGCGGGTGTAAATGTTCTGTTGATGGAGCGCGGGGAATATCCGGGTTCCAAAAACGTCATGGGAGGTGTTTTGTATCGCAAAACGATGGAAGACATCATTCCCGAATTTTACAAGGAGGCGCCTGTTGAACGGCCGATCGTCGAGCAGCGGTTCATGATGCTCGATAAGGAATCAGCCATCAATTTCAGTTATAAAGGCATGGAGTGGGCCCAGGAACCCTATAACAATTTCACGGTGCTGCGGGCGAAATTTGACCAATGGTTTGCAGATAAAGCCGTGCAGCAGGGGGCACTTTTACTCAATGAGACCGTCGCTTTGCAGTGCATCGTTGAAAATGGCAAGGTAGTCGGTGTCAAAACAGATCGACCGGATGGGGATCTATACGCAGATGTTGTCGTTCTGGCAGACGGCGTCAACTCCTTGCTGGCGAAATCGTTAGGTTTCCACAAAGAGTTTCGCCCAGATGAGGTAGCGCTCGCTGTCATGGAAGTACTGAAGCTGGATCGCAAAATAATCGAGGATCGCTTTAACTTAGAGGGCGATCACGGTTGTACGATTGAAATTTTCGGGGATTCGACCAAAGGGATTTTGGGGACGGCGTGGTTGTATACGAATAAGGACAGCTTGAACATTGGGGTAGGAACGATGCTATCGGGTCTGATAAAAAACAAGATCAAGCCTTATGAGTTGTTGGACTATGTAAAGAATCACCCGATGATTCGACCGTATATTCAAGGCTGTGAGCAGCAGGAGTACTTGGCGCACCTAATTCCCGAGGGCGGATATCGTTCCATTCCCAAAATTGTCGGCAATGGTGTTCTTGTCGTCGGAGATGCTGCCCAGCTCGTCAATGCGATCCATCGAGAGGGATCGAATATGGCAATGGCATCTGGTGTCATGGCAGCGGAAACGATTCTGGCGGCAAAAGAGGCAGGGGACTATTCCGAAAAAATGCTCGACGGATACCGAATCAATCTATTGAACAGCTTTGTCGGTCAAGATTTGAAAAAGTACAAGGACGCAACGCATCACTTTGAAAAATTCCCGCAGTATTTCGAACAGTATATTCCGATGATGAACAAAGCAGCGAGTCAAATGTTCACGGTTGATGGCAGCTCAAAATGGAGTAAGCAGAAGAAAATTTGGAGCGAGCTCGGCTCTGCGAAGGACAAATGGAAAATGGCGCGTGATTTGATGAATGCGTGGAGGGTGATGAAGTGATGCAGGATTTACCGAAGGGCCAGTCAATCGAGGAGAAACAGTACCTTGTGCGCTTCAAAGCGGATACGGAGTCACATCTGCATGTGCTCTCCGCAGATGTTTGTGCGACGCAATGCCCTGATAAGCTCTGTACCATCTTCTGTCCTGCGGAAGTATACAAATGGGAAGAAGTGCGGATGCACGTCGGTTACGAAGGATGTCACGAGTGTGGGAGCTGCCGCATTGGTTGCCCGTACGAAAATATCAAATGGGTGTATCCGAAGGGTGGACACGGAATCATCTTCAGACTCGGGTAATGGGCGGCGATGAGTGGTGATACAAATAGGCGATCTGGTCGTTTATGTAAAGGATGGCGCAAAGGGAGTGGTCATTCATATTGAGGAGGAGCGCTTCCAGGTAAAGTGGGAAGATGATTTTGTCAGTTGGGAGAAAAGGGAATGGTTGCTGCCCAGTTCAATGGAACATGGCGATCTTTTAAAACAGAAAGAACAGCGGGAGTAAATTCCCACTGTTCTTTTGTTTTGCGTGAATTTGACCACTAGTTACGGACTGTATAAGGATACACCCGAGCAAAAGACCCCTCAATTCGAAAACAGCCAAGAACTGGTTGTGGAGAAGCGAGCGAAACGATGAGATACGCGGCCTCCGGGTAATGACAGTAAGCAATATCTTCAGGTGACGGAATGGGAGGTGCAGTAGGGTGGGAGTGATAGATCCCGACCAAATGCTCCCCGCGCAACGCCATCTTATGGAAAACGTGTTGAATCTGCTTGGGGTCCATGGCGAAGGCGACCGGGCTTTTCAATGTATTTTCCATACGCCAAACCGTCTGTGCACTCCCATTTCTACCGGAAAGCAATCCGCACGTTTCATTTGGCTTCTTCTCAAGGGAATCTCGGATGATTTCATCCCAGACTGCACGGGTCATGGAAAAGGGGGCCTCTAAAAGATTAGCCTTGCCAACGCCTGCCGCAGCATCCTCCACTCGTTCTAGTCTGGACGGATGGTTGGACTTTATGAACCGGACCGGATTTTGGCAATGGCGATGGCGGCATTCTCGATGGGCGCTGGGCTGGATTGACTTGATGTTGTTGACGTTGGTGATACAGTGCACGCATTTGTTCAGGTGTCATGGTTTTTCCTCCCTTTCTGGACTGTATTATGTTGTATTCAGGATAGATTCACATGGTAACGGCGCTCGCACATTTTCACTTTTTCAACGAAACGGGTTGAATTCGTTGGCATTTTTGGGATAGGGCATCTGCATTTTTACTGGTGTGGAAGATAATTGTTGAGTGGAGGGATCGGAGCTTGGCATGAATTGCGTGCTTTGTTGGAATTGGGTGTTTGGCTGGAATTGAGTGTTTGGTTGGAATTGGACATTTTGCTGGAGTTGACTGAAGGCTTTATTGGATCGAGATTCCTTTTGCGTGAATTCTTTGATGATTTGCTTGTATTTTTCTTCGTTGTTCTGGAGTTCTTTCACCATGTTTTTGAGTCCGGTTATCGTCTTTTTCAACACTTGCTCCTGGGATGTAAACTGCTCAATGGCTTTTTCTTTTTCCGTTAACAGAGAGTCGTATTTTTGGGTTGTTTTCTCCAGCACTTCGTTCCATTTATTTTTTTGAAGAGAGACGTTCGCGAGCTTTTCGTCGGTTTCTTTGGCTTGTTGTTGAAAAGATTTGATACGATCCTGGGCTTCTGTTAATTGCTGTTGTGTTTCTTTTAATTCCGACTGGAGACTCCTTATGGTGTTTTGTGTTTGTTGGATTTCTTCATCGCGGTTTTGGATGCTTTGCTGCAATTCCTGCTCATGCAGGGAATGCGATTCGGCCAGCTTTTTATAGTCAGCGACGAGTTGATTTTTCGTTAACCGGGCTGCTTCCAGCTCAAGCAGAGCTTCCGTTAATTGTTGAGAAGTTTCTTCGTGTTTTGTTGTCCAACTTTGTTCAAGATCTATTGCTTTTTGCAGCATCTCGTGGCGGGTGGCTTCCAGCTCTTGCTCTTTCGTGCGTAAATCCTGTTTTTGCGCTTCGAGTTCTTGCTCTCGGGTGTATCTATCTTCATTCTGCACTTGTAGCTCCTGCTCCCGTGTTTGCAACTCTTGCCTTTGGACTTGGATTTCTTGTTCCTTAGAGAGGAGGGACTGTTCCAGTGTGTTTAGCTCTTGCTCCCGAGTGAACAACTCCTGTTCACGATTGTGTAGGGTATGTCCTTGAGCCTGTAGCTCCTGCTCTTGGTTCTGTAGCTCTTGATCTCGCGCGTTCAGCTCTTGCTTCAGCGTGAGTAACTCTTGCTCGTGGGAGTGGATCTCCTGCTCCTGAGAGAGAAGCTCCTGCCCGCGAAGCTGCAGCGCTTGCTCTCGGGATTGAAGTCCTTGTTCTTGGACCTGGAGTTCCTGGGTCTGAGCCAGAAGTGCTTGCTCCTGGGAGAGGTTGGCTTGCTCCCAATCGCGAAGCTCCTGTTCATGGGTCTTGAGCTCTTGTTCTTGAACCTGCAACGCCTGCGCATGAACTTGTAGCTCTTTTCTTTGCGCCTGCAAATCTTTTTCAAAACCATTTAGTTCTTCTTCCCGAGCTTGGAGGTCTCGCGAATGTGCGAGAAGTTCTTGATCTCGGGCCTGAAGCCCTTGTTCGAAAGTAAGCAGCTCTTGTTCTTTTGTCTGGAGGTTATGATTTTGAGTGTAAAGTTCTTGTCCGCGCGCTTGCAGCTCTTGCTCAAGGGTGAAAAGGTCCTGCTCTCGCGCTTGAAGGTATTGCGTCTGGGTGAGAAGGTCTTGCCCCCGGGATTTAAGCTCTTGTTCGAGGAGTGTTAGTTCTTGTTCTTTTGTTTGCTGGTTATCTGCTTGCGTTTGCAGTTCTTGCCCTTGTACTTGGAGCTCTTGCTCAAAATGGAGAAGTTCCTGCTCACGTGCGTTGAGATCTTGCGTCTGGGAATGCAGCTCTACCGCTTTGGACGTGAGTTGGTCTTCTTGCGTCTGGAGCTCTTGTTCGAGAGCGTGAAGGTCCTGTTCCCGTGCATGGAGGTCTTGCGCGAGAGAATGCAGCTCTAATCCCTTAGCCTCGAGTTTTTGCTCATGATCGAGAAGGTCCTGCTCCCGTGCTTGAAGGTTTTTCGTCTGGGAATGCAGCTCTAGCTCTTTGGACTGGAGCTGTTGTTCTTGCGTCTGGAGGTTTTGAGCAAGGGATTGTAGCTCTTGCCCTTGTGTTTGCAGCTCTTGTTCGAGACTGAGAAGTTCTTGTTCCCGTACGTTGAGGTCTTGCGTGAGAGAATGCAGCTCTAACCCCTTAGCCTCGAGTGTTTGCTCATGATCGAGAAGGTCCTGCTCCCGTGCTTGAAGGTTTTTCGCCTGGGAATGCAGATCTAGCTCTTTGGACTGGAGCTGTTGTTCTTGCGTCTGGAGGTTTTGAGCAAGGGATTGAAGCTCTTGCCCTTGTGTTTGCAGCTCTTGTTCGAGACTGAGAAGTTCTTGTTCCCGTGCGTTGAGGTTATGCGTGAGAGAATGCAGCTCTAACCCCTTAGCTTCGAGTTTTTGCTCATGATCGAGAAGGTCCTGCTCCCGTGCTTGAAGGTTTTTCGCCTGGGAATGCAGATCTAGCTCTTTGGACTGGAGCTGTTGTTCTTGCGTCTGGAGGTTTTGAGCAAGGGATTGAAGGTCTTGCTCTTGTGTCTTAAGCTTTTGCTCGAGACCGAGAAGTTCTTGTTCCCGTGCGTTGAGGTTTTGCGTTTGAGAATGCAGTTCAAGCTCTTGGGACTGGAGCTGTTGTTCTTTTGTTTCGAGGTTATGAGCAAGAGATTGAAGGTTTTGGCCTTGTGTCTGAAGCTCTTGTTCGAGAACGTGAAGATCCTGCTCCCGTGCATGGAGGTCTTGCGTCAGAGAATGCAGCTCTAGCTCTTTGGACTCGAGCTGTTGCTCTTTCGTTTGGAGGTTATTAGCAAGGGATTGCAGTTCTTGGCCTTGTGTTTGAAGCTCTTGCTCGAGATCGAGAAGTTCTTGTTCCCGTGCGTTGAGGTTTTGCGTTTGAGAATGCAGTTCAAGCTCTTGGGACTGGAGCTGTTGTTCTTTTGTTTCGAGGTTATGAGCAAGGGATTGAAGGTTTTGGCCTTGTGTCTGAAGCTCTTGTTCGAGAACGTGAAGATCCTGCTCCCGTGCATGGAGGTCTTGCGTCAGAGAATGCAGCTCTAGCCCCTTAGCCTCGAGTTTTTGCTCAAGAACGAGAAGATCCTGCTTCCGTGCAAGGAGTTCTTGTGCCTGAGAGTGCATCTCTAGTCCTTGTGCTTGTAACGCTTGTTCAAGATCGAGAAGTTCCTGCTGATGTGCTTGAAGTTCTTGTGTCTGAGAATGTAGCTCCAACTCCTTAGCGCCGAGCTTTTGCTCGGTAACAAGCAGCTCTTGTTCTTTGGTGTGGAGGTTATGCTTTAAGGATTGCAGTTCTTGGCTTTGCCCCTGTAACTCTTGCTCAAGACTGAGAAGTTCCTGCTGCTGTGCTTGAAGTTCTTGTGTTTGAGAATGCAGCTCCAGCTCCTTAGCCTCGAGCTTTTGCTCGGTAACAAGCAGCTCTTGTTCTTTGGTGTGGAGGTTATGCTTTAAGGATTGCAGTTCTTGGCTTTGCCCCTGTAACTCTTGCTCAAGACTGAGAAGTTCCTGCTGCTGTGCTTGAAGTTCTTGTGTTTGAGAATGCAGCTCCAGCTCCTTAGCCTCGAGCTTTTGCTCGGTAACAAGCAGCTCTTGTTCTTTGGTGTGGAGGTTATGCTTTAAGGATTGCAGTTCTTGGCTTTGCCCCTGTAACTCTTGCTCAAGACTGAGAAGCTCTTGCTCCCGTGCTTGAAGAGCTTGTGTCTGAGATTGCAGTTCTAGCCCCTTCGTCTGGAGCTCTTGATTGAGAGTGAGCTGCTCTTGTTCTTTCGTTTGCAGGTGATCCGCTTGAGAATGCAATTCTAACCACTGCGTCTGAAGCTCTTGTTCAAGATCGAGAAGCTTCTGTTCCCGTTTTTGTAGGTGTTGCGTCTGAGCATGCAACTCTTGCTCAAGATCGTGAAGTTCCTGCTCCCGCTGTTCCCAATTTGCGCTTGTTTCTGTATGCTGCTGTAGGTCAGAGAGTGCCTGCTCTTCCCGTGCTCGTGCGTCCTCCAACTGCTGATTCAATGATTCAATTTTGGATAGTTGTTCGTGCTGCCTCATCTGCGCACTCTCAAACTCTTCATTTACATGATCCAAAGCTTGTTTCCATGTAAGCTGTTGCTGCTCCAGATGTGCGATCATGTCTAAATGCTGCTGGCGTTCATGCAGGATCTCCTCGATTTGACTCAGCTGCTGCTGATTTTGCTCGTGTAACTCTTTTTGCCATTGTGCCTCTTTTTGTTCGTAGCTTTGTACACGCCGCTGGAGTAATTCAATATGCTCGCGCAAGTGTGCTTCCTGTGCTTGATGTTTGGACATGATTTCTTCAAGGCGTGGACCTTTTCGTTGCTCTCTGATCTCAGTTTGCAAGCTGTCGATCGAACTCTTTAGTTTTGCCTCTGTTTCCTGGTGGTCGGTTATGGTATTTTCCCGTTGTTTCAGGAGACGTTCGTAGTAGTCGAGCTTGCTCTTCATTTCTTGAAGCATGTCTTGTGAATCGTTTAAGCGCTGCTTCCATTCTGCCCCTTTGCTGTCCAAATCGTGGAGGGTTTGGTTCAATTGTTCAAGCTGCTCTCTATATGCTCCGTTTTTTTGGGACGTTTCCTCTATCTGCTTCTGTAGGTGCCACACTTCTTGCATGAGTTGGTTTGCTTTGTCCTCGTAGTAGTGTGCTTGTTTTTTTAGCAGGAGGAGCTTCTCATTTTCTTTCGGCTTATTCGCATTGGAGATTCTCCTTTTGTACACAGTGTTGTCCTCCTTTTTCCGTCTGGCGTTCCCATATAGACATATGTACGGGGGAAGAATTGGTGCCTGTATTGTAGTGAAGGTTCATCTATAGAAAAAACGGGAGAAGTGCTGGTCTTCTCCCGCCTGATTGGAAACAAATATTTTTTTCTTACGGAGTGGTAATGACAATATCTCCGAACGTGATGCAATCGGCAACCAGTAATTGTTCGTCTGGAACGACTGTAATAGTGCCGCTGAAGACGAGGACACCAGCAGAGTCTGTGAGTGTCAGAATGATCACGTCTGGCAGGCCGATTCCTGTTTCGGCGAGTGTCAGAGAGTAGGTCAGCGTTTCTTGAGCGCCTGTTGCTGTGAATGTCCGTACACCAGTACCTGTTACGACCAGACCTGTCACAATTGGCAGGATAGGTAGTACGGAAATGCATGTCGGAGAGCTGATAGTCGTTGGCGAGAAGCTGAAGCTTTGATCACCAAGGACATCAGGCAGGAGAGCATCAAAGAAGTTAAAGGTAAACGAGCTGCTGGATGGATCGCAGCTTGGGCAGATATCTGCGATGAGCTGAATCGTACCGACGGCAACGGCGAGTGGGATACCAATAGAAATGGAGACGTTTGGTACCAGCGCATTGACGGACGCCTGGCAATCGCAGTTGCGTACTGGGAAGATTGGTGGGCATTGTGGCGGGAATGTGATCGGCGGGCAACGGAAAGATGGCGTTGGCGATGGAATTGGAATGTTGTTTGGACGTGGAGCGCAGAATTTCGCCAATACTTCCAGTTTGACTTCTGCTTCTACCTGGATTTCTACGCAGACAATGACGTCGAGTTGAACCATGCCTCCGAGGAGAACAGTACCGGTCGGTGAGCACTCGAAAGCACTGATTCGGCACAAGATATTGTCCTCATCAAGCGGTTCAGGCAGGCAGAGAACGACTTCCTGATCGAATTGCACTGTCGTTGTGAATTCGCAGAGAGGTGTTCCGTCTGCGAAGACGCGAACGAGCACAGTGGCTCCGAACACAAAGCGAACGACTCCGACCCGAACAGTGGTCCCATTGACTGTAATGTTCTCGCGGCGAATACTGACGACTCTGCAAGTAGGACCAGGAGTAACTGGCTCAACGCAGGAGAGCGTGATATCTTGCCCTGCACGAATGGCAGCGTCTACCAGAGCTTGACAATCGTCGGGAAGGGCAATCTTGTTTCGGTAGCTGTTCGCTAATACTACCCAGTCATACACCTTATTGACGCGAATGCACTCTTCCTGCAGGTTGTTCGGTATAGGAGGAGTTGCTGTAGGCGTCGGTGTAGGGAGCTGGCGACCCATAATGGGCTTCACGTGATGTTTCACCGTAAGAATCCTTCCTTTCCTAGGGAGTTTGCTTTGCAGTTACATACTATGTGGGCAACGGGAGTTTGGCATGTTGAGCATGCGCCTATTTTTTAGGTCACTATCTTGTCAGAATGGAATATGAAATTTTTGAAAGAACCAATTGTCGTCGAATTTTCTTTGGGCAGAGTATCGAACACGCTGAGCGGCAGCCCCGCTAGTCAGCACATCATCCGCAATTTCACTGGCATTTGCGTAGAGCACAAGTTTTTTCGCAGCCTCAATCCGCTGCTCGCTAAAATGGCTGTACGCCATTCGAAGCATGTTGTAATAAATGTGCTCATGTGCAACTGTGTAAGGATGAACTTGCCTAAACAAATGCAAGATTTTTACGGATGGCTGGACCATACACGTATAACCGAATAGCCACATTTTGATGGAAAACTCGATATCTTCAAATCCCCATATGCGAAAACCACGGTCAAAACCCCCGACTTTCATAAAAGCTTCTCTAGTGACCAGGAAGCATCCCCCTGGCAATATCGCAACCTGTGCCGGGCCTGTTGGCTTTGGATACCAAGTGATCTCCAACTTCTGATTCAAATTTTGCCCATAACCAATTTTATGTGGCTCCGTCATGGAAGCGATTCCCGGAGCAACGCCATCTGCTTTTTTGGTAAGGATGAGCTCCATCATGCGATCGATCCAAAAGTTTTCAAAAGACAGATGGGCATCGCAAAAAATGAAGTAGTTGCCGCGGGCATGATTCACACCCAGGTTTCTTGCTGCTGCAGCACCAATGCCTTCTGTTGTGATTAATTTTATTTTTTCATTTTGCGCTTGGCCTTGTAAAAAGTGACAACCGTTATCTGTTGAGGCATCATCGACTACGATCACTTCATACGGATAGGTGGTTCTTGTATTTAAAAGGGAAGTGATGGTAGAACGCACATTGTCCCCCTCATTTTTTACAGGAATGATAATGGAGATTAGGGGCATTTGTGAGGTGGGCATATGACCACTCCTTTCTGTAGCATCGTATGCGCAAAGCGCTTCTTCGGAACAGTCATCGCCAAAAATGTTCACTTTGGACACTAGGCATTCATACAATATCGCGGACTGAAGGAAAGTGTCGTGAGGAGAGATGGAAATGGATGTTGAGGTATATTACAGTGGTCAACGTGGCGGGTCCATGCCGTATGCGGCTCTGCCAGCGTTTCGTTTATTTTGCAAGCAAAATGGCTTTCAATTGAAGTGGGATTCGACGAATAAAAGAGTGGACCTGGATTCGGGGTTGAAAGGTAAAGTTTGCGTCCTTTTTACAGGTATCTCTTCAGGAGGGACCGCCTACGAGTGGGAGGTATTGGGGAACGTTCAAAAATTTCTCTCTGATAGCGGGATGGAGGTCGTCTTAAGCCAAAACAATCCGTCTCTGGCGAAAAATACGGATGTCGCCATACGGTTTAGCTTGAAGGAAATGCGGGCCCTGGAAAAACCTAGACTGATTTTCTTTCAGTCGGAGGATGAAAAGCGGCAAGATTTGGTCAAGTGCTTGCGTTCAGAAATGCAGCAGTCAGGAATCCCGTGTCACTATAAAATAACCAAAAACCAAAAGCAACCAACGATCGTTCACATCCAGTTGCAGTTGCCGCTTTATACGGAAGTGAACAAGCGAAAAATTTATGCGGAAAAAATTGCGCTACATTTAGCGTCAGGGGTTTTGGAGTATTTCCAAAATGGATTGCACATTCAACCAATGGCGTTTTTACCACCCAACATTTTAAAGCTGTTTTATTCCACGATGCTCTTTACCTCTGATGAGGAAAGTCAGCAGGGGGCTAATGAAAAGGCATTAGCAGAGGAACAAATCATGATTCAGGAAAGTGACCAGCCGACTGCTGAGGCCAGTGACTCAAATAGAGAAGGAATCAGCGAATCAGACAGTGAACGGGAAGAGCTGTTGATCTTGGCAGAGGAAGAACTGCTCGAACAAGTAGTGACCATTCATCCGGTCGAAGAAGTGCCTGAACAGGTTGAAATTCGTACAGCGGCAGAAGTGTATTTTGATTACACATTGATTCACTCTGAATCAGTTGAGAAGCCGTACCTGTTGATTGGGACACTTCAGGTGAAGAATACGGGGAATGTAGAACTGAAAAATCCAATCGTTTGCCTGCGTGTCTCGCCTGTCGATTCAATTAAAATGGGAGGGCAGGTATTGCCACCGAAGCTCGTGGAGACGATGGCCGTGCAAGGTACATCGGGCTTAAAAGGATGGAGATACTTGGAAGACGATTGGTTTGCCCAAGCGATGGAGAGAGGGGAATACTGGATAGCGCCGATCCAACCCGTAACCATTACACCGGAATCGACGGAATCGTTCCAAAACTTCCAGATTTCTTTTATGAAACAAGAAACGGGGAAGGGAATCGTCGTCGAGGGTGTCGTGCTGTGCAACGATCAGACGGTACACTTTTCCGCCAATAACCGGATCGCCGTGTCTTTCTAATAGGGAAGAAAAGCCACCATTTCAGTAGAAATGATGGCTTTTCCGTTCCGCTCCGCGCCTCTATTTTTTCAAGAACATTTGCACGAACGTCTTCCCGTGCGGACCGCCATTCACAACAGCAATGGCTACGTAGTCGTATGTCGGACTCATGATATTGGTTTTGTGCCCGGAGGAATTCATGAACATTTGATGAGCGCTGCTTACAGAGTAGTTTTGAGCAATATTTTCAGCAGCAGCTAAATAGCGAATACCAAAAGTATCCATCATTTGAAACGGTGAGCCGTAAGTGGGAGAGGTGTGGCTAAAGTAACCTTTGCTTACCATCTCTTGGGCTTTCACACGTGCAACGTTCACCAACTGCATGTCCACTTGATAGGGTGCGAGGCCGCGGCTGGTGCGCTCTTGATTCACGAGCTGAACCATTTCTTTTTCCTCAGCCGTCAAACCAGCGGGAAGAGGAACTTGCGTGCCAGCACCAGGGTTTTGCGGTTGCTCAGGCTTGCTTGGTGTTACGGGAGTAGTTGGATTTGTTGGCTTCGTATCTGGCCCGGGCTGCACTGGGTTGTTCTTGTATTGCGTTTGAATGGCCGTATAGGTTTTGGCATCAGCTTCACCAGTCAACGGTTGTTTATTGCGCGACTGGAATAGCATGACGGCAAAGCGCGTAGATTCATCGTAATAACCCGAGGCAGTTACTTTGTATCCGAGGCCAGCGAGCATCTTTTGCAATTGCTTCACGTTCTCACCGCTAGCACCCAATTTCAGTGTAGCGTAATCATTGGACTCAGCAGGCTTGCTAGGCTTGGAAGGTGTGCTTGGCTGTGTCGGCTGCTCTTGCTTGCGAGCTTGGTACACGCTCTTCAGTTTATCGTAAGTGGTTTTGTTTACAATTCCGGTTTGCGGTAGCTTGTATTTTTTCTGAAAAGCTTTGACGTTATAAACTGTGTAGCTGTTGTATGTCTTGTCCACTACCAGCTTGTAGTCGTAATGGAGTGCATCGAGCATCTTTTCCACTTCAAGCACGCGCGAGCTCTTCATCCCTTTTTTCAAAGAGGTAAAACTTGTTTTCGCAAATGCAGGTTGTCCGATCATGGTTACGAGGACGGACAGGGAAAGGATGGTTGCCATTTTTTTCATGTTGCGATTCATCTCATCACGCCTTTCTCTGGTTTGTCGCATCACAATGGTACTAAATGTGGAACAAATGAGAAAAGCACAAAATATTGGAAAGAGGTGGAGGTGGAATGTTTGACCTCTCTTGGATCGACCTAATCATTCTCGTGCTGGCAAGCTTTCGTCTCACGCATTTGATTGTTTTTGATGAGATCACGTCTTTTCTGCGAAACCCATTTTACCAGGTGTTATATGTACCCGATGAGTCGGGGCAAATGGTCCGGGACTTTCAATTTAAAGGAGGGAGGTTGCGCCAATGGATAGGCAAATTGTTGAGCTGCCATTGGTGCGTGGGAATTTGGGTGGGAGCTTTGGTTGTTGGGTTGTATATGTATGTGCCAGCCGCCTATCCTTTGTTGCTCCTGCTTGCCATAGCCGGAGCGGCGGCTGTCATTGAAACGAAGCTATATACGAGTTGAATGGTTAACTCCTTGAAAAAGTTCTGTACACGATCACTTCGTCATACGAAAGTGGAATAATCTCTTCGGCCATGTATCCCCCCACGATTCTCTGCTGGACTTGAGGGGTGCTCGGTACACCGACACTGGAAGAAGCGATGTCCACACGAATCGTCGTGGCATTCGGATCGAGCGGAATTTCGAGGACAAAGGTGGGTTTATCAACGGTAAAACTTTTTACTTTTACGCCATTCACGAGCGCAGTCAAAACAATGGGCTTTGGCAATTTTACGGGGGAGCCAGGGATTTTGCCCTTCACTAACAACATTTGAGCTGGCGCAGACGGATCTGATTCCACAATTGCGCGCAGGACAGGAGGCGCCCACAAGTCCATTCCCCGATTCATGCTTGTGATTCTGGTTGTATTAGATGGAAAGGACTTATAGAGCCGCAACAGGTCGAGTACACCCATGCTTTTGTATTGTGGAACATACGATATCCAATGGCTGGGGATGGACGAATAATTTTTCGCAAGTGATCGCAATACTTCAGGTACTCCGACAGAATGCCATTGCGTAGCTGATTTGCAGGTCGTGTGGATTCGGGCGTTTCCTAAGTAGTGAGGCACATAACCGATGGGATAAAATTTGGCGATGCGCATCCACAGGTCGTAATCCATGCAAAATTGCAATTTTTCATCCACGCCCCCCATATGCCTGAAAACGTGGGTCCTGATGAAAGCGGATGGCTGGCAAATCACGCAGCTCTGATACAACTTCTTGGAATCAGCTTGTTCTGACGGGTAGGTGGTGGATACTTGACCGTACTCGTTCATCACCTGGCAATTGCCGTGAAGCATTCCCCAGCTCGGGTTACTCGCAAAAGCGTGAACAGCCATGTTGATGGCGCCGGGTACATAGGTGTCGTCTGAATTCAGCCAGCCAATGATTTCCCCTCTTGCCATTGCCAGACCTTTGTTCAGCGCATGAGACTGTCCGCGATCCGGTTCGGAAATATAACGGAAGCGCGGATCTTTTTGTGCATATTCTTGCAAGATGGAGAGCGTATCGTCAGTCGAGCCTCCATCTACCACGATATGCTCAAGGTTTGCATAGTCCTGGGTCAATATGCTATTTATCGTCTCACGAATAAACCGGCCTTGGTTGTAAGAGGGGGTAATGATACTCACTAATGGTTGCTGTGAGTGGGACACGAGATTCACTCCCATCTTTCCATCATAAAAATGCATGCACTACCTTCAGACTATGAAAGAATGGAAAAACGGGTACACAAGCATCGTTGATCTTGTGCACCCGATTTCATTACAAATAGTCTGGAATGATCCCTGGATTGCGGAAAATACGGAGCAATTCCGCGTGACAGTTCGGGTCGATCGAGCTGCCAGGAATGGCTCTTGCCACGAGGCTGATACGACCTGCATCGTAATTGTTTATTTTGCCAGAGGGGATGGTCCGAACCGATTCAGGAATAACTTCAAACAATGTGCCCTTCAGCATCTCCTCAATGCAGAGGACGGATGGCAACCACCAAGTCGTATCGTCCCTATAAATCCGGTTCATTTGTCCAGGAGCTCCGTTGTAGACCATGATCGATTGGTTTGTATCCAAAATACAGGCAGTTTCCAACAAGAGGTGCCCACCTGGTTTAATCACGCTTCGGCATTGCGACAATGTCCACATTGGATCACGCAGATGATAGAGCAGTCCAAGATGCTGGACGACATCAAATTGATTGTGCCGTATTTGTTGAGGAAATGGCAGTGGTTCTATAAAATCGTCCATCAGTAAAACTTGCAGCCCTTCCCATAGTTTATAAGGGCTGGTATTGTACAGCGGCAAAACTTTGCTTTGCAGGATGTTCTTGCAAAACTCGAAATTCAAATAGAGTGGCTGCATACAGTCCGTAGCTACGACAAGACTCGCCCCTCTTTGCTCCGCTTCAAACGCCCACATTCCGTCAAAGCTAGCGAGATCAAGGACGCGTTTCCCCGAATATTGGATGTATTCTCTGGATTGTCTCGTCATATTCCATATACCTTCCAGAAGCGTAATCCCGGGTGTGACAATACCGGGTCGCAGCGCGATCTTATGGTACCACCGCCGTTTGCTGATCTCATCGAGAATTTCCTGATCTGTCCAAAATCTTCCCATCGACATGTCCCCCTTCATTGCAGAGTGCTTGCCCTATACGATATGTTCGGACTTTGCTGGGGGAAATGATATAAATGCATTAATTTCGTCCCCATCAAGTGTAAAGTTGCTTGCCAGCATGCAGGTTTCCGGAAAAGAGGCATATGCCCGTTTCTCGTTGTCTTTCACTTACATAAAGTATGGGGAGAAAAAGGAGGCGGAAAGAGTATGCCCTTGCCTATCGTGATCATCCATCGAGGGGACGATGATTATCTCACATACAGCTTGCAGCAAGCGAAAATAAGTAATCCCCATTCGCCCGTCTATCTGATAGGGAATGGAGGAAACAGAAGGTATGCGATGAACGGCGTTATTCACGAAATGATAGACGATTACATGCATGGCGCTAGTGAAATGACGAGAGTCTATAAACATATTCATTTCATGCCCTATGAGTACAATCTGTTTTGTTTTCAACGATGGTTTATTTTGTTGACGTTTATGAAAAAGCATCAGATTTCGAAATGCTGTTATATCGATACGGATGTCATGCTGTTTACCGACGTGAACCATCCGCGTTTTAACAACTTTATGATGGAATTCGTATGGACCAATTTCTTAGATAGGCAGAAGCTAGAACAGTTTTGCGAATTTATGACGTCTCAGTTTGCCAATCCGATATCCTTTGCGAAAGTCGTCCATTTCACGATGCAGAGAAAGGAACATGTCCGATTCAATCAGCCTTTAATTACAGATATGGTGCTGGCCTTGCTGTTTCTTGGACAATTCAAGGGTTACCAAATGACGAACGGCTTGTTTCATGACGGCTTTATTGACGGCAATATTCAGCAGTCTGCTTCGGTGGAGAATTTGTATGGCTTTAAGAAAATTTACTCGATAAATGGAGTCCTGTGCTGCAAGGATAAGGCATCGAATCTATATCTGCCGTTGTTTTCTCTTCATTTTCAAGGATACACGAAGCACCATATGAAGTTTTTCACGGCTCCCTATCTCCCGCAAGCAGGTTCTTATATTTTCGATTATATTTCGAATCGTTGGATTCAGTTTCTATAGGCTTCTATCATTCCTCGTGTTATTTGACCATTTTCATTGGACGATAGAGCATCGACTGCGACAGACGCATAAGATGGTGCATACAACACGATATAAACGGATAGAGGTGGCCTGGGTGAAACTGATATTGCTATCGGGTGGTTCAGGGAAAAGGCTGTGGCCGCTCTCCAATGATGTCAGGTCCAAACAGTTCTTGAAGTTGGTAGGCAATGCACATTCCCAACCAGAGGCGATGGTTCAACGAGTGTGGAGGCAACTGGCCTCCCGCAATTGGTCGGAGCCTGTTTATATTTCAACAGGCGGCTCGCATGTTGACTTGCTTCAAAGCCAACTTGGAGAAGGCGTTCCTTTGATCGTGGAGCCGGAAAAAAGAGATACCTTCCCTGCCATTGCTTTAGCGGTGACCTATTTGTACTCTGCATTGACACTGGACCCGGATGAGGTCATAGCCGTCATGCCTGTTGATCCATTCGTTGAGGATCGCTTCATGGACAGGATCAAGGAGCTGGAGAACACCATACTCAAATCAGGCGCGAATCTCGCATTAATCGGAGTGAAGCCTACGTATCCATCTACGAAATACGGCTACATTGTTCCACAACTAGAATCAGAGTCGGATCAGGGTGAAAGGCCTCATGCCTATCAAAAAGTAAAAAGCTTCAAAGAAAAGCCGTCACTTGAGCAAGCGCAGGATTTAGTAGAAAAGAAGGCCCTATGGAATTGTGGAATTTTTGCTTTTCGATTGGGTTATCTCATTCGCGAATTAGAGCAAAAAGGATTGCCTACTGAATACAACCGCATGCTTGAGCAATATAGCCAAATGCCTGCCATCAGCTTTGACTATGAGATTGTAGAAAAGGCAGAGAGAGTAGTCGTTCTCCCGTATGACGGAGACTGGAAGGACTTAGGGACGTGGAATACGCTCACGGAAGAAATGAGCGAGAATGCAATCGGTAAGGTTTTGCTTGATGAGAGTTGCACGAATACGCACGTTATCAACGAATTGGACATACCTATCGTGTCCATCGGCTTATCGGATATGATCGTGGCGGCCAGTCCTGATGGCATCCTCGTTTCTTCCAAGGAACAAAGTCATATGGTCAAAAATTTGGCCTTGGATTGGACAAAGCGCCCAATGTATGAAGAGCGGCGCTGGGGATGGTATCAAGTTATGCATTTTCAGAAGAATGAAGACGATGTGGAAGTATTAACGAAAAGAATCCATGTATACGCCGGGAAAAATTTGAGCTATCAATTCCATCACCATCGTAGCGAAGTATGGATCATCGTAGAAGGCTGCGGCGAGTTCATCTTGGATGATCAGTTGAGCCAGGTTGAACCAGGTGACGTATTGCAAATCCCGGTAGGAGCCAAACATGCAATCAAAGCCACGACCGAGCTGGAATTCATCGAGGTACAGATGGGAAGTCAGCTAGTGGAAGAAGATATCGTTCGACTCGGAATGACGTGGTCAGCGATTCGGGAGCAGATTGGGAAGCACGGTGATCACGATGATTGATCCAGCGTTTTGGCAAAACAAAAAAGTGTTGATCACAGGTCATACGGGGTTCAAAGGGGCATGGCTATGCTTATGGCTGCATCATTTAGGGGCGAAGGTAACAGGGTATGCGCTGTCGCCGCCGACGAATCCGAGTATTTTTGAGTGTGCCCAAATCAGCTCATTGGTTGATTCAATCATTGATGATGTCAGATCGAAGGAAAGTGTTCAAAAAGCGATCAACCAAGCAAACCCGGATATCATCATTCACATGGCCGCCCAGCCGCTGGTGCGTTTGTCGTATCAATATCCGGCGGAAACCTACGAAATCAATGTCATGGGTACGGTGAATGTACTCGAAGCGGCGAGAGTCGCTGTTCAGGATGGAATGAAAATCAAAGCGATCATCAATGTTACGACGGATAAGGTTTACGAAAATCGGGAATGGGTGTGGGGATACCGTGAGCAGGATGTGTTGGGTGGCTATGACCCATATTCCAACAGCAAAGCATGCTCGGAGCAAGTGACTGCCTCCTATCGCAATGCTTTCTTTCACCCCGACCAGTATCACCAGCATGGCGTAGCCGTTTCTTCAGCGCGAGCAGGCAATGTAATCGGTGGCGGTGATTGGGCTCTTGATCGATTGATACCGGATTGCCTGAGTGCCTTGATAAAGGGAGAGACAATCACCATCCGTAATCCAAAAGCAATTCGGCCATGGCAGCACGTCCTGGAGCCCTTGAAAGGGTACATGATGCTCGCTGAAAAAATGTGGGCGAATGGCAAGGATTACGCTCAGAGCTGGAATTTTGGTCCGAATGAGGACGATGCCAGATCGGTAGAGTGGATCGCTCGGCAATTGTGTGAACGATGGGGAGCTGGTGCCCGCTTTGAAGCAGAGCGAACCGATCCACAATGGCACGAAGCCCAATATTTAAAGCTGGACTGTTCCAAAGCCAAAAGCGTACTAGGCTGGAAGCCCAAGTGGTCACTCGAACAGACCTTGGACAGTATCATTTCGTGGCATAAGGCTTATCAGCAAAAGCAATGCGTAAGGGAGATCTGTTTGGCCCAAATCGCAGCGTATACAGATAGGGCCAGTGAACACCAGAGGAAGGAGGGCAGCCAATGAAAGTCGTCATCCTAGCAGGAGGGTATGGCACACGCATTGGAGAAGAAACGCATCTTCGTCCGAAACCGCTCATTGAGATCGGTGAATGGCCCATCATTTGTCATATCATGTCCACTTATTCCAAGTATGGTTTTCATGATTTCATCATCTGTCTCGGGTACAAAGGCTATATGATCAAGGAGTACTTCGCGCACTACTTCCTTCACCATTCTGATGTGACCTTTGATTTTCGTAACGATAATCAGGTCACTTTTCACAATCATAATGCTGCTCCGTGGCGAGTCACATTGATTGATACAGGGAAAGACACAGGGACAGGTGGAAGGGTGAAGCGCATTCAGAAGTATGTGGGAGAAGAAACCTTCATGCTGACGTATGGAGATGGCTTATCCGACATTGATATTGAAAAGCTGGTAAAATTTCATCGCGCGCATAAAAAACTCGCAACGATCACCACGACTCAACCGCCAGGCAGATTCGGAGCATTGGATATTGCCGATGGGAGCACTGTAACAGGATTCCAGGAGAAGCCAAAGGGGGACGGCGGTTGGATCAATGCTGGTTTTTTTGTTATGGAACCGGGCGTATTCGATTATATTGCGGGTGATGAGACGGTATTGGAAAAAGAGCCGCTGGAGAGCTTGGCCAAGGCGAATCAACTGATGGCCTTCAAGCATACTGGTTTTTGGCATCCGATGGATACGCTGAGAGATAAAAACTACTTGGAAGAACTGTGGAAATCCGGAAAAGCAGCATGGGCAACCAGCCGAACATGAAGGAGGAAGCAGGAGTGGGTGGATTAAACGAGAACAGTGAAGAGGTTTTTTCTCCGATCGGATACGGGGACATTACTATCGATTGTGGGGCAAATTACGGGGTCATTTCTCAAAAAATGGCGGATAAAGGCGCCCTCGTCTTTGCGTTTGAACCGAATCCATACGTATTTGAGGAATTGAAAAAAAGGGTTGGTTCCTATCCCAATGTCGTATGTATAAACAAAGCGGTTTGGCATAAAAACGACAAGCTGCGCTTGCATTTGCATGAACATTACCATACGGATCCGGCAGGGTCTGCGTATGCCTCTTCTCTTTTGACCAATCATCCGGTTACGAATCCTGAAAAATATGTAGACGTAGAGGTAATCGATTTGTCACAGTTCATCCAAATGCTCAACCGCCCGATCAAATTGATCAAAATCGATATTGAGGGGGCAGAATTTGAACTGTTGGAAAAAATCGTGGAGCAAAATTTACACCTTCACATAGAAAAAATCGTCGTAGAAAATCATGAATGGCTGATTGAAGGCTTGAAAACGAAAGCCGATCACTTTCGGAGGGTCATGCAAGAAAAACAAATTCACAACATTGACTTGAACTGGATATAAGGAGAGTGCCAAGCAGGTGAAGGGGAGCGATCCCAAATGAAGATACTTGTGACCGGTGCGACAGGATTTCTCGGAAGCCAGCTCGTAAAAGCGCTGCGATTGGACGGACATACTGTCATCATTTTAAAAAGGAGCACTTCCGATTGCTCGCGTATCCAGGACATATTACCTGATTTGATTACCTATGATACGGATCGAGGTCAATGGGAAGCTCCTTTTTTCGAGCAGGGGAGAATCGATGCGATTATCCATACAGCAACCTGTTATGGACGCAACAACGAAAGCAATGCCACGATCGTAGATACCAATGTGACCTTTCCGCTGAAACTGCTGGATGTGGCCATACGCTCTGGAACCCCTGTTTTTCTGAATACAGATACGTTTTCCAGTGCGCCCGTCCGATTACCCAAACATCTACAACCATACAATTTGACGAAGCGTCAATTTCGAGAATGGGGAAAATGTCTAGCAGATATATCTTCCTTGCAATTCATCAACGTCAGGCTGGAGCATGTGTATGGTCCGTATGATAATCCGAATAAGTTTGTCACTTCTGTCATCAAAAGCTGTCTCGAAAATCAACCCGAACTAAGGCTAACAGAAGGAAAGCAAGCAAGGGACTTTATTTATGTGGACGATGTAGTCTCTGCCTTTCGTGTGTTGTTGGCGCATGCTGCTCGTCTACCCGCAGGATTTACGGAATTCCAGGTAGGGACAGGTACAGCAACCTCGATCCGAGAGTTTGTAGAACTGGTTCAGCATATAACCCAATCAAGTACGCTCCTGAAGTTCGGATCGATTGCGTATACCGACATGGAAATCATGCATTCACAAGCAGATATTCGACCGCTGCAAGCACTAGGGTGGAATCAGCGTGTAAAGCTGGAGGATGGATTGAGAAAGGTAGTGGCCACTTTCAAATAGCAACGAAACAAAAAACATGGCGAGCCTTCAGCCATGTTTTTATTATGTGTGCTTAATCGAGGAAAGTCTTGTTCGTACAGAACAGATCAGCGTGGAAAGGTTTCATTTCGTCTAGCAAGTGGTTGTAGTTCTTCACTTTTACCACCGTATTGTCCCGCTTAAACATATACAGATGGGTAAACAATTTCTCCAGCAGTGTGTATAGCACGAGTGGATGTCTGCCGAAGTTTTCCTTGATGCTATCTGGGTTGAATTCAATGATTACATCCGGGTCCCACTGCTTAAGCGTTCGCATGGCACTTTCCAAGACGATGACCTCTGAGCCTTCCACGTCAATTTTAATGAGGTCGATGCGCGAGATCATATTCTGCTCTACCCAGTCATCCAGCCTGACACATGATATGAATTGGGTGGATTTCTCCACGGCTTCTGGCTCATGCGGGATATAAGACCATCCGCCACCGCGCGGGTCGTCAGTAAAATGAATGTTCCCGTTCCGGTCCGCTATTCCGAGCTGGAGTGGCTCGACATTGGTGATGTGATTCTCGGCCAGGTTGCGCAGGAGATAAGGATAATTGACATCGGAGGGTTCGAATGCGTACACCTTGCCTTGAGGCGCGAGATAGCTCAGTGCGAGCGAGATCGGACCGATGTTCGCTCCGATGTCTAGGCAAACATGGTCAGGTTGTACGATTTTTTTCAGAGGAAGGATAACGTAGTCTTCATAGTATCCTTGGTAATACTCCATAAAGTACAGGACGCTTTGATCGGAGCCGTCCCCGTAGACGGTAAAGGTTTGATTGTCAAACGGCAGGTGAAAGTCAACTTTCTTCATCGAATTCGTTGCTCCTTCAAGTGGATTGTAGATCATGATGATGTCATTTCCTACGACGAATAAGAGGTCGGGACGAAGAGAATGAACGAATTCTCGTAGTTCCTGGATAGTGGGATAATCGTTCAACAATGGATTGGGACCAATAAAGCAACGAGCATCATCAATCAAAATGACGTGATTTTGGACAGAATGCTGCAAAATGGCAGTCAGCTCATGCAAGATAGGGGTGTCCAGGTCTCCTTTGGCTGCCTCAGATGAGCGGGGAATGTAATGGCCGTCCAGCCAAAACAGGCAAGGTGTTGTGACAGAGTACATCAGGTTGGTCAACACTTCTCCACTGTCACCGTGGAGGATATGGATGTGGCTGTCGCCTGAAAATCTCTCTTTTGCCGCGATAAACAAGGCTTCATCCAGCTCGATGGAAACGAGCAAGTCGAAATGGTTTTTCATCGCTTGCAGCATGTCTCCCTTAAACGTACCGGTCTCGATCAAGGTGCGGATGCCCATCGTTTTTGCAATATGCTTGATCTTCGACTTTTTCAAATCGTTTGTCGGTGCTTCCAACAGCCAAAAATCCCAAGTCTCTTGTTCAGTTAAGGGAAACGGGATTCGGCGCTCCTTCCTCCACGTCTCCCGAATTTGTTGCATGCGTGACATACGAAGAAGACCTCCTTTCAAAAGACATTAGCGTGCGACGGAAGTAAAGACAGCCAGTGTTTCGCGCGCACATTTCTCCCACGAAAAATGCTTGGCTTGTTGGATGCCTTTGGTAACCAGGTCTGCTCTTGCCTCAGGTTTCAAATAAAGATGGGCGAGCTTCACTGCGATATCATCTGAAATATTCGGGTCGAAGGTGAGAGCAGCGTCACCCACGACCTCAGGAATGCTCCCTGCATTGGAGCAAACGATTGGAATGTTGGACTTCATGGCTTCTACCAGCGGAATGCCAAAGCCTTCGAAGAGGGAAGGGAAGCAAAGGAACTGAGCATTCCGGTACAAATACGGCATCTCTTCCTGCGGTACGTAATGGAGCCATTTGACTTGGTCCCATAGCTGGTTATTTGTGATGTAATTCATGACGTTTTGATGAGCCTCTTGAGCAAAACCGGTGAAAACCATGGGAATTCGTATATGGTGTTTATCCCGCAAAGTGACAAGTGCTTTGAAGACATTCAGGTGATTTTTGTGATGCCATGTATTCGCGGGGAAAAAGCCATATTGGCTGGGCAGCTTATACTTTTGTATGACCTGTTGGTTGAGTGCCTCATTATGCGGCATGGAAAACTCCCGCGAGGCATCCAGGTGGATCGCATGTACTTTATGCGGAGGAAGCCCGAATTTTTGGAGGATCGTTTGCTTGGAAAACTCCGAGAGAGTCAGCACGGCACTGCAACGCTCTGCAGACGATTTGTAGTTGTCTAGTCGCCAGCGCAAGGAATGAGCATCGAAAAACTCCGGGTAATACTCGTGTTGGATATCTGGAATGTTGATAACAGAAGGAATTGTGACATCGGATGGATTCAATACAAGCAGCGGACAAAACCACAAATTCAACTTCAGGGAGTTGATCCAGAAATGAAGCATCGCGTGTGCATTACCGTGATCGGGGACCATGAATTTGCGCACATTTTTTTGCGCCTCAAAGGTATGGAAATTGTGTGAGGATAAAAAAAGAAACCACTGATGGCCGTCGCCAGCATTCATCGAGTAGGCCAGCAAGTTTCTGACATACTGTTCCATCCCGCCGATTTTGCCAGGAATCACTGACATCAGGTTTATTCCGACTCTCATGTAGGGAGCCTCCCTTGCACGTGAGGATGTGCCATGTACCAGGCAATCGTTTTCTCCAAACCAGCAAGTAAGGACGTTTGTGCCACGAAGCCGAACCGTTCTTTTGCTTTGGTCACATCCAAAAGGCGGCGCGGTTGTCCGTCTGGCTTGGTTTTATCCCATTCGATCTCTCCTTGGAAGCCACTTAGCTGCTTGATCGTTTCCGCTAAGCTTTTGATGGAGATTTCATGACCAGAACCGATATTGACCGGTTCAGATTGATCATAGCTCATAGTTGCAGCAATAATCGCCTGTGCGGCATCTTCTACATAAATAAACTCCCGTGTGACGCTGCCCGTTCCCCAGAGAACGATCTTCTTCTCGTCATTGCGAATTGCGTCCACACATTTTCGAATGATGGCAGGGATGACGTGTGAGGTTTCCAAATCGAAGTTATCGCCTGGACCGTACAAATTGACAGGAAGCAAATAAATGGAATTGAACCCGTATTGCTCGCGATAGGCTTGCGATTGCACCAGCATCATTTTCTTGGCTAAGCCATATGGAGCATTGGTTTCTTCAGGGTAACCATTCCATATATCTTCTTCCTGGAACGGTACAGACGCATGCTTCGGATAGGAGCAAATGGTTCCGATGGCTACGAATTTTTCGACACCGAATAAGCGGGATTGCTCCATGAGCTGAGTCCCCATGATCAAATTATCGTAAAAGTATTTTCCGGGGTTTTTTTGATTCGCGCCAATTCCGCCGACCACGGCAGCCAAGTGAAGAATGATATCGGGACGGAAATCTTGCAACATCTTGTTTACATCATGTTCTTTGCGAAGATCGTATTCATGGCTTCTAGGGATGAAGATGTCCGTACAGTCCAGCTTGCGCAATTGATGAACGACGTGGCTTCCTAGAAATCCTGATCCACCAGTAACCACAATCCGTTTTTTCGCCAGATTCAATTCGTGTCAACCTGCCTTTCTCGTCCGCATTCAAATTCGAGGCGAAGGGACTCTGCGATTTACCCAATTTTCGATGTTGGCCTTGCCTTTGGTAAATTCCTGATAAAATTGGTACTCCTCATAGGAAAGCGGGAGGATTTCTTCCAGGTGGTAGCTGACAGATCGTTTGACTTTAGGATTGTTGGGGTGGTTCTGAAGGATCTGCTGGCTGCAAAAAATACTCACTTCACATTGCTGTCCCTCTGAGGTAATGGGAATTACGACTTGAAAACGCGATTGGGTAACTTGGAAATTGTGTACGAGTTTCCCATTCCTGATGACATGGAAATGCAGAAGAGGGGCGATATTTTGGTTGCTTCCTTTTATAAGCAAGGCGTGCATCGGTCCATGACTGGCTTCGATAGTCATTCGCAGGTTTTGGGGAGCCCACGAGTCTGAGTAGCGGTTGGATGCAATGATTTGAGGAGAGGGTCCGAATGCATGATACGCTTTCAGCTTGTTGAGAAACCAAAAGGCTCCTTGCTTGTAATGCTTCTGCGTGTAGTGATAAAGCCATTCGTTCGAGATGGTCCCATGATGCTTCACGCTTGTTTTCAAGATTTCGGAAAACCCTGGCTCCAATTCATAGACAAACGTTTTGCACGCGTCATATAAGCGTGAGTTAGCCAAGAATTCCGGAATCGTTCCAATCGGATAATGCAAGGAAATCCGGTTCCACAAATCGTAATCCATGCACCAGTCGTGTTCTTCATTTACACCACCAACTGCTTCAAAAGCATGCTTTCGCAGGAAAGCAGCGGGTTGGCAGATGATGTTGAAATTAAACAATTTTTTTCTGTCAAACTCCACCCAAATGTACGGATATTTTACTTTGTCATCCTCATCAATGTGGAGCCCTTTTCCGTATACTACGCCCCAATCGGGATGCTGCTGCAAGGCTGCCACAGCCTTTCGAATGGCACCGGGAAAATACGTATCATCTGAATTGAGCCATCCGATAATCTCACCACGTGCCATTTGCAATCCTTTATTGATGGCATGGGATTGGCCGCGATCTGGTTCGGAAACGTAGCGGAAGCGGTCTGCTAGGTGGCTGTATTGCTGCAAAATATTCTGTGTACCGTCAGTTGAGGCGCCATCTACCACAATATGCTCAATATGGGGATAGTCCTGTGTCAATACACTCTCGATCGTTCGTTTGATAAAAGCTGCCTGATTGTACGAAGGGGTGATGACACTGACGAGAGGAAGGGATTGCATGGACATAAAAAGTTCCCTCCTGATTTTTTCTACTCATCCACTCGACGTTTTAAGAACTGTTCTGTTGGCGTAGTACAGAGCGCCAGTAATTCAATAAATCTTCCATCGTTTGCTGGAAAGAGACCTCGGGCTCCCATCCCGTCTTTTCTCGAAATAGAGAAGAGTCTCCCAATACGATGTCTACATCAGAGGGGCGCAACCGATTGGTGTCAACGTGTATTTGTACTTGCACATCAGTCAAGGCCAGTAGCGTCTTTAACATGTCTTCGATGGTATAACGAGTACCTGCGGATATATTGTATACATCACCCGGTTCGCCTCGGGTAATTGCCAACCAATACGCTTTGACAATATCTCGTACATCCGTGAAGTCTCGAATCGCCTCAAGATTGCCGACATGTACTTTTGGCTCTTGCAGACCAAGCTCAATCTGGGCAATTTGTTTGGCAAAATTAGAGGTCACATAGCTTTCGCCTCTTCTCGGACCTGTATGATGAAATGTGCGTGTACGGATGATCGCCAAACCGTAGCTGTGATGATATTGATACCCGAGATAATCCTGGGCAATTTTACTGACCGCGTATGGATTGAGAGGACGGAGGGGGTTGGTCTCCTTAATGGGGATTTCCTCCGGATAAACCAGACCGTATTCCTCACTGGAGCAAGCGATTTGAATTTTACACGGAACAGCATGGTTGCGTACCGCCTCGAATAAGTTTAACTGTGGAACAATATTGTTCACCATCGTATCTGCAGGAGACGACACCGAGGTGGGGACGAAGCTTTGAGCGGCCAGGTGAAAAATGAGATCGGGCTTTATTCTCTGGATGAGTTCATTTACAGATTGGGGATCTTTTAATTCACAGTTTTCCATTTGCACACGGTCCATCAGGTGCCCTAGCTGCTCTTTTTTGGTAAGGGACCGGAATGTGCCGTAAACATCTACATCTCCCCGCGACAGTAGATACTCAGCCAAGTGACTGCCGGCAAATCCCGTTACTCCGGTAATCAATGCCTTCATGAGTCGAATCCCCCCTGTCCATGATGCTCATAGCGAAGGATGAACAGCTTAACATATTATGAATATGGAAAAACGTGAAAAAAGGGAACGGCGCACAGCTCGTTTCCAATGGGAATTTTATGGGGATCAGGGTTGGGCCGGCACCCATTTGCAGGTCGGATAATCGAAATACATGAAATCATCTGTGTTCGGGATGTCCTGTGAGCGAAAGTAGGGGATATATGCTTTTGCATGTCCTTGAAAATGCAAGGAATGAGCGCTAAGGTAGTCAGGCGTCCCGGTTATTTTGCAATAGAGTGCGCCATTCTTTTGATAAATCTGCTTCTTCCCATCTAGGTTGTCAGCCTGCGGGCAGGCTGGAGCAAAAGGACAGTTGAGATTATGATCGAAAAAGCCGTTGGCAACGATACCATACGTAGCTTTGCGGCGAAGCGCGTAATTGTGAAACAGGATAAACAACACCATGTCAGAAACGGGGGCATCTCCGATTTCTTTTGCGAATTGAAGCAGAGTCTGGTAGTGAAGAGGGTCGCGAAAAAATTTGGTCGCGTAATCGCAAAATTGATTGAGTATTTCCAGGTCGCATACGGTCGTCCAGGTATACTCAAATGTAAAGTCATCGAACTCCTCGTTGTCTCGCTTACTGATATCGGTGTATAGCATTACGTCCGAGTCTAGGTAACAGCAACGTTCTATCCCTTGACTCCTCATAAAATCGCGCAAAATAAACCAGCGCTGGAAGCAAAACAGATTGTATTCGTAGGTGTTGGAAGTGGAGTGCTTGTAAACATAAGAAAAAGCTTGGGCGCTTTGGTAGAAATGGCTCAACAGGAAGTGCTCTGTATTTTCCGCAGAAAGATACTTGTTTTCTGGGCTTCCGATGAGAATGACACGAGAAGAAGGGTTGCTGTATTTCGCCTGTTGCATGCATAATCCTACATGCGCTTCAGCCGTTCTGTGAATAAACACGATGGGCAAACTCACAATTATACATCTCCTCTGTCTTACAAAATGCCTACTAGGCTCCTATTGATAAACTTTATCCTTACTATATTGTCCCGAGGAGGGCCTTGAAACGGCTGGCGCCTCTTATTTGGAACATTTTGTATGAGATGCATGCAAATAGCCTGTTTTGCAGCCTGTTCATTAAATGACCAATCGTATCCGCCAAAAGAAAAATAAGATACGTAAAGACGGATGTTGTAAATGGAGGTATGGGGAGAATGGATGTGTTAAACCGATATGAAAAACGAGTGTATTCCCAAAATGGAGAAGACGGCATCATTGAAGAAATATTTTCGCGAATCGGAACTACGAATCGCTATTGTGTAGAATTCGGAGTTGGGGATGGCTCGGAATGTATGCTCAAAAATCTCGTCACGCAGCACGGATGGAGTGGATTGGCGATGGAAGGCGACCTGAACAGTTGCAATAAAATGTCTGCGGATTATGCTTCCTATCCCCAGGTCATCATCAAGAATGAGTTGATCACAAGAGAAAATATTGCTGGTTTATTCGAAAAAAATGGTGTCCAAAAAGAATTTGATCTGCTTTCTATCGACATTGACGGCAATGACTACTGGGTATGGCAAGCTCTTTCTGCTTACACCCCGCGACTTGTCGTGATTGAGTACAATGCGGCTTTTCCGCCTCCACAAAAAATGGTGATCGTGTATCAGCCGGATTTTAAATGGGGTGGCAATACCTACTATGGTGCCAGCCTGAGTTCCTTGGTGATTTTGGGAACCAGCTTGGGATATGCCTTGGTGGGAACAGATTCAAAGGGCGTCAACGCTTTTTTTGTAAGACGCGACTTGCTTCTTCAATCGGGCTTTCCTGAACGAACACCAGAACAAGCTTATCATCCTCCTCGTTACGGAACAGTCGCGGGCGGACATCCTCCTCAATCCGGTCCGTACTTGGAGATCTAGTCCATACTAGAATCCGATCAACTGCAAGACAGCGTGTTTCAAGGTGAAAAGCTTTTCTTGGCTTTCCTGCTCACTCGTTCCTTTTACGCCTAAATAGATTTTGATTTTTGGCTCCGTGCCTGAGGGTCTGACACAAAACCACGAATGATCGTGGAAAAAGTATTTGATGGTATCTGATGCAGGCAAGGTGAGTGGCGTGGTTGTACCCGTTTGACAATCTGTGCGGATTCCACTGGCATAATCTTCGATGGCTATGATGGGGTGAGCGGCGAGTTGGGAAGGCGGCTGATTGCGCAGGGAAGACATCGTTGCCGATATTTTTTGCATGCCTTCCCCTCCTTTGCACGTGAAAGAAATCAGCTCCTCCGCATAGTGACCGTAACGGTTGAATAAGTCTTTCAATGTGTCATCGAGGCTTTTGTGCTGTGATTTGTAATACGCGCACATGTCAGCAAGCAGCAAAGCAGTTTGAACGGCATCCTTATCCCGGACAAAATCGCCGATCAAGTATCCGTAGCTTTCTTCGTAACCAAATTGGAAGACGTAGGCTCCACTCTTCTCGTAGGCTTCGATTTTTTCACCAATATATTTGAAGCCTGTCAAAGTGTCTTCTGTCGATACACCGAAGCCTGTCGCGATGGCTCTGCCCATTTCGGACGTGACGATTGTTTTCAATACAATGCCGTTAGAGGGGAGCTCCCCCTTTTTTTGTTTGGTTTCCAGCAGGTAATGAAGAAGCAAGGCTCCCAATTGATTCCCTGACAGGACGCTGTAGTCTCCTGCCTGATTTTTGACGAGCACACCGAGGCGATCTCCATCAGGGTCCGTCCCCATGATTACGTCGGCATCCACCTGCTTGGCGTATGAAATCGCTATTCGAAAGGCCTCAGGCTCTTCGGGATTAGGCGAGGATACGGTCGAAAAGTTAGGATCGGGGACAGCCTGCTCTTCCACGACACTCACTTGTGTATACCCGAACAATGCCAATCCGCGTGTGATCGAGTCATGCGTTGTACCGTGCAGGGGAGTAAAGACGATCTTCACTTGCTCTCGGATGGCAGGTGATAAGTCTGGATGGACGCGCAACTGTTTTACTTTTTCCAAATACGCATGCAAGAGAGAATCGTCAATGTAGTGGAGAAGTCCGTTTTTGTACAGCTCTTGCTCATCGGCTGGGGTAATTTCGAGTTCATTTCCGGCTGCAACGATCTGTTCCATCAGTCGTTCGGCTGTCGCGAGCGTAATTTGCCCCCCGTCTGCGCCATAAATTTTGTAGCCGTTATATTCGGGAGGATTGTGGCTTGCTGTAATGACAATGCCCGCACACGCGCAAAAGTGGCGCACGGCAAAGGAAAGCAGAGGGGTAGGAGTCAGTTGTTTGAATATACATGTAGTAATCCCGTACTGACCGAGAACTTTGGCGGTTTCTTTGGCAAACAACTGTGAGTGTTTCCGTGAATCATAGGCAATGACGACTTTTTTGACCGCCTGATCCGGGTATGTTTCGAGCAAATAAAGAGCCAGCCCTGCGCTTGCTTTGCGAATCGTGTATAAATTGATGCGGTTTATTCCCGGCTCCATGATCCCTCTCATGCCTCCGGTTCCAAATACAATCGGGGCAGAGAAGCAATCCGCAAGCTGCTTTTCATCAGCCTGCATGGTGGTTAACTGCTGACGAAGCTCTGGATCGAGGGATTCACACTCGTTCCAGCGTGTGTAGTGTGCGTGCCAGTTTGCATTCATGTAGAGTTCACTCCCGCGTGTAGAGTACGACATCATTTACTAGGGTATTAACGAAATGGTAAGTGAGTGAGTGGATGTGATTAAGACGGGAGGGTGTGAGTCTAACATGAAGGTGGATTGGCTGATTGTCGGAGCTGGATTCACGGGTGCTACACTCGCAGAGCGGATTGCCAATGAGCTTGATCAGAAAGTATTGGTGGTAGAGAGGCGTAATCATATCGGAGGAAATGCCTATGATTGCTATGACGAGCAGGGGGTACTGATTCACAAATACGGTTCGCACACCTTTCATACGAATTCCAAGCTGGTCTGGGACTACTTGTCGCGTTTTACCCAGTGGCGGCCGTACTTTCATGAGGTGCGTGCCTATGTCGATGGCATAAAAATACCGTTGCCTTTCAATCTAAATGCATTGTCCGCTTTGTTTTCCCCGCAATATGCGCAGAAACTGGAGAGCTTACTGATCCGTCACTATGGATTCGGGGCGAAGATTCCGATTCTGAAGCTTCGGGATAGTGCACATGAAGAGCTTAGTTTTTTAGCTGAATTCATTTATCAAAAAGTCTTTTATTGGTATACGATCAAACAATGGGATTTGAAGCCGGAGGAGCTGGATCAGTCTGTTTCCGCAAGGGTTCCTGTGTATGTCAGCAGGGACAATCGGTATTTTCAGGACACGTATCAAGGAATTCCGCTGCATGGCTTTACGGCAATGTTCCATCGCATGCTCCACCATCCGAATATAAAGGTGCTCCTCAATACGGACTATCAAGAAATCGCGGATGAAATCGGGTATAAACGAATGATCTACACAGGCCCGATCGATACCTTCTTTGGCTATAAGCATGGACGGTTGCCTTATCGAAGCCTGCGCTTTCATTTTGAAACGCATCAAAAGGCATGGTACCAAGAAGTGGGGACTGTCAATTATCCCAATGAGTATGATTTCACCAGAATCCTCGAACAAAAGCACCTCACAGGTCAAGTCGTTTCTCATACAACCATATCCTTCGTATATCCACAGCCGTATTCACCTGGCGAAAACGAGCCTTATTACCCCATTCCGCGCAAGGAAAATAGCCAACAATACAGCCTCTATAAACGAGAAGCGGAGCAAATACGCGATCAAGTACTTTTTGCGGGCAGGCTCGCGGATTATCAATACTACAACATGGATCAAGCTGTAGCGCGGGCATTGACCTTGTTTAAACAGATTGTCGCAGAATAGTTAGGAAGGCTTTTTTTTCGGAATGAGCTCGTTTACATAAATCCATCCCTCGGGTGTGTACACAAAAACAGGCTCGTACTCGTCGCCCCACAGTTTCAAGATTTTCGTAAGGATGTACTTTCTTGCTTTTGTCCATTGCGGCCAGTTTTTTGTGTGGGAATTGTTGCTCTCGTGAATCAAATAATGATAGAGGTTCGCATCGACCCAGTGAATATCACCTGTTCCGATCAATTTTAATAACATGTACTTGTCATGAGAAAACCTTCCCTGCATAGGATCATCACATTCAAATCCGCCGACATCACGAACCGCTTGTGTCCGATAAAAACGAGGCCAAACCATCGGAGCTTCCAGGTAATCATACTTATCTTTATAGATCGGAGGCCGCATGATTTCGGACAGTTCTCGCGTGTCACCCACTTCCTTCCAAAAAACAGTGTTGGAGAACACAACGTTCGTGGTTTCGGGCTGGCGTTCCATTTCATCCAACAAAATTTCTAAGGTCTTTTCGTCGAACCAGTCATCCGAATCAAGTGAGACAAAGTAGGGCGTGTCAATTCGTTCCAGAGCAGCAGCCATTGTTTTGCCGATCCCTGAATTTTCAGGGAGTAGCACGTAGTAAATGCGGGGATCATCGAGGTACTTTTCTACGATGGCATGCGTGTGGTCAGTAGAGGCGTCATCTACAATGAGGAGCTTCCATTCCTTGTGCGTCTGGTTCAACACACTTTCGATGGCTGTGGAAAGATACTTTTCCCGATTATAGGTTGGAATCACGACAGTAATGCGCGACATGGCAGTCGAAACACCTCTTTTGGTTATTTTAAAATATCTATCACTTGCTTATCTCCTCCTTGATCAATGACAATGGTTTGCCTTCATTAGTTTATTTCGGACTTCTATTCTTGACCCTATCCTGACAACTGAACGTATGAACATGGTCCGGCATAAGCTTAAGAGATGCTCAGGGAACTTACCGGAATGAACATTACGGCACAGCCTGAAGAAGGGGAGTGGAAGCGGATGAAAACAGCTTTCCTTACAGGAATCACAGGTCAGGACGGCGCTTATCTGGCAAAATTTTTGCTTGAAAAGGGGTACCATGTGGTAGGACTGGTACCACGCCGGAGCACGGTGGACAGGTGGCGGCTGGAGTATTTGAACATCGCAGATCACGTCGAGTACAAGGAAGGTGATCTATTGGATGTGTCGTCGCTGACGCGTGCACTGAAGGCATGTAAACCAGAGGAAGTGTATCATTTAGGTGCGCAGAGTTTTGTCGGTTCGTCGTGGGAGCAGCCTATTTTGACCGCGCAAGTAACAGGAATGGGTGTCCTGCATGTTCTGGAGGCGATTCGGGAAACGGACCCTGCCATCAAAATGTATCAGGCTTCATCAAGTGAGCTGTACGGATTAATCCAGGAGCCAGAGCAATCGGAGCAAACGCCTTTTTACCCAAGAAGCCCATATGCAGTCTCCA
The DNA here is from genome assembly GCF_001039275.2 of Brevibacillus brevis. Lineage (NCBI taxonomy): Bacteria > Bacillati > Bacillota > Bacilli > Caryophanales > Paenibacillaceae > Brevibacillus > Brevibacillus brevis. Next base: position 1,841,155 of record NZ_CP030117.1, read on the forward strand.
AGCTGTTCGGCTACTGGATGACCAAAAACTATCGGGAAAGCTTTCAGATGTTTAGCACCAACGGCATTTTATTCAATCATGAATCACCTTTGCGTGGGCTGGAATTCGTTACGAGGAAAGTGACACATGCTGTCGCAAGAATTGCCTCGAACAAGCAAAAGGAGCTGCGGCTGGGGAATATCCAGGCGAAGCGGGATTGGGGCTTTGCTGGTGATTTCGTGGAAGCGATGTGGCTGATGCTCCAGCAGGATAAGCCGGATGACTATGTCATTGCGACAGGAAAAACTTCGACAGTGGAAGAGATGTGCAAAATCGCCTTCGACTATGTTGGGTTGAACTACCTGGATTACGTCGTGATCGACCCGGAATTGTACCGGCCAGCAGAAGTGGACATTTTGTTGGGCAATCCGGAAAAAGCGAAAAGAGAGCTAGGCTGGACACCGAAAACGAGGCTGGAAGAGCTCATTCACATGATGGTTGAAGCGGATTTGCAGCGGGTTGCCAAACAATAAGAGAAAGGCTATTCAGGACACCCTATTTCCGATTGCGGGATGAAAAGGGGTGTTTTTCTTTTGGTTGATGATAGAGGTAGCCTAATCATTTAAAAGGACAACTCATTAATATATATAGGGTGGCTTGTTTATCGTGCGGTCTGTTATTTTTGTCCCGTTACTCATAGATAAAATAGCAGAAAATTCATTATTAACTGTCATATCCTTGCGTTGGCACGTTAATTGCTTACTGTAGAAAAGTGCAAACATTCTACTATTCGCACTCAAAGGAGACTTGCTATGAACGTCGTTGCCAACGTATACCGGGGAGAACAGGTAGAGAGCTCACATCTCGGACATATCGCAGTCGTTGATTCGCAGGGGACATTGCTCTATTCGTATGGTGATCCCCATCGCCTTACATATGCACGCTCCAGTATGAAGCCGTTGCAGACGATTCCGGTAATCGAGACGGGTGCGGCAGATCGGTATGGTTTTGAGCCGGCTGATCTTTCGCTCTGTTGCGCTTCTCATAGTGGAGAGCCGCGCCATCGCACGCGGGCGCTCTCAATGCTTGCGCGAGCAGGTCAGCCAGAAGCGGCATTGCAATGCGGGACACATGTGCCACGTCATGAGGAGAGCTACAAACAACTGATTCGGGAAGACAAGCCACTTACACCCATCTTCTCGAATTGCTCCGGCAAGCACTCCGGCATGGTTGCCACTGCAACACATATGGGGGAGGACGTGACTACCTATCATTTGCCTACGCATCCAGTGCAGCAGCGGATTCTCGAAGTCGTCGAGGACATAACAGGCTACCCCAAAGACAAAATCAACCTCGGGACAGATGGATGTGGGGTTCCTGTCCATCAATTGCCGCTCGCCCATTACGCGTGGGCATTCGCCAAGCTGGCGAGACCAGAGGTGATCGAGAATCCAGAGCGACGAAAAGCGGTTCAGCGAATTACGGATGCCATGACCGCTCATCCCGAAATGGTCGGAGGCGAGAATCGATATTGCACAGACCTCATGTCAGCCTTTGCCGGTCGTATCGTAGGGAAGGCAGGCGCAGAGTCCGTGTATTGCCTGGGCGATAGAGAAACAGGATTGGGCATTGCCATCAAAATCGAGGATGGAGGACCACGGGCGATCAATCCGGTCGTCAATGAAGTGCTTCGTCAACTGGGAATCGGCATGGACGGTCCTTTGGACAAACTCGCGGAATACACCAACCCGCCCATTACAAACATGAGTGGTAACGTTGTTGGACGGATTGAGACGTCCTTCCGCCTCGTCAAGACAGATTTTTCTTTACGTGTATAAATGGCATTCCCAGCGGTGCCGTTTATCCATAAAGCAACAAAGTCTAATTGTTGTTTAAAAAAGAAAAGGGGGTCACATGCAATGAACATGCGAAAAGGATGGAAGCTTCTTAGTACCGCTGCACTTGTCACTGTCCTTGCCATTACCGGTTGTAGTCAGTCGGCAACGCCGACACAGCCAGCAGGGGGAGGGACAGCAGGTCAAGCGTCCACAGATACAGGTGGACAAGCCAACGCCGCTGCAAAACTCAAGCTCAACCTGAAGACCGAACCACCTTCGCTCGATCCGCCAAAAGGCTTTGACAGTACTTCCAATGAAGTGTTGAATGCCACAATGGAAGGCTTGGTTCGACTGGACAAGGATCACAAGCCGCAAGCAGCCATGGCCGAGAAATGGGCAGTGAGTGAGGATGGAAAAACGTATACCTTTACATTGCGCGATAGCAAATGGTCGAATGGTGAACCCGTGACAGCGCAGGATTTCGAGTTTGCGTTTAAGCGCATTGTCGATCCGAACAATGCATTCCCGTCTGCTTTCCTCGCCTATTACATCGATGGAGCAGAAGCGTTCAACAAAGGAACAGGAAATGCAGACGGCGTACAGGTAAAAGCCGTAGACGAGAAGACGTTTGAGGTAAAGCTGAAGGCGCCAACAGGTTACTTCCTCCACATCCTGACGCAGCCGACCTTCTTCCCGGTGAATAAAAAAGTCGTAGAGAGCAATCCGAAATGGGCGGAAGGCGCTGCAAGTATCGTAACGAATGGACCGTTCAAAATGGAAGATTGGGTACATGACCAATCAGTAAAGCTGGTGAAAAACGACGGCTACTGGGACCGTGATTCGATCAAATATGCGGGGATCGAGTTTGTCATGGTCAACGATGAAAATACGCAATTCCAAATGTACAAAACGGGTCAGCTCGACATGATCCAGACTGTCCCTAATGATATGAAGAAACAGTTGATCGATTCTGGAGAAGCAAAGGTAGAGACGGAAGCGTCCATCTACTACTACCGGATGAACACCACAATGCCTCCATTCACGAACGCCAACATTCGGAAAGCATTTGCGCTGGCCATCGATCGTAAGACACTGATTGACAATGTCGTGCAAGGGAAACAAACACCTGCCATGGCTCACGTGCCATTGGGCTTCCCGGAGCCAGACGGAACGGATTTCCGCACAAAGGGTGGGGATTTCTTCCAGGATAACGATGTAGAGCAAGCAAAAGCACTGCTGAAAAAAGGGATGGAAGAAGAAGGCTGGACAACCCTCCCACCTGTCACCATGACGTATAACACCAGTGATGCGCACAAGGCCATCGCGCAAGTTTTGCAGGAAATGTACAAGAAAAATCTCGGGGTAGATGTGAAGCTGGAAAACAAAGAATGGAAAGTATTCCTGGCAGAACAGCGTGCTCGTACTCTCCAATTCTCCCGCTCGACGATCCCTGCCGACTATGGAGACCCGGTCAACTACCTTGAGCTGTTCGTGACTGACCATCCTGGAAACCGTATCAATTACAGCAACAAAGAGTATGACGCACTGGTCGAGAAGATTCGCAACACTGCCGACGAACCCGAGCGCTTCAAGCTCATGCATGACGCGGAGAAAATTTTCATGGATGATATGCCACTCGTACCTATCTATTTCGGCACAAAAGTATTTATGGAGCAACCAAACATTAAAGGCATCATTCGCCATCCAGTCGGCACGATTGACTACAAATGGGTAGAAATCGGCAATAAGTAATAAGTAAAATAAGCGAAGACAAGAACGAATATTTGAAACGTTCTTGTCTTCACTTTACATCTTGGAGCGGCTGATATGGACAAAAAATCGATCATATTTATTGCAAGAATGGATGAGTTTCTACAGTCCGTCGTTAGTCAATATCATGAATTGGGAATCGGCGATGATATCCATGTCGAGGCGATGCGAGTCGACCAGCTTCCGTTGCGCCCGATCACGCCTGGTGCCCTCGTTATTGTATCCACCAAAAGCATAGTCCCACTTGTACAACCGTATGTGCCGAAAGAATCCAGCATCATCGTAGCCAAGCGAATGCTGCCGTATCATAATTTGCGCGGCATGCTGGAGATTCCGAAAGGCGTGAAAGTGCTTCTCGTCAGTGACACCAAGGAGACTGCTGAAGAAAATGTGGAATTGCTACGTGCCTCTGGGATGGATTTTGAACTGTATCCTTATTATCCAGGTGCTGACTATCCATCAGACATCGAGATTGCGGTAACGCCAGGAGAGGCAGAGCATGTCCCCCCGCATATTCGCAAAGTTGTCGATATCGGGTATCGGATCATCGATTTATCTACGTGGCTTGCCATCTACTCTCATTTTAAATACGGCAATTTTCAAAAGGTGACCGCACGCGCCATGCAATCGTTGGTCGATATCACCAAAGAGCTGAACAACGAGATTCAGCATGCGCATCTGTTGAGCAAATATTTGGAGGCCATCGTCAATCGGATCGAGGACGCAGTGATTGCCATGGATGAAAAAGAAAACATCCGTTTTGTCAATCAGAAAGCAATCGATACGTTGCAGATGGAAGGGAATGAAGTCGTAGGTGAACGGGCTTCCAATTGCTTGCCTGCGAATTTTTATCAGTTGATCCGGCAGTGTGAAGAGAATAAGGATGTTTTGGTAGATTGGGCGAACAAAACCTACTTTTTCCGCAAAATGCACATCGTCATGGAAGGCAGCTTTCTCGGGAGTCTGCTCTTGTTTCGCCAGGCCGCAGAAATTGAAAAGCTGGAGCATGATTATCGCATGCGCCTTTACAGCAAAGGATTGGTAGCCAAATACCAATTTGATGATTTTTATGGGGAGAGCGCGCCTGTACAAAAAGTCATTCAGATTGCCCGCAAAATCGCAAGAAGCAACTCCACTGTGCTGTTGTTGGGAGAAACAGGGACAGGGAAGGAATTGCTCGCCCAGGCTATCCACAATGCTTCGCCACGTCGAAGAGAGCCGTTTGTTGGGGTCAACTTCGCTGCCATATCGGAATCTCTTTTGGAAAGCGAGCTGTTCGGCTATGAAGAAGGAGCTTTTACCGGAGCGCGTAAAGGTGGACATATCGGCTGGTTTGAATTAGCCCACAAAGGAACCATTTTTCTTGATGAGATCGGAGATGCCAGCGCGGCTATTCAAAACCGACTGTTGCGTGTATTGCAAGAACGCCAGATTATGCGCGTAGGCGGCAGTAAGATCATCCCGACAGATATTCGTGTCATCGCAGCAACGAATCAAGATTTGCAACGGATGATTACGGAAGGAGCCTTCCGAGCTGATTTGTATTATCGCCTGAATATCTTGCCGATTCATTTGCCGCCTCTGCGGAACAGACGGGAGGATATTCCGTGGTTGGCTCATCAATTTATAAAGAAATACTCCTATGATTTGCGCCGCCCGCCGTTTACGTTGACCAATGAAGCGATGCGGGCACTCCATGAGTATGATTGGCCTGGAAATATTCGCGAGCTCGAAAATGTGATCGAGTATTTAGCACACGTCGTGGAGGATGAAGCGTATCCGTATCATTTGCCGTTTCTGCGGGAAATACCGGAAGCGCCGTTGCCTGTAGATGGTCTATACAATGAATGTGAAAGTATCGTCACTGCATATACAAAACGAGGATTTCTGGATGAAATCACGGCTATTTTGAAGGAGCTGGGACAAGGGAGCGGTGGACGCTATACGCTACTTGCGCAGTTGCAAGAAAGAGGCCACTCAGTTACCTTGCAACAGCTACGCTATCGCTTGAAGCTTTTGCAGCAGGATGAGCTGATTCAAGTGGGAAAAGGAAGACAAGGGAGTCAAATTTCCTCGAAAGGTGAATCGTTTCTTGCCTATCTAGATCGGATGAAAGCAGGGGAACGCATATGAGTGATTACTGGAAGCAGCAAGCGCTTCTGCAAAGAGAGCAGTACCTGGATGATTTGAAATCCTTTCTTTCCATAAACAGCATCGAAGATATGACGACGGCAAAAGAAGGAAAGCCATTTGGCGAAGGTGTTGCCGCGGCGCTTGAAACAATGCTCGCACGCGGTGAGCTGGATGGCTTCCAGACCAAAAACCTGGATGGTTACGCAGGGACAATCGAGTTCGGCGACGGGGAAGAAGAGATCGGCGTGCTCGTTCATATCGATGTCGTCACTGTGGGCGAAGGTTGGACGACCCCGCCTTTTGAACCGAACATTCGCGACGGTCGTATCTATGCGCGTGGAGCGATTGACGACAAAGGCCCAGCGATGGCAGCGTACTATGCGTTGAAGCTGGTTAAGGATTCAGGCTTGCCACTGACAAAACGCGTGCGAATGATCATCGGAACAGATGAAGAGAGCGGTTGGCTGTGCATGAAGCATTTTGCCCAGCATGATCGCATTCCGCCGATTGGCTTTTCACCTGATTCCTCCTTTCCGATGACACATGCAGAGAAGGGACAGATCAACCCGACATTGACCATTCCAGCGATGGAACCAATCGAACGAAATGGAGCCTGGCAGTTAGCGTCATTTGTCTCCGGTGATCAAGGAAACAGTGTTCCCGAAAAAGCAGTCGCACTTGTACGACTGGACTTTCAGGCGCGACAGGAGATCGTCCTTTCCCAATTGGCGGAAGAGTGGGAAATGTTTCTGAATGAAAACCACACAACAGGTCGTATGGAACTGATAGGGCTGGGACAGTTGCAGTTCACGCTGGCAGGAAAGCCGGCTCATGGGATGGCACCATTCCAAGGCGTGAATGCGGGAACCTTGTTGGCGACTTTTTTGCGCTTGTATCCGTTTGGTGGCTCCTGTTCGTCCTTTCTTACGATGTTGGCTGATGTCCTGCATGAAGATTATTTTGCTCACCATCTACATATGGCTTGCGAGGATGAAGTGTCAGGCAAGCTGACGGTCAACGCGGGGATTTTGCGATATGATTCCTGCGAAGGGGGGACAGTTCGGCTCAATATACGCTATCCGGCGACAGTTTCCTGTGAGGAGTACGTTGAGAAGCTGAAGCAAAGGACAGCAGAGCTGGGCTGGACGATTTCCGCTTTACGGACATCCAAGTCGCATTATGTACCTAAAGATCATCCTGTGATCCAAACCTTGTCGCAGGTGTACGAGGAGCACACGGGAGAACCAGCAACCCTCCTTTCCTCAGGAGGAGCTACCTACGCCAAAATCATGCCGTATGGTGTTGCTTTCGGCCCGCTCTTTCCGGGCAAGGAATCCATGGCTCATTTGACTGATGAATATGCCGAGATTGACGACCTGCTGCGTGCTATGACCATTTACGCGCATGCCATTTACGAGCTGGCTAAGTAAACGAGGAGGACTTCCATGTCAAACTATCTGGTAAAACGTATTTTGATGATGTTCGTCACCCTGTGGATTATCGTGACGCTGACGTTTGCCTTGATGCATGCCATTCCGGGGAACCCGTTTGCCTCCGAGTCGGATCAGCTACCAGAGCAAATTCTCAATAATTTACGTGCCAAATACAATCTGGACGAGCCGTTACCTGTTCAATACGTTTTGTATCTGAAAAATCTGTTAATGCTCGACTTGGGCCCATCCATCAAATCAGACTCTCGTGGAGTCAATGACATGATTTCCGATGGCTTTGCTGCATCTGCGTGGTTGGGTGCGCAAGCGATCGGGATCGCACTCCTTTTCGGGATTTCGTTGGGTATTATCGCAGCGCTCAATCGAAATAAATGGCTGGACTACGTGGCTATGGCGCTTGCTGTATTGGGGGTAGCGATTCCGAGCTTCATTATGGCACCGCTTTTGATCAATTTTTTCGCGATCAAGCTGCCGCTCTTTCCCGTTGCGACATGGGGTACCTGGATGCATACGATACTGCCGTCACTGGCGCTTGCCTTTGGTCCAGTTGCGGTCATTACCCGCTATATGCGTGCCAGCATGATTGAAGTTATGAACCAGAACTACATTCGAACAGCAGAGGCAAAGGGGATTCCCATGTTTATCATCGTCGTCAGACATGGAATTCGCAATGCGATTCTGCCTGTTGTCACCTTTCTCGGACCTTTGATTGCCAGTTTGATAACGGGAACCTTTGTCGTGGAGAAAATCTTTGCGATTCCCGGCATTGGCAAGTATTTCGTAGACGGCATTTTCAACCGTGATTATCCGGTCATTTTGGGTACGACGATTTTTTACAGTGCGATTCTGATTTTTACCATTTTCCTGATTGATATCGCATACACCCTGATTGACCCGCGAATCAAGCTGACCAACAAGGAGAGATAAACTGTGGCGATGGAGCACAAAGTGGACCCGTTATTTCGCCCGTTGATGAAAAATACGCAGGCGAATGTCATTGCACGACCGAGTCTCAGCAATGGGCAGCAGGTCGTTCGGAAGCTGCTAAAAAACAAGCTGGCTATGCTCGGGCTGTTCATTATTCTCGCTTTGGTTGGCATGGCGATCATTGGACCGAATCTCGTGCCGTATAGTTATTCCGACCAGAGCTTGCTGACCAAAAATCAGGAAATCTCCGCGGAGCATTGGTTCGGTACGGATGAGCTGGGACGTGACATGTTTGCCCGTACGTGGTATGGGGCGAGGATTTCTTTGACGATTGGCATTGTCGCGGCGTTAATTGACCTGGTCATTGGAGTGACTGTCGGGGGAATTGCAGGCTATATGGCAGGACGAGGCAAACGAGGGGATCGCATCGATACGATTATCATGCGTATTATCGAGATTTTGTATGGGCTGCCGTATTTGCTGGTCGTCATTTTGCTCATGGTTGTGATGGAGCCGGGTATGCTGACGATTATTATTGCCCTATCTGCTACTGGGTGGGTCGGCATGGCGCGGTTAGTGCGCGGGCAAATCCTGCAATTGAAAAACCAAGAGTTCATTTTGGCTGCCCAAGTACTGGGAGCGAAGTTTTCACGAATTTTGCTGAAGCATCTGATTCCCAACACATTTGGCGTCATTATCGTCAATTTGACCTTTACGATTCCATCGGCGATTTTTGCGGAATCTTTTCTCAGCTTTCTAGGACTCGGTGTACAAGCTCCTGTCGCCAGTTGGGGTACGATGACAAACGATGGCTTGGGCGTTATTTTGACGGGTGATTGGTGGCGACTGTTTTTTCCGGCATTGATGATCTCGTTGACGATGTTCGCCTTCAACGTATTCGGCGACGGCTTGCAGGATGCACTTGATCCGCGTCTACGCGATTAGAGACGACAGGAGGAATGAGGATGAATCAGCATTTGCTGACAATCGATAACTTGCGGGTGAATTTCAAGACGTATGGCGGCGAGGTTCAAGCCGTGCGGGGCGTGTCCTTTTACGTGGATAAAGGGGAGACAGTTGCCATCGTGGGGGAGAGTGGGTGTGGCAAGAGCGTTACGGCTCAAGCGATTATGGGCTTAATCCCTAATCCACCCGGAAAAATCGTCGGGGGAAAGGTTGTATTTGAAGGAGCTCAAATCAGTCATCTGCCCAAAAAAGAGCTGCTGGGTATTCGCGGAAGGCAGATCGGCATGGTGTTTCAAGACCCGATGACAGCACTCAATCCCACGATGAAGGTAGGGACACAAATCGTAGAGGGATTCGTTCGCAGTCACCAGGTATCAAAAGAGGAAGCGCGAAAGCGAGCGATCGAGATGCTCTCGCTCGTAGGAATTCCCGATCCGGAAAAGCGAATCGATCAGTACCCGCACCAATTCAGCGGAGGTATGCGTCAGCGTGTGGTCATTGCGATTGCTCTTGCTTGCCAACCCAAGCTGGTGATTGCTGATGAGCCGACGACAGCACTGGATGTGACGATTCAGGCGCAGATTTTGGATTTGCTTAAGCGACTGCAAGAGGAACAGGAGTTATCCGTTGTGATTATTACGCATGATTTGGGAGTCGTAGCCGAGATCGCTCATCGCATGGTTGTCATGTATGCGGGGATGGTTGTCGAGACTGGGACGGTTGAGGACGTTTTTGCGAATCCTCGTCACCCGTATACATGGGGACTGATGCGCTCCCTCCCTCGTCTGGATGAGGGCGAAAAGCAACGGCTGATTCCCATCGAAGGCAGCCCTCCAGATTTGTTCCATCCGCCAGTCGGCTGTCCGTTTGCTGCCCGCTGTGATTTTGCGATGGAGATATGCGAACAGCAGATGCCCGTGACGGGGGAATTCGGGCGTGGACATCAGGCAGCTTGCTGGCTCCACGATCCACGAGCACCGCGAATAGAGGAGCTAGTGGCAGCAGGGAGGCAGGGCGTATGACAGAGGCTTTGCTTGATGTTCGCGATTTGAAGAAGTATTTTTCGCTTGGAACGGGATTTGATTTGAAAGCAGTCGATGGTGTTTCGTTTACGATTAACAAAGGAGAGACGTTCGGTCTGGTCGGCGAAAGTGGCTGCGGGAAGTCTACGCTAGGCAGGACGATTATTCGCCTGTATGACCATACAGATGGCGAAGTGCTGTTCAAAGGGAAGAATGTTCATCAGCTTCGGGGAAAAGAAGCGGGGCAGTTCAATCGGGATGCCCAGATGATTTTCCAGGACCCGCAAGCAAGTCTGAACCCGCGTATGACCGTGGAGGACATCATTGCAGAGGGCTTGGACATCCATCATTTGAATCGCGGGATGAGACGAGAGCGTGTGGCGGAACTGCTCCAGCTAGTGGGCTTGCATAAGGATCATGCGCAGCGTTTTCCGCATGAATTCAGTGGGGGACAGCGTCAACGGATCGGAATCGCGCGGGCTTTGGCAGTAGAGCCGGAATTTATCATTGCCGATGAGCCGATCTCCGCACTCGACGTCTCGATTCAAGCGCAAGTCGTCAATTTATTGGAGGATTTGCAGCATGATCGCGGATTGACCTATTTGTTCATCGCGCATGATCTGTCCATGGTCAAACATATTTCCAACCGGATTGGCGTCATGTATTTGGGGAAAATGGTTGAGCTGGCATCGAGCTATGAGCTGTACGCTCGTCCGTTGCATCCCTATACGCAGGCTTTGCTCTCTTCTGTGCCGGTGCCTGACCCGACGGTGAAACGAGAGCGTATCGTTTTGCAAGGAGATTTGCCCAGTCCAGCCAACAAGCCGAGTGGCTGCGGTTTTCGTACACGCTGCCCACTCGTACAACCTCGTTGTGCGGAAGAAGTGCCGAAGTGGCAGGAGGCGCAACCCGGGCATTGGGTGGCTTGTCATTTGATAGAGTCGTAAGAGAGAAAGAAGGGCTGTTCCCGATCGATGGGACAGCCCTTTCTAGTGAGATTATAAATAGTAGAAACAGGTCAGAACAATTGAGAAGACAATCAGTCCAGTACCTGATGTGAGAAAAAGCGAGGTTCCGATTCGTACGAATGACTCTTTCTTTTCCTCGAAAGCAGGGTCGATAGCTTGAACGATGTCACTGTCCATCATGCGCGGTTTGCGGAAAAACATCCCTTTCAGTTGCTTGAATCCACGCAGGAAAATAGTGAAAAATCCAGAGCGTGTAACGACGGCAATACTCCCAACGATTAACAGGAAAAGACCGATTAAAAAGCTCTGATTAATCAACGGCACCAACGTACCGGCTTGAATGGTAATTCCTAAAATCACACTGCTGATCACGGAGAGAGCAAGTAGGAGAATGAGCCATTTTTTCAACGAAGAAGCACGTCCTTTTTATAGTGTGGGTGCAATGCGCTCTGCTTCCCGCAAAAAAGCTTGAACGGCAGGTGGGGCTTCACGAAGCGAACGTACAGCCAAGCCGATTTGCCGGGAGAGAGGCGGCGTGATTTGTATGACAGCGACATCGGGTAGTTGCGTGGGTAGAGTCAGTGACGGCACGACTGTCACCCCGACACCGCTTTCTACCATGGCCAGTATCGTTGTATTGTCGGCGATTTCATAGGAAACATTCGGCGTAAGCCCAGCCTTGGCAAACTCCGCGCCAATCAACAAGTGACAGCCCGCCATGGGCATGAGAAACGATTCACAGGCTAATTGCTCCAAGGTAAGCGAGCGCTCCGTTGCCAGAGGATGATTGGCTGGCACGACAGCATGCAGGGCGTCTGTCGTCAGCAGGATTCCCTCCAGCTCGTCATCGGGCCACACATGAAAACCGACATCGACAACCCCTGAGCGAACCCATTCGTTGATTTCTTGATAGCTTCCTTCATATAGCTTTGTTTGGATATGCGGATAGCGACTCTGCATCGCCTTTAGCAATTTAGGCAGGAGTTGAGCGGTTACGCTGGGAAAAGAAGCAATCCGGAGCATTGCCTCCAAATGCTCGCTTGATTCGGCAGCCACCTGTTTTATCAGCGAGACGTTTTCCAATATGGTCCGGGCAGCGGCGACAATTTTTTCACCGGCTGTGGTCAGCTTAACACCGCTGCGATTGCGGGTGAACAAGGAAATGCCAAGCTCCTTCTCCAGTGCGCCGATGGTATGACTCACTCCCGACTGGCTCAATCCGATTTGTTCTCCTGCTCGCGTGAAGTTACCAGCGTTCGTGACCGCCACAAGGACTTCCATCTGAAACAAAGTCATGGAGCTTCTCCTTTCATGAAGTTTTTATCATGGTTCGTATGCGAAAGCTTCATTTTACAGCGCGGTTGCATCCCTTTAAGATGAAAAGCAAGAGAAGCATTCGTTTAAAAAAGGAGAGAGACAACCATGAATCATGTGAGTGTATACCATGTGGACGCCTTTACGAGAGAGCCGTTTGCAGGCAATCCAGCAGGTGTCATCCCGGAAGCAGGTACTTTGACTTTACAACAAATGCAGAAAATTGCCAATGAGTTGAATCTTCCTGAGTCTGCCTTTTTGATGCCGTCCGACCATCCGGAAGCAGATTTTCGTATTCGTTACTTTTCTCCTTCCGTTGAGATCGATTTCTGCGGCCATGCGACAGTGGGTTCTGCTTGGCTATTGGCGACAGAACGCGGATGGTTGGAAAAGGGAAGCCGTATCGTGTTTGAGACAAACGTTGGGTTGATTCCTGTTCAATTGGTGAGGGAGGATGGTCAGTTACAGCGAGTGGAAATGACTCAAATCAAGCCTTCTGTGAAGGAAATTGATTTAGACAGAGAAGAGGTAGCGAGGCTGGTTGGTATTACACTGGCTGATCTGGACGATCGCTATCCGATGAAGCTCGCTTCCACAGGTAATAGGCATCTACTCGTTCCAGTCCGCACTCGTCAGGCAATCGATGCAGCGCAGCCATTGTTCTCTTCACTAGCAGAAATGAACAGGGAACACAGTATCACAACCACCCATTTGTTTACGTGTGATGCTCCTGAAGGCTATGACTTGTATACAAGGGATTTTGCGCCTGCAATCGGGATTGCGGAGGACCCTGTAACAGGTGCTGCAAACGGGGCACTGGCTGGCTATTTGGCATTGGAAGAAAGGCTACCTGCTGGAAAAGTGACACAGCTCGTTGTAGGGCAAGGACATGCGATTGGTCGGCCAGGAAAGCTGTATGTAACGGTTGATCGATCTGGAGAGGAGCCGGTTATTCGGGTAGCAGGTGAGGCGCATTTGACGATCGCGGGGCAGATGAGGGTTTAAATGACAATAGATAGAAGGAAGACGTTCTTTACTAATGAAGAAATGGGTGAATAAAATCAGAAAGGAACTTGATGTTACAGGGTTGATTGTGTTTTATCTAGCGAGTATGCAAAGAACCTAGAAAAATATTCGTATAAAGAGAAATAGATAGAAGTACGTCATGAATAAAAAGTTGAACTCCAAACGAGTAATTAACTACTGGTTTGGAGTTTTCTTATGTGTTTTGGCAAGTCCTCTGTCTGAGGGGGCTTAGGCGTAAAATCTTTTCTACCAACAAACATATTTGAACCATAAAACAATGACAAAACTAGAATAATATGGTATTTTCTCTGTAAAAATATGTTACGTCTCGCGTATAATCTCGAGTCGCATGGAAGGGGATCGATAGATTTGCTCATAGCCGTAAACATGATCTTTCTACTTATCTTTGCCTTTATATTGGCAAAAGTTCTCACCCTATTAAAACAAACACGAGATCAGGTCCATCACTTCCACCCTTTCATCCCGGAAACAGGACCTGCAATCGGCACCAAATTGCAATCGCTACCTTTCCTCACGCTAAACGGTCAAGAACAACAACTAAATCATCTGCCTCGTCCACTCATCGTGAACTTCACCCATACAGGCTGCGGGCACTGTGCCAATCACGTACACGAACTATTGTCCGAGGGAAGGATACTCACAGATGCATCCGTGATCATCTCGACAGAATCCGAACAACTATCCACTTCCCAATGGCTGCAAGAAAACAACATATCCGGCATCCCTGTCTTAATTGGCAACGAACCTATGCTGGAGGCATACAAGATCAATCATTTCCCCAGCGTTTTGGTAATCGATGAGCAGGACGTCATTCGTGCCAAGCCGATAACCGCCGTGGAAACCAAAAAGAAGCTCCTGGCGCTAGCAGGTGAACCAGCATGAAACGTTCTTATTTTGCAAAAACCGTTCGCTTGATTTGGGCACATGGCAAGCTGTGGCTCATTTGTTCTATCGCTCTCAGAATCATCCTGGCATTTTCCCCGTTGGCTACGATCTGGATCATGAAAGAAATGGTGAATGAGGTTACTGCCATTGCGCTGGATCAGACGGATGATTACCAGCCATTGCTATGGCTGCTTGCGGGATTGTTTTCCGTGACGCTGGTGACGAATGCGTTGGAAACGGTCTTACGTGTTCTCGATGCCCATACAGAGCAACGATTGGAATATCATTTGGAGCATTTGGTAGCAAAGAAAGCAGCATCTGTTCCGCTCTCTTATTTCGATGATCCGGAATTTTACAACCATCACCACCGCATCCGGGCAGAGGCAATGGGGGAACGCTTTCTGGACCCTGTGGAAAGGGTATTAGATCTCGGGAAAAATCTGATTACTCTGATTTCCTATGCGGTGTTTTTGCTTAGCATTCACTGGGGATTAGCTGTGATGAGCTTGTTAGCCGTGATCCCACTCTTAATCGTCCAAATCAAATTTGGTATGTCGGAATACTTTCTCGCAAGGCTACAGACGCCAGAGATTCGCGAAGCCTCTTACATCAGCTCAATCCTGAATGAGCGCGACAGCTCCAAAGAGGTCCGACTGTTTCAGCTAAAGGACTTTTTGCTAGGTAGATGGTCTCGCCTGTATTTGAAAAATATGAAAGAGGTACTTCGTCTCCTCCATCGCAGGGAAAAAGCGCTGATTCTCTCAGGGATATTTACCTCCTCGATGTATATTGGCTGCTTGGGATTGGTCGTATCGCTGCTTCGTGCGAGCGCCCTGAAGGTTGGGGATTTTGTAGCGATTGCACAAGCGGTACAGAATACGCAGCAGTTGCTTTCGTTAATGACCTTTAACCTCGCACATATTGTCAACAGATGCCTGTACATCGCTGATCTGTTTGACTTTCTGGAATATGAGGATAAAACGATTCCGCGGCTCACTGGCAAAGCGGAGTTTCCCAGCAAGCTGCAATCTGGTATTACGTTTGATCGGGTTTCGTTTTGCTATCCCAAAATGGAACGCAATGTGATCAATGAAGTTTCCTTTACGATTAATCCAGGGGAGCGTATTGCGATTGTTGGCGATAATGGCTCTGGAAAAACGACGCTAGTCAAATGCTTGATGGGACTTTATCCGATCCATTCGGGAGATATTCTGTTCGACAATCAGTCGATTCGTGAGCTCGATATTTCCGACCTGCAACGAAATATCACGGTCATTTTCCAAGACTTTATTCGGTACAATTTCACGGCTGGAGAGAACATTACCATTGGGAGAGTGACGCAGGAGATTAATCCCGCGCAGATGAGGCAAGTAGCGGTTGAGACCG
The DNA here is from genome assembly GCF_001039275.2 of Brevibacillus brevis. Classification (NCBI taxonomy): domain Bacteria; kingdom Bacillati; phylum Bacillota; class Bacilli; order Caryophanales; family Paenibacillaceae; genus Brevibacillus; species Brevibacillus brevis. The sequence goes on from NZ_CP030117.1 coordinate 1,856,841, forward strand.
GTGCAGATACCTTTATTCGCAAGCTCCCCAGTGGATACGATACGATTTTGGGTCGGACGCTACAGGATGGCGAAGACCTGTCAGGCGGACAGTGGCAGAAGATCGCGTTGGCTCGGGCTTTGTACAGAAGAGGAGAGATTTTTATTCTGGATGAGCCTACGGCGGCACTTGATCCGCAGGCAGAGCTGGAGGTATTTCAACAATTTGATGCTCTCACACAGAACAAGACGGCGATTTTTATTTCCCATCGGATGGCTGCGGCACGAATGGCGGATCGGATTTTTGTCATGAAGCAAGGTCAACTGATCGAAGTAGGGCATCATGATGAGCTAATGGATGCAAACGGAGAATATTCGCGCATGTACCGGATGCAGGCGAAATGGTTTGCGTAATGGAGGAGGGGTGTTATGGAAGAGCTTGGTTTGCTGTTTCGGCTGATTCTCGCATTTTTATTTCTCAGCACGGTTGTCTCAAAAATAAGCGATATGGGCACGCATTTGTCCATTGTGCGAGCCTATCAGATCATACCCTACTCGTGGTCCAAACTCTTTACGTATCTTGATCTGGTGTTGCAAGCCACCGTAGCGATTTCCTTGCTGCTTGGTCTTTTTACAACCCTGGGACTGTCCCTGGCGATTTTGTTACTGGGGGCGTACACACTTGCGATCAGTATCAATCTAGCAAGAGGCAGAAAGAAGATTTCTTGCGGATGCGGCGGAATGGCGGGAAACCATTTTTTATCGTGGAAGCTTGTTTTGCGTAACCTTTTATTCATCGGTCTGGCCGTTTATGTGGGGCAATGGGGCGGGGGCTGGGCGAGTGTTGACCAGTATTTCATGTCCGGCAGTTTCGAAATCACCAACGGGGTAATCGCTATCTTCTTTTCGAGTGTGTGCATCTCACTGCTCATGGCTATTAGCGGAGAAATCAGTACGTTCAAACATATTTTGCGAAAAAGGCAGGGATGAGCATGTCTACAGGCTGGATGATTGGGTTCGGGGTATTATGGGTGACGGTCATTGCGATTTTGGTCGTCTTGTTTCAAGTATTAAAGGTACTCGGGACGTTCATTAACAAAATGGAAGCAGCAGAAGAGAATAATAGAAGAAGCGACAAAAATATTACTTCTTGAAATTTCAGAAAACGCTTTCAATTTCCGTATAAGTATTGTATTATATTCCTGTAAATACATTTTATGTAAAATGAGAGGTGATAAGCGTGTTCAAAAAATTACTCCAAAAGCTAGGAGCAAGCGCATTTGCAGGATGCCAAAAAGGATGCGTAAGAAATGGCCCTTTGTGTGAATGCCCTTGGTAGTTTTCCAGGCAAATAAGTAGAACAAGACTGTCTCGCAAGTGGAGAATTCTACTACAGGAGACAGTCTTGTTTTTTGAACAAATGAAAATTAACGTTGCAAATCTAAATGAAGCAAAGGAAACGGCCTTCCCGAACCATCCAGTTCAGATCGTCCTGTTTGCACAAACCCATACCGTTTGTAGAAAGCGTGAGCTCCTTCGTTTTGTTCGTTGACATCTACTTTCAGATTAGGGCCATACTTGCGTTCCGCATGTTCGAGTAATCTGCTGCCAATCCCTTTCCCGTGGTATTCTGGATCAACGAACAGCATTTCGATTTTCGGTCCATCAAGGCCAATAAAGCCTACAGGCTCTTTCTTTTCGTTTAGTTCCATCCATACTTCAACGGCAGATAGTGCTTCATTTTTTACCATGTTTTTATAAAACGCAATATCTTCTTTCGTCAAAAAATGGTGAGTACGGCAAACAGCACGATACCAAATCTCTACCAATTGATCACGATAGCTGGCTTCATAAACAACAGTTTTGGTATTCATCATGAAACCTCCCGATTCAAATTAAAAACAGAAAAGAGCGCTCTTGAGAGCTTATTATATAGAGTCACTAGGAACTTTCCTATCATGTTCACAGCTTTTCTATCCTCCCAGAATAATCTGACGATTGATAGGGGGGAAGGGAAGGGGAAGCTTACCTCGCCACAATCCCTCCAGGCACCTCCAAATACTCCCTCTTCTCCACGAACAACGGCTCTACAATCCCAAACTCATCCTTCAACTGCTTCATTTTCTCCCGAGCCTCAGATTCCGTACGATAATACCCTGCCTCAACAAAGTATCCACCTTGGTTGTCCTTCAAAACTCGCATATTGTCCGCGACCAACAGAGATTCCTCCATAGCCCCGAGCGTCTCTCCATACGGCACGGAAGCGGTCCGCACCGAGTACACAGGCTGCTGCTTTTCTGGCGTCACTTCTTTTGGCGAAATCGTAATCACAATCTGTGCCGGTTCCTTATACTCTTTCACCTCATAAGCAATCGCTTCCTTAAAGGTCACATTAAACCGCACGAGAGAATCGTCCAATGAAATAATCTCGTAGGCATCTTCGATATACGGACTTTGCTTCAATGTCTCGAAATCTTTGACAGCCGAAAATCTTCTCGCACCACCAACAGCAAACGTCATCGTATTCGGGTATTCAGTAAAACTCACGTGGAAGGAGCTGGCGTTCTGCTGTACCTCATTATCCTGGGTAAAGTTCAAGATGATGTTTTCCTGGTCTCCTTGCTTCTGGACTGTAATGAAGCTAACATCTACGGCATCCTGAGGAGTACCGCCGCCTGCATTGCCTTTATTGAATTGCAATATTTTCACCAGCTTGCCGAGACCAGGAACGTTTTCCAAAGCACTTGCAAAAGCGGGCATCGTGTTCACGCTGACCGTGAAAAGAACAAAGACAGTAGCTGCGCTTACGCCAGCGTGCTTCAACCAACGGGTTCTTGCTTTCGCGCGTTTTCGATGAAGCTTCCCGCGATCGATGGCTTGCTGGGTGACTGCCGCCAACTCTTCGGGAATTTCAATATCGTGATAGGCTTGTTTGTAATCGTCCAACTTTTTATCCAAGAGATTCACGCTCCCCAATGTTCACTTTCAATTTCTCCAGCCCGCGGTAAATGATCGACTTTACGGAACTGAGGGGTATGTCTAGCACATCGGCAATGTCCTTGATGGGCATGTCTTCGAAATATCTCAGCATAATGACCGTTCGGGATTTTTCATCGAGTTGGCCCAAGGCATCATGCAAGTCGATGACATCTTCCCGCGGTTTCTGCTCGTAGCTTCCTTCATGCTCTTTATCCATATAAACGACTTTTTTTGCTTTGCGAATGTGATCCAATGCGCAGTTGACGGCGATTTTGGTCAGCCACGTTTGAAAATATTGCGGCTGCTTTAATTTGTGTACAGAGATGAAGGCGCGGTAGACAGTTTCCTGTACGATTTCCAGTGCGTCTTCCTTGTTTCGTACATAAGTAAAAGCCATGCGATATATTTTTTCTCTATTCTCTTGGATCAGAAGCGTAAAGCTGTCTTCATCACCGGAAATGGCTCTCTGTGCCAGTTCAGTTTGATTCACGATACTGCACACCCTCCTTACTGAATACGTTAGGTTCTTCCTTCTACCCGAAAATAATCCCGCAGTGATAGACACACTGCGGGAGCGTAGTTCCTTTTTCTCCTTACTTCAATGGAAGCACCATTTTATTTTTCATTGCGCCGCTTTCTTGATCGATTTCAAACAGTTCGAGGGTGCTTGGCTTATTTTTGGACAGATTGCTCAGCGGAATGACAATCTCCTTGGAGAATTCACCCCATTCCGGGCCGCCTTTCGATGCTGTTCCAAAGCCTTTGGCAACGACCTGTTCGCCTTGCTTCACGGCATACTGATAGGTGCCTTCGAAAACGCTAGCTTCGCCAGATACGGTATACACGACAGACGGTGCCGCAAGCTTCAGGTTACGAAAAACTTTGGTGTTTTTTACTGTATCGGAGCTATCTAATGGAATCGAAAGCTTGTTGATGATCGCGCCGTTCTCTTGATTGATTTCAAACATCTCGAGCATCAAGGGCTCGTTTCCGATCAGCTCACTTCTTGCAATCTTAATCGTTTGCGCAAAAGTTCCCCATTCCGGGCCACCTTTTGAAGCAGTGCCGTACCCTTTTGCCAAGACGTGCTTCCCTTGCTTGACTGCGTATTGGTACGTTCCTTCAAAAACACTTGCTTCCCCTTTTACGGTGTACAAGAGAGCAGGCTCCGCTAGTTTGATATTCCGGAACATATTCTGCTTGGCTGCTTCGTTTGCTTTTGTTTCTTGCTGCGTGGTTGCTGGGGGAGTAGCCTGGTTAGCCCAAGTCGTGCCGAGAACTCCAGCAAAAACAGAGCAAGTCAAAATAGAAGCCGCAAATACAGTGATCGTTTTTTTATTCATGGTGAGTCTCTCCCTTATATGGCATATGGCCGTTATGATTAATTGTTTTTTTGTTGTAGCTTCATGAAGTTTACATGGGTTAGACGGGGGAGGGAAGCAAAAAGACGCAAGAGATTTTATGGGAAAAAACGGGATCTTCTTGCTCTATTTAGCAGAATTTTTAAAATATTTCAGACATCGATTCGCAGATTGAGCTATACTGTTTTTATGGAACAATCTTCTATTAGTGGGGGCGGAAAGAATGAAGAAACTCGTTTCTCTAGCGGTCGTTGCAAGTATTGCAATTCCGTTACTGAGTCCGACTTTTGTCCAACAAGCTGCTGCAAACGCTATTCATGATTATCGTAACGAAGTCCAGGTCAACCAGTTCCGTCCACATGGGGGAGATAAGCAGGAAGTGGGTGATTTCATAGCGTCCTTGGTAAAGCAACGATCCAATCCTGCTGAGATAGCAAAGCTGGTGGCAGATGACTCCTTGACGAATTTTGCGATGAAAACCTATGTAGAAGGATTGGCGCAATACAAAAACATTCAGGTGATCGAAGCAAAAGTAGACAAGCTGTACACCGTCACGAAGGAGGACGCTTACAATAACTACCGCGCGATTGTGAAATTCAAATACGTCGGGTATACCGCAGATAACAAGGCCATTGAAAAAACGGATTATCTCGGCTTGGCCAGACTCGGGACAGACCCGGTGAACTGGAAGGCGTGGGGCGTCATTTGGCAGGACTCTGGCATCGATGTGTCAGATGTGAAGCTGTTTCAGTTGGAGAAGCCACGCAAAGGTGAAGAAATATGCGTGATCACGACTGATGCCGGTGTGATCAAGCTGAGACTGTTCCCGAACAAAGCTCCAAAAGCAGTGGAAAACTTTAAGACTCTCTCGAAAAAAGGGCAATACAACAATATGATTTTTCACCGTGTGATCAACGATTTCATGATTCAGGCGGGAGATTTGAAAGGGCCGGACGGCAAGGAGCTGCCGAGTATTTACGGCGATTCGTTTGAAGACGAGTTTAGCCGGGATCTGTTCAACTTCAGGGGAGCGCTCAGTATGGGGAACGCTGGACCGAATACGAACAGCACGCATTTCTACATTGTACAAAGCCCGAAGGTAGATCAGGAGTACCTCGATTTGTCGGCGCTACCACTGAACGCAGAAGCGAAGTATAAAGAAATTGGCGGACGAGCTTACCTCGACAATCGCCACACTGTTTTTGGTCATGTATTTGCAGGGATGGAAGTGGTAGACAAGATCGCTGCCCAGAAAACAGATGAGAATGCCAAACCCCTCCAAAATCCGATAAAGGTACAAAAGATCGAATTCGTCCCCTATAACGAATAAGTTCCGCCAGCAAAGCAAAAACCCCCTCTCATTCCTGTCATTTGGGATGACGGGGGTTTGTCAATGAAGGGGAGATACAAGTCAATAAGGCTCCCAGCGCAGTTTTCGTGCTTTCTCGAATCGCTCTTCCACATATGGCCAATTGACGATATTCCACCAGTTTTCTACATACTTGTCTCGCTGGTTTTGATACGCCAGGAAATAGGCATGCTCCCATACGTCCAGCGCCAGTAGCGGAATCACATCCCATTGTGACAGGTTCTGGTGCTTTTCGGCTGTAAGAATCTCCAGATGATGTGTTCGAGGGGACCAAACGAGGATCGCCCACCCAGGACCTTCTACCTTTTCTGCCGCCTGACTAAATTGTCTCTTAAAGGCGTCATACGATCCGAAATACCGATTGATTGCCGCTGCAAGATCACCAGAAGGTGTGCCACCGCCATTTGGACTCATGGATGGCCAAAAGATCGTATGCAAGTAATGACCGGCCCCATTAAAGGCTAGCTCGCGTTCCCAATGGCGTATGAGATCAAAGTTGCCACTTTCTCGAGCCTCTGCCAGCTTCCGTTCTGCTGTATTGAGATCGTCCACATACTTCTGGTGCAGTTTGGTGTGATGGATTTGCATGGTAGCTTCATCGATGTACGGCTCCAATGCGTTGTAGGCATAAGGAAGCGGAGGGAGGGTATGTCGGCCGACAGCTACGGGGCGTGCTGCACGGACTGGCTCGCGTGCACCGGGATAGGAAACGGGTTCTGGCACTACAGGCACTTGTACTTCTTCCACCACTGCTGGCTGTGCATTCATTGATTCCTGAACAGGTTCCTTCCCTTCTCCTGCCAAATTTTCCTCATCTTCACTCAACTGAGCCAGTCGTAAAAAGTGATGGAATTGCTCCTGCACTTGTTCTGCGCGAGTGATGAGAGCAGGTAGCTCGTCGCTTTCTAGTGTTGAACCCAGCTTGGATGCTTCCCTTCCGATCCGTGTAAATGTTTCTTCGAATTTGTGCAGATGCCGTTCGAGTTCTCGGTTGAGGGGCTTGTGTCTTCGCAAATGCTCGATCCATTGTCGGCCCCATTGGCTCCAGTCCAGCAAATTCTTGGCTTCTTCTACCAAAAGATTCTCCTCCTCGTGGGCACATCATCTCTCCCCACATTATGAAAGGCGCCTAGAGAAGGTGCGACATTTGCGGAGTACAAGAAATTTCATCTCCGCATATGGTAGTAGCACAAATGTTTGAGTGGTATGCTGTACTATATTCATTTCAACAGGGGAGACACATTAGCATGAGTAGAGAACGAGCGATTGCCGTTATTGATTCAGGAGTGGGAGGATTAACTGTTGCGAAGGAAGTCATGCGTCAGCTACCCGAAGAACGGATTGTTTATGTAGGCGATAATGCCCGTTGTCCGTATGGCTCCAAATCGCCGGAAGAGATTCGTGCCTACAGCTTTCAAATGATCGATTATGTGATGCGTACACCGTTAAAAGCATTGGTGATCGCCTGTAATACTGCGACTGCTGTCGTGCTGGAGGAAGCGATGGAGGATTTGCCGCTGCCCGTCATTGGGGTGATTGAGCCAGGCGCACGTGCGGCTGTTCAAGTCACGAAAAATGGAAGGGTTGGTGTCATCGGGACGGAAACGACCATTCGTACCAAAGCGTATGAGCGTGCGCTTTTACGGATTCAACCGGATTTATACGTCGCTGGCATGGCTTGCCCCGCATTTGTGCCACTGGTGGAGAGCCACATGGCGAACTCGGAGGAAGCAAGAAGAGTTGTAAAAGAAACGCTTGCCCCGTTCTTGCACGAAGATTTGGACACGTTAATTTTGGGCTGTACACACTATCCGTTGTTAGCACCAGTCATTTCGGAAGTGATGGGAGATCGAGTGCGCTTGATTAACTCCGCTGAAGAGACAGCGCGAGAATTGTCCCTGCAAATTGCGACGGACGCCGAAAGCAAGCAAATAGAACGCCCGGAACATCTGTTTGTGACGAGTGGGGACGCCCACACATTCCGGACCATTGCAGAAGAATGGCTGGATTGCAAAGTGAACGTCCAGCACAACTCATTGGAAAAATCCGTCCATCCCTGATGGAAGATCCTTGTCTGGCGAGACAAACTTTCAACGCATAAACCCAAGCCTAGCTCGTATACATGGTAGTACAAAGTGTCTGGAGGAGGCTGGGGAAATGAAGATAAAGCACATCGGGAAAATGACGGCCGTGCTGGGGGTTAGCGCAGTGCTTTTGTCGGGCTGCGGTCTCTTTGGCCCGGAAAAGGAAACGATTAGTATTGATGCACCGCCACAGTCAGAGGTATCAGTTGATTTGCCAAACGGCACGCCGTCCCCGGATGCTGCAAAAGAAGGCGCACAACCGGTCGTTCAGGAGACTGGAGAGAGAATGGTATATTTGCAGGATGCTAACGGATATATCGTTCCTGTCTCGATGACTCTTCCGAAATCAGAAGGTCCTGCCAAACAAGTATTGAGCTACATGGTAAAAGGTGGTCCGGTAGAGAGCATGCTCCAGGGTGGCTTCTCCGCTGTATTGCCGAAAGGGACAGAAGTAAAAGGACTTGTCATCAAAAACGGCGTAGCCACTGTCGATTTTTCCAAAGACTTCAAAACGTACGAGGAGAAGGACGAGAAGAAAATTGTCGATGCAGTCACCAGGGCGTTGACGGAATTTAGCAACGTCAAAACTGTGCAAATTTGGGTGAACGGAACGCCGTTGACAGAAATGCCAGCAGCCAAAACACCCATAACGCTATTAGACCGGAATCAAGGAGTCAATCTCGAACTGGGCGATGGGGCGGTACCAGGAGATACCTCCAGCGTAACGGTTTATTTCCAAGGACAGTTGGATGATACACGTACGTATTATGTCCCAGTCACTCGCCTGGTTCCTGAAACGGCTGATATCGCCAAAGCAACCGTAGAAGAGTTGATCAAAGGACCGAAACAAGGATCTCAGCTCTTTAGTTCCTTGCTCCGTACGACACGTGTTCTGGATGTGAAGCAGGAAAAAGATTTGGTGACGGTCAATTTGAGCAGTGACATCCTCAAGTATGACGATGGCAAGGAAGCGAGCCCAGAAGCCCTGCAATCGCTTGTCTTGTCATTGACAGAAACGACAGGAGCCAAGCAAGTGCAGCTGCTGGTGGAAGGGAAACCGCTAGCCAGTGGCGAGTTCACCAAGCCAGTGAGCCGCCCGATTCAACTCAATCCCATACAGATGTAAGAAACGAGCCACGCCCGTATTAACGAGCGTGGCTTTTGTTCGCCAATTGTACGTCGTCACTAGCGCGTACGGCCCTCCGAATAACAAGTCCAAGCACAAGCGATGGGATCGTGACAAAAAGACCTGCCACAAAGCCGACTATGCGTGGGTCTGCCATCGTCAGAATCCAACCGCCAAGGAGCATGGACAGACCGATCAGGATGTTTGAGATCGTCGCATCCAAGGCAAATACTCTGCCATGGTAGCTGGGGGTGACATGGCGCATGATCAATGTATTCAGGCTGGCGTTCCCCATTCCTCCCGCGACGGTGGAGAGCGCAAAGAACAGTGCCGTTACATAAATCGTGGGTGAAAAGCTGGTCAATAGCAGTGCAAATCCTTCCAAAGCGAAGCTGCTCGCAGCCACTTCGTTAAAGTATCGTTGAAAGCGCTGAGCGAGCATCCCCCCGATGATGAAGCCAAGTCCGATTGCACCATACAACAGACCAATTCCCCATTCACCGGCAGTAAACACTTGATAGGCATAGACACTGATCAGGACATTGATAATCCCCCCGCCGATTGGCCATACGGCTTTTAGCAACAAGATGGCGTACACAATCGGTGTGGATGTGATGGCGCGGATCACCTCTCCGTAGGTAGAGACTTTAGCAGCCTGACGCAGTTGCACGTTATGAACGGAATCGCCTGGGAAGGAGTGTACCTTCAGTCTAGCCAGAAACAGAGCCGATGCGAAAAAGGAGAGGGCATTGAAAAGAAAAGCGAGATCACTTCCCCAGAGTGCAACAAAAATACCGCCGATCAACGAACCGATGGCCATGACAATTCCAAAGATACTTTGATCAAGTGCGTTCGCCGTCGCCAATTCCTCAGGGTCAACGATTTTGGGGAGCAGGGACATTCGAGCCGGATTGTAGAGCGACGAAAAGGCAACCAACAAGAACGTCCCCGCATAGACGATCCACAAATCTGACTTTTCTGACACGAACAGAAATGAAAGAGCAATGAATCCGCGAACGAGATCACAGGCGACCATCACTTTTTTTCGATCAAAACGGTCTGCCATTAGACCACCAAGCGGACCAAAAATCAAGTGAGGCAGCGTACGTAGTGCGAGGGTAATGCCCACAGCGATAGCTGTTCCCGTTATTTCGAGCAGCAAGGCGAGCACAGCAACGCTGTTAAACCAATCTCCGATTCCGCTTAAGAAATTGGCCGTTAAAAGACACCGTAAATTCGGCTTTTTCAAGAGAAACAGGAAGCTCATAAGAAGATTCACCTACCATCAAATTAATCAAATATCTAATTAGATGATATTTAAATTTATTGATGGACGCAAGTAATTTTTGTATGAGGGAGGAAGTGACAAGAATATTTGCAATTGACGTAAATAAGGAAGAGGCGTTTGTGCAGTGGCAGATCGTTTCCTGCCTCTGGTATAATGAGCGGAGTGTAACAAAGCGATTTAGGAGGAACTTGGAATGAGAGTGGATGGCCGTGCCCATGATCAATTGCGCCCTGTAACGATTACGCGCAATTACATTAAACACGCAGAAGGATCGTGCCTGATTGAAGTCGGAGACACAAAGGTGATTTGTACGGCGACTTTGGAGGACCGGGTACCGCCTTTTATGCGTGGTGGCGGGAAGGGCTGGATCACAGCCGAGTATTCCATGCTTCCCCGAGCAACAGCGACCCGCAACGCGCGTGAGTCGTCCAAAGGAAAAGTCGGCGGACGAACAATGGAAATTCAGCGTCTGATCGGACGTGCTCTGCGCTCCGTTGTGAACCTGGAAGCAATGGGTGAACGCACCATTTGGTTGGATTGCGATGTCATTCAGGCAGACGGAGGTACACGGACAGCTTCGATTACTGGAGCCTTCGTAGCAATGGTAGACGCGATGCAAAAGCTGGTGGATAGTGGCACCTGGAAACAGTTGCCGCTCAACGACTTCCTGGCAGCCACCTCCGTAGGAGTAGTCGGCGAGGAAGCAGTGCTCGATCTCAACTACAAAGAAGATTCTACAGCGATTGTCGACATGAATGTCGTTATGACGGGAAAAGGAAAGTTCGTCGAGCTGCAAGGAACAGGGGAGGATGCTCCGTTTTCACCTGAACAGCTACAAGAAATGATTGCCCTTGCAAAAGTCGGCATTGACAACTTGATTAACAGTCAAAAAGAGGCGCTCGCAGATGTTACGCTCTCTTTTGCACAATCAGTAGCGGAGGAAAGTCATGCCTAATCGAAAAAAAGTCGTTCTCGCAACACGTAACCAGGGAAAAGTGAAAGAATTCAACAGGCTGTTTGCAGATGCAGGCTGGGAAGGAATTAGCCTCGCTGAATTTGACGGTGTGCCAGAGGTAGTAGAAGACAAGGACACCTTCGAAGGAAATGCCCTGAAAAAAGCAATCGAAATCTCTACATACTTGAATATGCCCGCCCTCGGTGACGATTCTGGTCTGGAAGTAGATGCGCTGGAAGGACGCCCTGGCGTTTACTCCGCGCGCTTTGCCGGGGAAGATGCAACAGACGAGCAGAATTGGCGTAAATTGTTGAAAGAGCTGGAAGAGGTGTCGACGCAGGAACGCACAGCTCGCTTCCGTTGTACGTTGGCGTTGGTGATTCCGGGCGAAGAGCCAATCATTGCCACTGGCGCTTGTGAGGGCGTGATCGCGCGTGAGCCAAAAGGTACAAACGGCTTCGGATATGATCCGGTATTCTACATCCCATCGATGGACAAAATGATGGCCGAACTCATGCCAGAAGAAAAGAACCAGATCAGCCACCGCGCTCGTGCCATGCAACAACTGCTTGAAATTATCAAGTAGACAAGAGAGAAAACAGGAGAGTGAGGCGTGATGGGAATTCTCATCATGAGCGATAGCCACGGCTTGGTTCGGGAAGTAAGCCAGGTCGTCAACCGACATCATGTCGAAAAAATTTTGCATTGTGGCGATTTTTGTGTCGACCATCAGCGCGAGCCGTTTTCCAACATGACGCTTGTCCGAGGCAATTGCGATTCGACAGAAGAGGTGCCGACTGAGCAAGAGACCGAATGGCGAGACCTTCACATCCTGCAAACGCACGGACATCTTTTCGGAGTAAAAGGCTCTCTTCTGCGCCTTCATTACCGTGCAGAAGAGGTCGGAGCAAATGTAGTCGTATTCGGTCACTCTCATGTACCTGTCTGTGGCGTAGAGAGAGACATCTTGTTTCTGAATCCGGGCAGCCTGCAAATGCCGCGCGGTTTCCACGTACCGACATATGCTCATTTAGAAGAGACAGGAACGAGTCCGACAGAAGTTTACATATCCGTGGCGTTTTATGATCATGTAGGCAACCTGGTTTCACAATTGGGAGGGAACTATTCTGTTCGTCGACCAATCAGGTCTTCTTGAAAACTAAAAGATTTGTGCTATACTAGAATGGTTATAATGGCTAGAATATTATCATCCGAGCCTGCGAAGATACCATGGCGCGGCTGGCGATGTTCTGTTGATTCGATTTAGGAGGGGAAGTTTACGTGGCAGCAAATTGGGAAAAGGTAGAGAATAACCAGGGAGTCCTGACGGTTGAAGTAGATGCTACGCAAGTAGACGCAGCATTAGATCAAGCGTTTAAAAAAGTGGTTCAAAAAGTTCAAGTTCCAGGATTCCGTAAAGGAAAAGTACCACGCAAAATGTTCGAATCCCGTTTTGGTGTAGAATCTCTGTACCAAGACGCTCTTGACATTCTGCTTCCAACTGCATACGGACAAGCTGTTCGTGAAGCTGGTATCGAGCCAGTAGATCGTCCAGAAGTAGACGTAACGCAAATGGAACAAGGGAAAAACCTGATCTTCAAAGCGACTGTAACTGTGAAGCCTGAAGTAAAGCTGGGCGACTACAAAGGTCTGTCCATCGAAGAAAAAGACTTCTCTGTAACAGAAGAGAGCGTTGACGCTGAACTGAAGCGTATGCAAGAGCGTCATGCTGAGCTCGTTGCAGTAGAAGAGGGTGCCGCACAAACAGGCGATATCGCTGTAATCGATTTCGAAGGCTTCCAAGACGGAGTAGCTTTTGAAGGCGGTAAAGCGGAAGATTACTCTCTGGAACTGGGTTCCGGTACTTTCATCGCAGGGTTCGAAGAGCAACTGGCTGGCTTGAACATCGGCGAAGAAAAAGAAATTACCGTAACTTTCCCTGAAGAGTACCACTCTCCTAACCTCGCTGGTAAAGAAGCGGTATTCAAAGTGAAGCTGAACAGCCTGAAGCGCAAAAACCTGCCTGCTTTGGATGATGAGTTTGCCAAAGATGTGAGCGAGTTCGACACGCTGGAAGAGCTGAAAGCAGACACCAAGAAAAAACTCGAAGAAAAAACAGCGCAAGAAAAAGATCAATATGTTCGTGAGCAGCTCGTTCTGAAAGCAGCTGAAAACGCTGAGATCGATTTGCCAGCAGTAATGGTTGAGCATGAATTGGATCAAATGGTAAATGAATTTGGTCAACGTCTGCAATACCAAGGCATGACGCTGGAACTGTACTACCAGTTCTCCGGCATGGATGAGAGCCAACTGCGTGATCAATTGCGTGCAGACGCAACATCCCGCGTTCGCACTTCCTTGACTTTGGAAGCAATCGGCAAAGCAGAAAACATCGAAGCAACAGAAGAAGACGTAAACGCAGAACTGGATAAACTGGCTGGCGTATACGGCCGCCCAGCTGATGAGCTGCGCAAAATCTTCTCTGCACAAGATGGCATGGCTGCTCTGTACCGCGATGTGCAAACTCGCAAAACAGTAGATTTGCTGGTTGCAGAAAGCAAAGTAACAGCATAAGCTTAGAAGAACGCATGATTGGTCAGTGGGCAGGCTAACCCTGACGCTGGCTGTCAAGACCACAAGGCACGAGTGTATCGTGCCTTGTTTTTCCACCATTGACTTTTTTCGGCAAAGGAGGAAAATACATAATGCTAATCCCTATGGTCATCGAGCAAACAAGCAGGGGAGAGCGCTCCTACGATATTTACTCGCGCCTCCTGAAAGACCGGATTATTCTGTTGGGCACCGAGATTGATGATGAAATCGCCAATCTGGTCGTCGCTCAACTGCTTTTCTTGCAGGCGGAAGATCCGGACAAAGACATATCGCTATACATAAACTCTCCAGGTGGTTCTGTTACAGCAGGAATGGCCATCTATGACACCATGCAGTACATCAAACCGGATGTGTCCACGATTTGTGTGGGCATGGCTGCCAGCATGGGTGCGTTCCTGTTGGCTGCGGGTGCAAAAGGCAAGCGTTTCGCTCTGCCAAATGCCGAAGTGATGATTCACCAACCGCTCGGTGGTGTGCGTGGGCAAGCAGAAGACATTCGCATTCATGCGGAGTGGATTATGAAAACGAAGCGCCAGCTAAATGAGATTTTGTCTGAGCGGACAGGTCAGCCTTATGAACGCGTAGAGCAAGATACAGACCGCGACAATTTCATGAGTGCAGAAGAAGCAAAGGCCTACGGATTGATTGACTCTATTATTGAACGCAAAAACTGACCCGTTGTGAGGTGAAGCGCATGTTTAAGTTTAACGACGACAAAGGCCAACTGAAGTGTTCCTTCTGCGGCAAGTCCCAGGAACAGGTGCGCAAGCTGGTAGCTGGTCCTGGTGTTTACATTTGTGACGAATGTATCGAACTGTGCAATGAAATTGTACAGGAAGAACTGGGCACTGAAGAAGAAATCGATATGAAAGAAATTCCAAAGCCAGTGGAAATTCGCAAAATCTTGGATGACTATGTCATTGGTCAGGATATGGCGAAGAAGTCCTTGTCTGTAGCGGTGTACAACCACTACAAACGGATTAATTCCGGGGCGAAGATCGAGGATGTGGAGCTGCAAAAATCCAACATCATGTTGATCGGTCCGACTGGTAGCGGAAAAACATTGCTCGCGCAAACATTGGCGCGCATTCTGAATGTACCTTTCGCGATTGCGGACGCAACTTCTCTGACAGAGGCAGGCTATGTGGGTGAAGACGTTGAAAACATCTTGCTCAAGCTCATCCAGGCTGCTGATTATGATGTTGAGAAGGCTGAAAAAGGAATCATTTACATCGACGAGATTGATAAGGTAGCCCGCAAATCGGAAAACCCATCTATCACGCGTGATGTATCTGGTGAAGGCGTTCAGCAAGCGCTTTTGAAAATTTTGGAGGGTACGGTTGCAAGTGTTCCACCACAAGGCGGACGCAAGCATCCTCATCAAGAGTTCATCCAAATCGACACGTCGAACATTTTGTTCATCTGCGGTGGTGCATTTGATGGCGTCGAGCAGATTATCAAGCGTCGTTTGGGTAAAAAAGTCATCGGTTTTGGTGCAGACTTCGGCGATGGCGTAAAAGGCGATCTGAAAGCAGGAGAATACCTGAAATACATTTTGCCGGAAGACCTGCTGAAATTTGGTCTGATTCCGGAGTTTGTCGGTCGTTTGCCAGTACTTGCTACTCTGGAGCCGCTGGATGAGGAGACGCTTGTGCGTATCCTGACAGAGCCGAAAAACTCTTTGGTGAAACAGTACCAAAAACTGCTGAGTCTCGACGGTGTTGAGCTGGAGTTCGATAACGGTGCGCTCATGCAAATCGCCAAAGAAGCGATTAAGCGCAATACTGGTGCGCGCGGACTGCGTGCGATTATCGAACAAATCATGCTCGACATGATGTATGAACTGCCTTCCAGAGAAGACGTCAACAAGTGCGTCATTACTGAAGAAACGGTTCGCGACAAAGTGAAGCCGCAACTGTTGACCAAAGAAGGCCAGGAATTGCACGAAGAAACAGCATAAGTATTGTCTACACAGACCATCTCGTGATAAGCGAGGTGGTTTTTTTGTTGTTGGTTTACGTCTACGCTTGCGGGGCAATACTACTTGATATCGTTCAAGAGAAGCTTTACATATGCACAAAACGGTCATGAACGTGTTCCCTCACTTCGGGGGACAAAAGCTGACCGCAAGCGAAGACGCATGGGAGGGACTGCATATGGACTATACGACATTGGTCATTGCTGTCATTGAAGTGGTTGTTGGTATCGTGATCGGCACCTACTTTTGGAACTTGCTGCGAGCGCAGAGAAACACGAAAACCTCAACCGAAAAGGAATCGCGCAAGGATCTTGATTCCATTCGTAAAATGAGAATGGTTGCGTTGACAGAGCCTCTGTCAGAGAGAACAAGACCAGCGACTTTGGAAGAAATTGTCGGACAGGAAGATGGGCTTCGTGCGTTGCGTGCCGCTTTGTGTGGTCCCAACCCACAGCATGTCATTATTTATGGGCCACCTGGTGTAGGCAAGACCGCAGCGGCTAGGGTCGTGTTGGAAGAAGCGAAGAAAAATCAGCTATCGCCGTTTTCTTCTGATGCCAAGTTTATTGAAATCGATGCGACGATTGCTCGTTTTGATGAGCGCGGGATTGCTGACCCGTTAATCGGTTCTGTACATGATCCGATTTATCAAGGGGCAGGCTCGCTTGGGCAGGCGGGTATCCCGCAACCAAAGCCAGGCGCTGTGACGAAAGCGCACGGTGGCATGCTTTTTCTTGATGAAATAGGGGAACTTCATCCTGTGCAGATGAATAAGTTACTGAAGGTTCTCGAAGACCGCAAAGTCATGCTAGAGAGTGCTTACTACAGCGAGGAAAATAACCAAATTCCTTCGCATATTCATGACGTTTTCAAATACGGTTTGCCCGCTGATTTCCGTCTGGTGGGAGCGACGACGAGGCTTCCAGAAGAACTGCCTGCTGCGCTTCGTTCCCGTTGCCTGGAAATCTTTTTCCGCCCATTAAAGGCTGGAGAAATCGGGAGTATCGTGCGTACGGCCGTGCCTAAAATGAATATGACTATAGAAGACGGCGCAGTTTCCGTGATCGAGCGCTATGCGACCAATGGACGTGAAGCGATCAATACACTGCAAATCGCTGCGGGAATTGCCTTGACGGAAGATCGCCAAGACATCCATGCTGCCGATGTGGAATGGGTGATGCACAGCAGTCAAAAATCGCCTCGCCCCGAAAAACAGGTGCATGATACGCCGCAGGTCGGATTGGTTAATGGTCTTGCTGTCTACGGTCCGAACATGGGGAGTGTGATGGAGCTGGAAGTGACTGCTTCCCCCGCAGTTATTCTTGGTCAAGGTCGAATGGCGATGACAGGAATGGCTGAGGAAGAGGAGATGGGCACCCGCAGCCGGACGATCCGCCGGAAGTCGATGGCAAAAGGATCGATCGAAAACGTTTTGACTGTCCTGAACAGAATGGGCGTCCGCCCGTATGATTATGATCTGCATATCAATTTTCCGGGAGGTATCCCTGTCGATGGGCCTTCTGCGGGCATTACCATTGCTACAGCAATCTACTCGGCGATTTTGAATTTGCCTGTCGATAATTTACTGGCTATGACCGGCGAAGTGAGTATTCATGGGAAGGTAAAGCCGGTTGGGGGTGTAGTCGCGAAGGTAGAGGCCGCCAAACAAGCGGGGGCGACCAGAGTTCTCATTCCACAGGAAAACTGGCAAAGCATTTTTGCTGATATGAAAGGGATCGAAATCATACCGGTGTCAACTGTCTCGGAGGTAATCGAGCTAGCCGTACCGCAAGCTGCCATGCAAGAAGAAGAGGCGACGGGATTTACTTTGCAAATCCCAGCAGAGGATCTCGCTTCCTCTCCGCTATCCCTGTAACAGTCGGGTATGCTCGCGGATTAGACATCGGATTGTGTTTGCGCTACAATGGAAAAAAGCTTCTGCTTGCAAAGAGCCTGAGGCCTTGCCCGGCCTGAAACGAGCTCCACAAAAAATGATTGCGAGATCTTTTTTGTCTCGTTTTTTGGGGCCGGGCGGGCGTTTAAAAAACGGCTTTGAGGGCCGTTTTTGTCTGTTATAAGGCTCTTTGTAAGAGGGTAGATCAACAAGGAGAGGTGCATCCGCTTGGGCGAACGTTCCGGTAAACGAGAATTACCGCTTCTCCCGTTGCGAGGATTGCTTGTTTATCCGACAATGGTACTCCATTTGGACGTTGGACGGGAAAAGTCCATCCGCGCATTGGAGCAAGCCATGGTAGACGATAACAAGATTTTGCTTGCGACACAGGAAGAGGTCCATATAGAAGAGCCAGATGCTGAGCAAATCTACAGTATTGGTACTGTTGCGCGTGTGAAACAAATGCTAAAGCTGCCGAATGGGACAATCCGTGTATTGGTAGAAGGCTTGCAGCGCGCGAAGATCGAGGAGTATCTTCAACAGGAAGATTATTTCGTCGTGTCGATTACATATTTGCAAGATGAAAAAACAGAGCAAAATGAAGTGGAAGCTTTAATGCGTTCCTTGCTGGGCCACTTTGAGCAGTACATCAAGCTGTCCAAAAAGGTTTCTCCGGAGACATTAACCTCTGTGCAGGACATTGAGGAACCGGGACGTTTGGCAGATGTGATTGCTTCGCATTTGCCGCTCAAGATGAAGGACAAACAAGAAATTTTGGAGACGACCAACATCAAGGAACGTCTCGAAATTCTTTTGACCATTTTGAACAACGAGCGCGAGGTACTTGAGCTGGAGCGCAAGATCGGCAACCGCGTGAAGAAACAGATGGAGCGCACGCAAAAGGAATACTACCTGCGTGAGCAAATGAAAGCTATCCAAAAAGAGCTGGGCGATAAGGACGGACGCCAAGGCGAAGTAGATGAGCTGCGTGCTCAGCTTGAAAAATCGGACGCTCCTGAGCGGATCAAAGCGAAGATCGAGAAGGAGCTCGAGCGTCTGGAAAAGATGCCGGCGACTTCTGCGGAAGGCTCGGTCATCCGTACGTATATCGATACCTTGTTTGCACTGCCTTGGACGAAGACGACAGAAGACAATCTGGATATTCTTCATGCACAGCAAGTTCTCGATGAAGATCATTACGGCTTGGATAAACCGAAGGAACGTGTCTTGGAGTATTTGGCCGTACAAAAGCTGGTAAACTCCATGCGTGGACCGATCCTTTGTCTGGTAGGCCCTCCGGGTGTCGGGAAAACATCTCTGGCTCGTTCCGTAGCGCGTGCAATCGGGCGTAATTTCGTTCGCATCTCCTTGGGGGGAGTACGCGACGAAGCAGAGATTCGCGGACATCGCCGCACGTATGTAGGTGCTCTCCCGGGTCGAATTATCCAAGGTATGAAGCAAGCTGGCACGATTAACCCTGTCTTTTTGCTGGATGAGATCGACAAGCTCGCGTCTGATTTCCGTGGAGACCCTGCGTCTGCCCTGCTCGAAGTACTCGATCCAAACCAAAATGATAAATTCAGTGATCACTATATCGAAGAGACCTATGATTTGACGAACGTCATGTTTATTACGACCGCAAACAGTCTCGATACGATTCCGCGTCCGCTTTTGGACCGGATGGAGGTCATCTCGATTTCCAGCTATACCGAACTGGAAAAGCTGAACATTTTGCGTGATTACCTCTTGCCGAAGCAAATGCAGGATCACGGTCTGGGCAAAGATAAGCTGAAAATGAACGACGACGCGATGCTGAAGCTCGTTCGTCTGTATACGCGAGAAGCGGGTGTTCGCAACCTCAATCGCGAAGCAGCTAACGTTTGCCGCAAAGCTGCCAAGCTGATCGTGAGCGGTGAGAAGAAGCGAGTCGTGGTTACGGTCAAGACGTTGGAGGCACTGCTCGGCAAACCGCGCTACCGCTATGGACTGGCGGAGAAAAAAGATCAAGTCGGCTCTGTTACGGGTCTGGCTTGGACACAAGCAGGCGGAGATACGCTGAATGTAGAAGTCAGCATTTTGCCTGGAAAAGGAAAGCTCACCCTGACAGGGAAACTGGGTGACGTCATGAAGGAATCTGCGCAGGCAGCATTCAGCTATATTCGCTCCCGTGCAGAGCAGTGGGGAATTGATCCGTCCTTCCACGAGAAGAACGATATCCACATCCACTTTCCAGAAGGGGCGATTCCAAAAGACGGTCCTTCTGCTGGGATTACAATGGCAACCGCGCTCGTATCCGCCCTCACGAAAATCCCTGTGAAAAAAGAAGTGGGGATGACCGGGGAGATTACGTTGCGAGGTCGGGTTCTACCCATTGGCGGGCTGAAAGAAAAATGCATGTCTGCTCACCGTGCAGGTTTAACCACGATCATTTTGCCAAAAGACAACGAGAAGGATATCGAGGATATCCCGGAGAGCGTACGCGGTGAACTGACATTCTATCCAGTTGATCATTTAGATGAAGTGCTGCGTCACGCGCTAACTAAACAGCCAGTAGGTGACAAAGCATGAAGGTAACATCATCAGAGTTTATTATCAGTGCGGTTGGACCAAAGCAGTATCCGACTGATGGTCTCCATGAGATCGCGCTGGTAGGACGCTCTAACGTAGGAAAATCATCCTTGCTCAATAAAATGATGAACCGCAAAGGTCTTGCCCGGATTAGTTCTCGTCCGGGTAAAACCCAGACATTGAACTATTTCCGTGTCAATCAAATGCTCTACTTCGTTGACTTCCCGGGTTATGGGTATGCAAAGGTAGCGAAGACAATCAAGGAACAATGGGGAAAAATGATCGAGGGCTATTTGAAAAACCGGAAAGAGCTTCGATTCATTATTCAACTGGTCGATATTCGCCATGCTCCGAGCAAAGACGATATTGCAATGTACGATTGGTGTAAGCAAATCGGGATTCCTACCGTAGTTGTAGCGACGAAAGGTGATAAAATCGCTCGTGGGCGTTGGCTGCAGCATACGAAGATCATCCGTCAAAGCCTGAATTTGCGCGGGGATGATACGATTATTGTATTTTCCTCAGAGACAGGTCAAGGCAAGGATGAACTGTGGGCAGAAATCATGCGTCGTATCCGTGCTGGCGAGGAAATAGCCAAGGAGACGGCTAGCAAGGCTGAGGAGACTGCTCCAGCCAATGAGTAATTCTTAGACCCAATTCGTCGTGGGGAAGGGAGCATCTGAGTGAGCGGGAGTGCTTGCTTTGCTGTACGTGGTGTGATCGAAGGCTTTTATGGAACACCTTGGACACATGAAGAGCGGCTGGATATGATCGACTTTTTGCACCGACATGATTACAATGCGTATTTCTATGCCCCAAAAGATGACGAGTATCTGCGGGAACGCTGGATGGAGCCGCTTCCTGCGAAAGCCAATCAACAGTTAGACGAGCTGATCCAGCGGGCACAGACTTGCAACATGCAGTTTATTTATTGCTTGGGTCCTGGACTCAGCATGGAATATACGAATCGTCAGCATTTGGAGCTGTTGGGCAGGAAGTATCGGGATTTGTACGATCGTGGTGTGCGTTACTTTGCACTATTGTTCGATGATATTCCCATGCACCTGTTACATGAGAAGGATCTAGCCGAGTTTTCCCATTTGGCGGAAGCGCATGCCCATACGACGCTTTATGTGTGGGATTTGATAAGTAGCTGGGGCGATCCAGTCAAGCTGGTGGTCTGTCCTACACAATACAACGGGATTGGAAAAGAAGCGTACATCATGTACCTCGGCCAGCATTTGCCGATAGAAATCGATTTGTTTTGGACGGGACGATTCGTCTGCTCGCCCTATCTGACAGACGGCGATGCGATTCGTTTTCAAGAGTACTCGGGTCATCAGCCATTTTATTGGGACAACTACCCGGTGAATGATTTGGCGATGGCGAACGAACTACATATCGGTCCATTGCGTCATCGTGACCCTGACTTATGGCAATATGCAGCAGGCTATGTGGCGAATGCGATGTCTAGACCAGAATGCTCGAAGATTCCTTTGATTACGACGGCAGCTTATTTACGAGATCCGATCGGCTACGATCCTGAAACGGTATGGAAACAAGCCGTAGAGGAAGTAGCGGGACAAAAGGATGCGGATGCTTTCTTCACCTTTGCGAATAACGTGCAAAGCTCGTTTTTATGCGAGGTGGAATCGCCACGATTGCTAGAAGCGATCCTGACCTTCCGCTTTCATTTTTTGCAGGGAGATCGGCAAAAAGCCATTGCGGACTTGACGGCTCTTTTCCAAAAGATGGAAGCGGCGGCTGACAAGCTGTTGGCAGGGATGACGAATCAGAAGCTTGCAGAAGAAACGAGGCCGTGGGTGGAGAAGTTCCATCTATGGACCAAGGTCGGTCTGTCGGCAGTCGCTCTCATTGATCATGGGACAAGAGGGCGACTGCCACAAGCGGCGTATCATCTGCTCCGGCTCAAGCGGTGGCTCAAACGAACGGAGCGTTACCCGCAAGAAGTGTGCGGACCAGTCATGCAGCTTTTTGTGGATGCCGTAATGCTAGAGGTCAAGAAGAGCTCATAAAAAAAGTTCCTTTCCCGCAGGGGAGAAGGAACTTTTTTGCTTTTCGCATCAGGCAGATTCACGACCGTCATTTGGTTTTCTCTGACGGAAATTCCGCAACCATTCTTGAATCGGCAGCTCAGCCAGAATCATGCCGGCAAAAATCAGGAGACATCCGGTCAACTGTCTTCCACTCAGGACTTCATGAATAAAGACGTATGAGGTGAGTGCGGCAAATACGGGTTCCAAAGCAAAAATGAGAGCGACCCTCGTCGAGCTGGTTTGTTTTTGCAAGGCCGTCTGCGCGAGAAAGGCCAGTGCCGTGGCGAAAATAGAAGTGATGATCAAACCAAAGGCCACCTCGGGTATGAACAAGATCGCCGGATCAAAAGCACGACTCCAATCCTCGAAGAAAAAGGCGTACAGCCAGCTCATTACACCTACCGTACCTAATTGCGTAATAGCAAGGGGCAATGCTGCAAAATGAGGTGCGAATTTGCCGGTAGAGACGATTTGCATGGCGAAGCAGATGGCACCGACGAATACCAGGGCATCACCGAGATTAAAGGCAAACGACTGATTCTGCGTCAGCAAATACAAGCCGAACGCTGCTAGAATCACACCGACGATAGCGAAAGGTTTGACGCGCTCACGCAAAAGCAAAAACGAGAAGAGCGGCACTAATACGACGGATAAACCAGTGATAAAGCCAGCTTTGGAAGGTGTTGTATACAAAAGTCCTACGGTCTGCAAGGCGTATCCCAGACAGAGCCAAAAGCCGAGGATGACGCCGGCACGAAGCAGTGGCCCTTTCCATTCAGAGGTCTGCCTACGATGACGATTGCGGATGAAATAGATGATCAATAAAAATAACGCAGCAATGGTAAAGCGTACGGCGTTAAACGTATTGGGAGGCAGCGATGCGATTGCCTGCTGTACGATCAAAAACGTGGTTCCCCAGATAAAAGCGACGAGGAGCAGCGTTATGTCTGCCATCCATGGTTTTCTCAAAGCTTCTTTCCTCTCCTTTCTGGCATTTTCACAATTTTTCTTCTGCTTTCATGTATAGCCGACATCATAAGGTATTCCTAGAAGGAACGCAAGCGGATTATCTGGGATATACCCAAAGTACACTCCGTTAATAAATTTTTCACAATTACTCCTATCCGATTCGGGACATAATGATATAATAATAGTGCATTTTACATATGCCGCTAACAGGTTTGTTATTCTGGGAGGACATTATGGATATTCTTTTGCTGGGTTTAAACTACAAAACAGCCCCTGTCGAAATTCGCGAAAAGTTTACATTCAGCGACGATGGGACAGCACGCGCTCTTCATCTTCTCTCCCAGACGAAGAGTATCGCAGAATGTATCATCCTGGGAACGTGCAATCGGACAGAAATTTACGTCGTTTGTGACCAGGCGAATATTGGCCGAGACTATACTCGCCGCTTTTTGGCAGAATGGTTCGGCGTGGAGAAAGAACAATTTAAGGATCATCTCTATATAAAAGAGAACGAACAGGCAATCGAGCACTTGTTCCGAGTCTCTTCC
The DNA here is from genome assembly GCF_001039275.2 of Brevibacillus brevis. NCBI lineage: Bacteria > Bacillati > Bacillota > Bacilli > Caryophanales > Paenibacillaceae > Brevibacillus > Brevibacillus brevis. The sequence continues at coordinate 1,880,608 of NZ_CP030117.1, forward strand.
GGTCTTGATTCGATGGTAATGGGAGAAACACAAATCCTCGGACAAGTCCGGGATGCGTTCCTGTTGGCGCAGGAGCGTCAAACGACAGGGACTGTCTTTAATACCTTGTTCAAGCAAGCGATTACGTTCGCCAAGCGTGCCCACACAGAGACAGCGATTGGACAAAACGCGGTTTCTGTCAGTTACGCTGCTGTCGAACTGGGGAAAAAGATATTCGGTTCCTTCGCAGGGAAGTCTGTCCTGATCGTCGGAGCGGGCAAAATGAGCGAGCTGACAGCCAAGCACCTGCACGCAAATGGTTCGGAACGCGTCATGGTAGCGAATCGTACATTGGAGCGAGCACAGCTTTTGGCAGAAAAGTTCAAGGGTGACTCCTGTACGATGGAGCAGTTGCCAGAGGCACTGCTCACAGCAGACATCGTCATCAGTTCGACCGGAGCGACAGGTTATGTCCTCGGCAAAAAAGAACTGGCCCCAATCATGAAACAAAGGAAGCATCGTCCGTTGTTCATGGTGGATATCGCAGTTCCTCGCGACCTGAATCCTGACTTGCATGATCTTGATAACGTCTTTTTATATGATATTGACGATCTCGAGGGCATCGTTGCGAGTAACGTTGCGGAACGTTCTCGTGAAGCGGAACGTCTGGATGTCATGATTCAAGAAGAGATCGTGGCATTCACGACCTGGTATCAGACGCTTGGCGTGGCGCCACTCATCGCTGCACTGCGTGACAAGGCAAATACGATCCAAAGCGAAGCGATGCGAAAAATCGAAAACAAGCTGCCGAATCTGTCTGAGCGGGAGATGCACATCATCCGCAAGACAACCAAGGGTATTGTCAATCAACTGTTGCACGATCCGGTCGTGCGTTTAAAAGAAATGGCAGCTACCAAAGATGGGGAAGAAGTACTGGATATTTTCGAGAAAATGTTTGCGTTGGAGGAGATCCTGGAGCGAAAAGAACAGGAAGCAATCTGGGCTAACGATAAAAATAAACAGACATCTTCTTCTCGGGAGCAGGTATTGGCCTCCCGGTTCCCTGACTAAGCTGACCTGACAATCTATCTGCTACTGTTAGAAACCGATTGGGAAAGTGGGGGAGAGAGTGCATGGCCGAGGTGAGATGGATCTACGACTTGACGATCTTTCTCTACGCTGCAAGTGTTCTCTTCTATTTTAACGACTTCTTGCAAAGCAACCGGAAAGTCAATCGTCTGGCTTTCGGGTTGCTTGTTGTCGTTTGGGCCTTGCAAACCGCATTTTTTGTCTCGCAAGCAGTCATGAAGGGGTATTTTCCAGTCATTACGCTGTTTGAGACGCTCTTTTTTTATTCATGGGTGCTGGTAGGCTTGTCGCTTATCATTCACTATTTTTTTCGGATTGATTTGCTGGTTTTTTTTACTAATATTATCGGATTCGTCGTGCTCGTCATGTCGATGTTTTTGCCGGAAACGCCGATTGAGGCTGTATCGAGTATCTTGACCTCTGAGCTATTGTTGACACATGTGACACTGGCCATGTTCAGCTACGGGGCGTTCTCGCTCTCCATGATCTTCTCGGCCATGTACCTGCTTCAGCACAAAATGCTCAAGGAAAGACGCTGGTCGCCGTTGCTCAGGCGTTTGCCCAGCCTTGATCAACTGGAAGGCTACGCGTACCGAATGAACATGCTGGGTGTACCGATGCTCTTGCTCTCGATTGTATTAGGGATCATATGGGGTAAAATGGTTTTGCCGGAGAAATTTCTGCTAGATTCAAAAGTAGTGCTCTCCATGTTGGTTCTTGCGATTTATTCGCTATGGCTGTACCAACGCTATCGGGATACGGTGCAGATGCGCAGACTCGCGCAGTGGAACGTTCTGGCGTTTTTGTTACTACTTATCAATTTTTTAGGCTTCACTACTTCTACATTTCACGACTGGTGGTAGGGGCTGCTCATCAAGGAGGCTGTCATGGGAAAATGGAAAGTGGGAACGCGTCGCAGCAAATTGGCGCTCACTCAAACGAATTGGGTCGTAGATCAACTGAAGGGGTTCGCACCTGAAGCTGATTTTGAATTGCATGAAATCGTGACAAAAGGCGATCGAATCCTCGATGTGACCTTGTCCAAAGTAGGCGGAAAAGGGCTGTTTGTCAAAGAAATCGAGCAATCCTTGTTCGATAAGGAAACCGATTTTGCGGTACACAGCTTGAAGGATATGCCGGCTGAATTGCCAGAGGGCTTGGTAATCGGCGCGATCCCGAAGCGTGTTGATCCTCGGGATGTTCTGCTTTCCAAGGATGGCAAGACGTTGGATGAACTGCCACAAGGAGCTTTGGTAGGGACTAGTAGCTTGCGCCGTTCTGCACAAATTCTCGCACATCGCCCTGACATTCAGATTGAATCTCTGCGTGGAAATATTGATACGCGCATGCGCAAGCTTGCGGAAGGTAATTTTGATGCGATCATCCTCGCTGCGGCTGGACTTGAGCGCGTGAATTTTGAAGGGGAAATCTCGCAGTTCCTGCCTGTTGAAATCAGCTTGCCAGCAGTCGGTCAAGGTGCGCTTGCCATCGAATGCCGTGCAGACGATGAGGAGACACTCGCTCTCTTGAAGCAGTTTGATGACGCACCGACGCGTTTGGCGGTAACAGCAGAGCGCAGCTTCCTGCACAAACTCCAAGGCGGCTGTCAGGTGCCGATTGGCGCATATGCGACAGTTGGTGAGAACAATGAAATTACTTTGACAGGAATGGTTGGCTCCCCAGATGGGAAGCAAATATTCAAAAACACGGCGACTGGCCAAGATCCGTTAGCGCTGGGCATTCAAGTGGCAGAAGCCCTCTTGGCACAGGGAGCAGGAGAGGTACTTGCGCAAGTCTTGCGGGAGAATGAGCAATGATTGTCCACGGATCGCACAAGCCGCTGACTGGCAAGTGCATCATGGTCACGCGGGCGAGAAGTCAAGTTCGCGAGCTCGTTGAACAGATCGAGCGGTTAGGTGGAGAAGCATACGCATTTCCTCTGTTAAAAATGATGCCGCCGACGGACACTGCCAAGCTCGACGAAGCCATCACCCAGTTGCCAACATACGACTGGGTAGTCTTCACGAGTGTGAATGGCGTGCGCTTCTTCTTGGAGCGCATGCGCGAGGTCGGGGTAGGACTCGATGCGTTCACTGGCAAAATTGCTGCGGTCGGCCCGAAGACGGCTCAGGTGCTTGAGCATCACGGGCTCGAGGTAGCTGTCATCCCGTCTGATTACGTGGCGGAAGGCTTGCTGTCGAGCTTGTATGATCAACTGCTTCCTGGTCAGCGCGTTCTGCTGCCTCGTGCAGATATTGCCCGCAAGGCACTGCCAAAGGAGTTGGCTCGCTTGGGACTTGCTGTGACTGAAGTAGACGTGTATCACACTGTCATTGATGCAGAGCAGGCCCCAGACGCAGCGGAAAAGCTCCAGCAAGGTCTCATCGATATCATCTTGTTTACCAGCTCTTCAACGGTGACGCATTTTATGGCAGCGATGGAGCCCTATACATCGCTTGACTGGCTCAAGCATGTTCAGATAGCCTGTATCGGACCAATAACGGCAGATACAGCAAAACAAAACGGGCTTTCTGTTCATGTGGTAGCGAGTGAGTACACCGTGGAAGGTTTACTAGCAGCTATCATAGAGAATCTGGGAGGGAATCGACATGGCACAAACATTTGACCGTCATCGCCGTCTTCGCAAAAGCGCGGCAATGCGCAATCTGGTGCGGGAGAACCACGTACGGGTGGAAGACTTGATTTATCCGTTGTTCGTAGTGGAAGGAACTGGTATTAAGAATGAGATTCCGTCCATGCCAGGTGTGTATCAGCTCTCCTTGGACACACTAGCCGAAGAGATGAAGGAAATCGTAGCTCTGGGAATTCAAGCTGTTTTGATGTTTGGGGTACCAACACATAAAGACGCATGTGGAACAGAGGCGTACAATGATGATGCGATTACCCAACAGGCAATGCGTCTGATCAAGGAAGCCCATCCAGAAATGATCGTGATTGCAGATACGTGCCTGTGTGAATACACCGATCATGGTCACTGTGGTGTGATTCACGAAGGCGAAGTCGTGAATGACGAAACATTGAAGCTTTTGGGTCAGACCGCGGTTTCTCAAGCAAAAGCTGGAGCTGATATTATTGCACCTTCCAACATGATGGATGGTTTCGTGATTGCAATCCGTGAAGCTTTGGACGAGGCTGGCTTTGAGCACATTCCGATCATGTCCTATGCGGTGAAATACGCTTCTGCCTTCTACGGACCGTTCCGCGATGCGGCAGGCTCGACTCCACAATTCGGCGATCGCAAAAGCTATCAAATGGACGCGGCCAATGCACGTGAAGGTCTTCGCGAGGCAGCTTCCGATGTAAAAGAAGGCGCGGACTTCTTGATTGTGAAGCCAGGTCTTGCTTTCATGGACATGGTTTTTCGTCTGCGTGAGAACTTCAACCTGCCGATCGTGGCTTACAATGTGAGTGCAGAGTATTCTATGGTAAAAGCGGCGGCTCTGAATGGCTGGATCGATGAAGAGCGTATCGTTATGGAAACGTTGGTTGGTTTCAAGCGCGCAGGTGCAGATTTGATCATTACGTACCATGCAAAAGATGTTGCAAAATGGCTGGCGAGGTGAGCACGAGATGAATAGAGAAAAATCTACTCAGTTATTTGCAGAAGCACAGCATTACATACCAGGCGGAGTAAACAGTCCGGTTCGTGCTTTTAAGAGCGTAGGAGGCAATCCTGTTTACATCGCAAAAGGAGAAGGCTCCCGTATTTTTGATGTGGATGGTAACAGCTATATTGACTACATCGGCTCGTGGGGTCCATTGATCTTGGGACATGCGCATCCGCGTGTCCTTGCAGCGATTACGGAAGTAGCTGCGCTTGGAACCAGCTTTGGCGCACCGACTGAGCGGGAAACGGAAATGGCAAAGCTCGTTTGTGAGATCGTGCCATCTGTAGAAGTCGTGCGTATGGTGAACTCCGGTACAGAGGCGACGATGAGCGCTCTGCGCCTCGCGCGTGGCTATACCAAACGCAACAAAATCATGAAGTTCGAAGGCTGCTACCATGGTCATGCCGACAGCTTGTTGATCAAGGCTGGTTCCGGTGTGGCTACACTAGGACTTCCAGACAGCCCAGGCGTACCAGAAGGAACAGCACACAACACGATTACGGTTCCTTACAATGATCTGGAAAGCGTCAAACTGGCATTTGAAACGTTTGGCGATGATCTGGCAGCAGTTATTGTGGAGCCAATCGGCGGCAACATGGGGGTTGTTCCTCCACAGCCTGGCTTCCTTGAAGGACTGCGTGATATTACGGAGAAACATGGGACACTGCTCATTTTCGATGAAGTCATGACTGGCTTCCGTGTAGCATTGGGTGGTGCACAAGAGCTGTACGGCATTACCCCTGATTTGACAACGATGGGGAAAGTCATCGGCGGTGGCTTGCCAGTAGGTGCATACGGCGGCAAACGGGAGATCATGCAGCAAGTGGCTCCAGCAGGACCAATCTATCAGGCAGGGACGCTGTCGGGTAATCCTTTGGCGATGGCAGCAGGCTTGACTACTTTGCAGGAGCTCAGCAAACCAGGCGCTTACGAGCGCTTGGAGAAGATGTCCGCTCGTTTGGCTGAAGGCTTGGCTGACAATGCCAAGAAGCTGGGCATTCCGCACACGCTCAATCGCGTAGGCTCCATGGTTTGCCTGTTCTTCACAGAGACGCCAGTTATCAACTACGAAACAGCGAAAACATCCGATCTGGAGCGTTTCTCGGCATACTTTAGCTATCTGCTGGAGGAAGGCATCATGATCCCGCCGTCCCAGTTTGAGGGTATGTTCGTTTCCTTGGCACATACTGATGAAGATATCGAACGGACGATAGAAGCAAGCTACCAAGCGATGAAAAAAGCGTTTGAATAAAGAAGGAAAAGAAGGGAGCACTTCCTAGCTGATGCAGGAGGTGCTTTTTTTGATTTTTTTGCAGGATTTTTCCACCTCCTGTCAAAATACGAAGGAAAATGCAGCTGATGAGGTGGAGACATGGAAGGGACGATTATTCACGTACCGCAAAAGCATCTGGTTGGACTTAGCTTCTCTGGTTCGTTTCCGATGCTTGTGGAATACATGCCAAAGCTGTGGGAGACTTTTTTGAAGCGCCAGGATGAGATTCCTCTCGTGATTTCTCCAGATGTTCGTTACGACATCAGCGACGAGAATCGAACGTACCAAATGTATACTGAGTACATTGTAGTGGAAGTTGAGCGTTTCGAGTATATCCCTGAGGGCATGATCGGGTTTACGATTCCAGCGAAGACATACGCCCGCTTTACCCACACAGGACCGATGGAACAGGTCCAAAACACGTACCACAGTTTGTTTGGTTGGCTCAAAGCAAGTGACCATCAGGTAGATGAGTATGCTCTTCGTATGGAGCGCTACGATCAACGGTACGTTCCTTCTGTGCATGAGTCTGCTCGGGTCGAGAACACGTACGAAATTTTTATCCCGCTTCGGTAAAAGAACAGCGAAGCAGCACCTCTAAACGGCCAACACCTCTTATACCCAAAAACGGGAGGTGTTGGCTGTTTGGTTTCACCAATTGGAATCCAGACTCGTATACTGTAAGAAACAGGACAGGGGTGACAAGTGTGGTGAAATTAAAATGGCATTATCGAAAGCACTTGCGCAAGCGTTACGGTCGGTTGATTTGGAGGGTTCGCAAACGGAAAAATCGGAAAGGATACTTTAAATCAAATGTTTGGACACATCATCGTAAGAGTTATCGTATTCTTGTCGCAAACGAATACATTGCTGCATACTTGGCCAAAAAACTCGGGTTACCCGTTGCAAAAGTTTTACAGGCTCGTGTAAGAGGACCACGAGGGTATGTGAGACGCGGGCTTGTCTCTATCGAAGCCAATGCCAGGAAGGTTATTCCTTGGAAAAAGGCGAAGTCTTACGTAAAGAAAAAACCGCACAAGTATATCAAAAATGCCAAAAAATTAGCGCGTTTGGTGGCTTTCGATACATGGATTCTTAACCCGGACCGTTCGAATCGCAACTTGATTCTCTACCGAAGAAAATCATGGAAGAAATACAAATGGTATGGCATCGATCATGGCATGTCATTGTTTGGCAATCCTGATAAATGGAATTTTCGCAGAGCAAAGAATAAGTTCTCCTGTAAAAAAGCATACAAATTCTGCTTGCATACCGGAGACAAAAAGAAGCAACGAATTCCCTACGGATTGAAACGTTTCACACAGGAAAATCGAAAGCAGCTTGCCAAGATGGTGAAAAAAATCCAATCTTTGCCTACCTCAGAAATCAAAAAAGCGATCAAAAGGGTACCGAAAGGATTTTTGAAAAAGTCCGAAAAAAAATTCATCCAAAAAGTGTTGCAATGCAGACGCAAGCAAATGAAAAAAGCACTGAAGCGGGTATCGAAGCGTTTTGCTTAAACATTTTCCCGTTTGTTCATGTCAATTAGTAGAGCAAATGTCCAGCGACTTGTCCAAAAAACAGCCAAGTTCCTCCATAATAGACTGCAAGACTTGTAGGGAAAGATCAACCTGCAGACCGATGTCTAGGGAGTGCTTTGCGTTTTGTGGCAGATACCGATGGATATTTGGCTTGGAAGTCATGATTCTTTCGATTGCAGGCTGATGGTAATGGGGATCGGCAGTACCTGAGACGAGAAAGACATTTTGCTCCAGCGCAAGCAAGTCTGCCACGACCAAATCCTCCCTCAGCAACGGAGTCAACAGGATCGCTGACGAACGGCAAAAACGAGGTTCCTTGAGCAAAGAACATGCAATCGGAACTGTTCCGAGTGATTTCCCGAGAAAGAAAACACGTTCATACACCTGCTGATCTAGTACCTGGGAGACAACCGTTTGCATATCCTCGCTGATCCAAGCGCTTCGTTTTGCGAATGAGCTGGTTTCGAAATCTGGGATGCCTTTTCCATATTCTGCGTGTACATGGATGAGATCGACCTGTTTGCTCAAAAAAAGCATGGTAGAATAATACAGATAAGGCCTGTCGAACGAGTAACTGGCTCCGGGAAAGAAAAAACAGACGGAGCGAGATGGCGTCTGATTTGCCTGAATGTGCGTGTACGTCATTTCTCTCCCATGCCTGACGATCACAGAACCTGTTTTTGGGTATACCATCTACTAGCTGCACCTCTTTCATGTTCTTCGGAACAGGGGTTATTTTTCAATCGTAAGGGTCAGTAGCACTTTTTGACAAGAAGTAAACAAACAGTAAAGGAGTAGGATTCGATGAAAAAGGAAGTCCAACTGAGTAACGGCATCAAAATAGCCTATGTAGAAGAAGGAACGGGGGAATCGCTTGTTTTGATCCACGGTTTTTGCGGGAGCGCATCTTACTGGCATAAGCTAGTTCCGCTCTTGTCTAAAACGCATCGTGTCATTGCGATCGATTTGCGTGGTCATGGAAACAGCTCGGCCCCTGATGAACCGTATTCGATAGAGCGCTTTGCAGACGATCTGGCTTTGTTTGTAGATGAGCTGGGTTTAGCGAAGATTCATCTGTTTGGACATTCGCTCGGTGGCTATGTGACCTTGGCATTTGCAAATCAATACGCGGACAAGCTGGCGAGCTTTGGCTTGATCCATTCGACGCCATATCCGGATGACGATGCTGCCAAAGCCAATCGGGATAAAGGAGCAGACAACATCCGGGAAAATGGAATGGAGCCGTTTATCAAAGCCCTTGTACCGAAGCTGTTCGCCCCTTCCCATATCGACACGATGAGAGAAGAAGTCCAGCTAGCAAAAGAAATTGGCTTTGCGACGAGCCCGGTTGGAGCCATCCAAACCTTAATCGCCATGCGTGATCGAGTGGATCGCAATCATGTGCTGCAAGAAACGACTCTACCTGTGCTATTAGTCGCAGGATCAGAGGATCAGATCATTCCTGCTGAAAAAACTTTTACAGTTGATAAAACTAACGTCGAGCAAGTGTTGCTGCCTGATGCAGGGCATATGGGTATGGTAGAGGCACCAGAGAAAATGGCAGAAGCCTTCAAGAGCTTTCTAAACAGAAAGTAAACAAATATCACACCATAGTCCTAGCAAATTTTGCTATAATGAAAACGTTATCCTATTTATTTATACATAGACGAGAGGGGAAATTATCATGAAAAAGGCACGTCGGATTACGATGACGGCGTTTGCATCAATCGTATTTGCATCGCTGATGTCTTCCTCAGCATTTGCAGCACCATTGCATCCCGTACAGCACACTGACTGGATGGTGAAAAAGGCAATTGTATCAGCGGGTCAAAATGGCGATCTTGCTTTGGATCGTGCCGTGACTCTCGCAGAAGCTACTGTTGTTTTCTCCAAATTGAAAGAGGCAAAAGTGGGAGCTGCGGCTAAAGGTGCTCATTGGTCAACTCCTTATTTCGACTGGGCAAAGAGCCAAGGTGCTCTCACACAAGACGACTATAAAAACCCTGCGCAAACCGTAACGTCTGCCAAGCTGACACAAATGGCTGACAAACTGGGCTATAAAATGAAGCTCGACAACAAAGCGACTGTAACGCGCGGTGAATTTTTCCAAGCATTGGGTGATGCGGCTACCACGCATGTAACGATTGCCCACACCAACGATACACATGGTCATATTCAAGAAGACAAGAACCAAAAAGAATTCGGCTTTGCCAAAATCGCAACCTTGCTCAAGGAATGGCGTGCAGAGAACGAAAACTTCTTGCTCTTGGACGCTGGTGATACCTTCCAAGGTACCGTTTTCGTGAACCAATTCAAAGGCGAATCTGTTGTTCCCATCCTCAACAGCCTCGACTACAACGTAATGGCTGCGGGTAACCACGAGTTTGACTTCGGTTATGAGCAACTGCTCAAGCTTCGTGACATGCTCGAGCATCCAGTCATCTCTGCTAACGTGTTCAAGGCAGATGGAAAAGAATTGCTGCCACCTGTTTTCAAAGCGGAGATTGGCGGGAAAAAATTCGCCTTTGTTGGTTTCGTAGCGGAAGACACACCTGTATTGACTCACCCTGACAACGTAAAAGGGCTGACATTCAAAAACCCGGTAGAAGTGGCGAAAGTACTTGTACCTGAGCTGAAAAAAGAAGTAGATCACGTGATTGTTGTTTCTCACATCGGAGTGAACGTAGACCGTGAAATCGCGAAAAACGTTCCTGGCGTTGACCTGATTGTTGGTGGTCACTCCCATACTCCACTGAAAGCACCTGAACTCGTAAATGGCACGTACATCGTACAAGACTGGGAGTACGGCAAGTCTCTCGGACGCGCTGACCTCTACTACCTCGGCAAAGAACTGGTAGCATTCAGCGGCGGTTTGAAAGAGTACGATGAAGCAGTTGTAGCTGATCCAGACGTAGATAAGATGGTAAAAGAAATCGTGGGCAAGATCGATACTGTCATGAATGTTGTCATTGCGAAATCCGAAGTGCCACTCGATGGTGATCGTGCACTGGTTCGTACGAAAGAAACAAACGTAGGTAACCTGATCACGGATATCATGCTGGAGCGCACGCAGTCCATCAAAGGCTATGAGGCAGATGTAGCACTTGCTAACGGTGGTGGAATCCGTACACAGCTACCAGCAGGCGATATTACGAAAAAAGGTTTGTACACGCTCCTGCCATTCGAGAACAATACACTGGCAGTCGTAGAAGTAACAGGTGAAGAGCTGAAGAAAGCCCTCGAAAACGGCGTGAGCAAGGTAGAAGAGGGAGCAGGACGCTTCCCGCAAGTGAGCGGCATGAGCTTCACGTACAACCCAGCCAAGCCAGCTGGCGAGCGCGTAGTAGAAGTAAAAGTTGGCGACAAGCCGCTTGACCTGACCAAAACGTATAAAGTGGCAACGATCGACTTCCTGGCAGCAGGTGGAGATGGTTACGAATCGTTGAAAAAGCCATTCTTTAACACAGGCTTGTCCATGTACAGCATTGTGGAGGAAGGCTTGATCAAGCGTAAAACTGTCAATCCAAAAGTAGAAGGCCGCATTGTTGAAGTAAAATAAGGTTTGACCGGACAGGGATGGAGATAAACCTCCCTGTCCGTCTTTTATTATGAAGTACCTTGCAATATATAGTAGCCATTTGGTAAGCTCTTACATGGGTGATGTTGATGAACGTACAGTTTAAAAAAGGGGTTCTGGAGCTGTGTGTTCTCGTCTTGACAGCTAAGCAGGACAGATACGGCTACGAACTAGTTGCGAGCATCTCAGAAAAATTCCATATCTCTGAAGGAACGGTTTACCCCTTGCTTCGCCGTTTGACCCAGGAAGGATTTTTTACGACCTATTTGGCGGAATCACAAGAGGGACCCCCACGGAAATATTACCAGCTGACAAGTCGCGGTCGTCTTTATATGAATGACCTCGTCTTGGAGTGGCGAATATTTAACCGCGGGGTAAACGAGATCATAGAGGAGGGACTCGGATATGACAAGGCGTGAGTTTATGGATGAGTTAAATGCTTTGCTAAGCGCTTTGCCTGATAAAGAGCGCTTAGACATCCTTGCCGATTATACAGAGCATTTTCTCTTGGGAATGAAACAAGGGAAGACCGAGTTTGAAATTGCGGAAGGCTTGGGAAGTCCGAAGCTAGTGGCACGAGAGCTTTTGGCTGGCTACCGAATTGATCAAGCACATTCCAACGCATCGGTAGGGAATATGACGAGAGCGATTGTCGCGACGATCAGCTTGGGATTTTTCAATCTCGTCTTTGTTTTGGGACCTTTTTTAGGCTTGATCGGTATACTGATGGGGTTGTATGCGATGACTGCGGTGCTTTTGGTCGCGCCAGTCGGAATATTCTTGGATTACGGGATTCCTGCCCCTTCCCAGGAGAGACTTTTCTTGTTGTTCTCCAGCATGGTTTCCGTAGGATTGGGTGGAATGTTTGCCATCGGCTTGCTGCGATTGACGAAATGGCTGTATCGGCAGTTCTTGCGTTATCTCCAGTTCAACGTGAAGATGATCAGGGGGAAATGAGATGCGAAATTTGATGAAAAGACTCTTTGGACTCAGTCTTCTTTTGTTCATCATCGGTGTATGTGGAATCATCTGGCTCTTTACGAAGCAAGAAAATTTCTCGTTTTCGTTAAAACAAGTCAATGAAGAGCGCATAATCGAACAAGAAGTAAAAGCGATTGAGTTGCTGACGGAAGCGGCTGATGTGGAAATCATGGCAAGCAAGCAACCAAAAGCGAGCGTACGGATGGTCGGGGAAGTATCCGAACAACAGCAGGAGCGACTGGAATTTCAGAGTGTAGTCTCACCAGATGGTACGCTGCTCGTAGAACTGCGTGAACGCCCTCATGTCAATATGTTTTATCCTCGCAACGGGAAGGTAAAGCTGGAGCTCTTCCTGCCAGAAAAAGTGTATGAGAACGTCCAGCTTGAAACGATGACAGGGGATATCAAGAGCGGAATGCTGCGTGCAAAGAACACGAAAATATCCACCAGCAATGGAGATGTGGACGTGTCGGGCTATGAAGGAGAAGCACTTGACGTCCAGACAGCCACAGGTGATATCAATCTGGCGAATGTTCGCTCTGCCGTTGTAATCGAAAGCTCCACAGGAGAGATTGATAAACTGACAATGCCAGAGCTGACCCATGACGTTTCCATTCGAACGGACACGGGGGATATTCGAGTGACGGTAGCCAAGGAGCCTGCTGCAGCACAGTTGGAAGTTACGACAGATACAGGTAGCATTGAAACCTCCTGGTCTAACCTTACCTATGAAAAGAACGAGGAATACAAAGTGAAGGCATCGATTGGATCAGGTGGACCCAAAATGACTGTGCGAAGTTCTACCGGGGACGTTCGCATTCAATAGGAGAAGTTTGGAAACACTGATGGATAGGATTGGAAACGGAAGAAACGAAAAGATTTTGACACAAAAGAGACATTACTTGTCGAATGACGAATGGTATCATATTGAAGGAAACATAATTGTGCAAAGCGAGGTTTATTCATGACCGCAAAAACTTTTAACGATACGTTTTTGAAAGCATGTCGCGGTGAAGCGACAGAGCATGTTCCGGTTTGGTACATGCGTCAGGCAGGGCGTTATCAGCCAGAATACCGCGCCATCCGCGCGAAGCATAGCTTTTTTGAAATGAACTACATACCGGAAGTTTGCGCGGAAGTGACACGTCTGCCAGTTGAGCAACTGGGCGTCGACGCTGCAATCTTGTTTGCAGACATTATGACGCCACTCAAACCGATTGGCGTGGATGTGAATATCGAATCTGGCATTGGTCCTGTGATCGCGAACCCAATCGAATCCTTGAAGGATGTTGAGCGTCTGCTTGAGCTCGATCCGGAAACGCATGTGCCGTACATTCTTGAATCCATTAAGATTTTACGTCAGCAATTATCTGTTCCATTAATCGGTTTCGCGGGTGCACCATTTACACTAGCTAGCTATATGATCGAAGGCGGCCCTTCCAAGCACTATCATAAGACAAAAGCATTCATGTATACCGAGCCGGTTGCTTGGCAGGCGCTGATGGAAAAACTGGGCGATATGACCATCACCTACCTCAAAGCGCAAATTAAAGCAGGTGCACAAGCTGTACAAGTATTTGATTCGTGGGTTGGTGCATTGAATGACGAAGATTACCGCGAGTACATTACACCAGTCATGACTCGTATCTTCAACGCACTAAAAGATACTGGCGTGCCAACGATCTATTTTGGTATCGGCGCTGGTCATCTTTTGATGGATTGGAACCGCTTGCCTGTTGATGTGGTTGGTCTGGACTGGCGTACTTCGATTACGACTGCTCGTGAGATGGGTGTGACGAAGACGCTGCAAGGCAATTTGGACCCAACGCTGCTATTGGCTCCCTGGGAGAAGCTCGAAGCGAAGGCGAAGGAAATTTTGGATGAAGGCTCAAAACAGCCAGGCTTCATTTTCAATCTGGGACACGGCGTATTCCCTGACGCTAAAGTAGAAACACTGCAACAACTGACGAAGTTCATCCATAGTTACAAAAGGGACGTCTAATCAGGAGGGGCGCTTACATGTCAAAGCAGAAGATCGGACTCTTGTTAATGGCGTATGGAACGCCACGCAGTCCTGAACAGATTGAACCATATTATACGCACATTCGCCGTGGGCGTAAGCCACCACAAGAACTGCTCGATGATTTGATGGCGCGTTATGAGGCTGTAGATGGATTGAATCGATTTGCAGACATTACGGATGAGCAGGTGCGGGCTCTCGAGCAGGAAATGAACAAACGCTACCCAGATCGGGAATTTGTAGGGTACCTTGGTTTGAAGCATATCGCTCCGTTTGTGGAAGACGCAGTAGAGCAAATGAAGCAGGATGGGATTACAGAAGCGGTCAGTCTTGTTCTGGCGCCTCATTATTCCAGCTACAGCGTCAAAGAATACAATGGACGAGCACAGGAGCATTCCGCGGCAATTGGCGGACCTGTCATCCAGAGCATTGAGAGCTGGTATCTGGAGCCAGGCTTCATCGGATATTGGGCAGATGCTATTCAAGCGACGTTTGCTGCGATGACGGATGAAGAGCGTGGACAAGCAGTCGTGATCTTCTCCGCGCACAGCCTGCCGGAAAAAATCTTGAAGTCAGGTGATCCGTACCCCATGCAACTGGAGGAGACAGCAAAGCTCATTGCGGAGCAAGCAGGGATCACTTCCTATGCAATCGGATGGCAAAGCGCCGGAAATACACCTGATCCGTGGTTGGGACCAGATGTACAGGATTTGACTAGAGAGCTGTACGAAGCAAAGGGCTACCAAGCATTTGTTTACTGTCCTGTCGGATTTATTGCGGAGCATTTGGAAGTTCTGTTTGATAATGATGTGGAATGCAAAGCGGTTACAGATGAGCTAGGGGTACATTACTATCGTCCACCGATGCCTAATGCCAGACCTGCGTTCATTTCCTGTCTGGCTGATGCTGTCGGAAAGAAGCTGGCGAATTAGGGGATCGATCATATGAGCGATAATACCTATCATATTACGATTATAGGCGGCGGCATCACTGGGTTGACCGCTGCTTATTACTTACAAAAGGAAATCGAAGCAAAAGGCTTGCCCATCCGTTTTCAACTGCTTGAAGAACAGGGACGACTTGGTGGAAAAATCAAGACATGGCGTCACGAAGGGTTTGTGATTGAGCAAGGTCCCGATTCGTTTCTCGAGCGGAAAACGAGTGCGGCTGAGCTGGCAGTGGACTTGGGGCTTGCGGATGATCTCGTTCGCAACAGTACAGGACAAGCTTATATTTGGCATCAGGATCGCCTGAAGGCTATACCAGAAGGAGCGGTCATGGGTGTACCGACGAAGCTCATGCCTTTTGTCACGACCGATCTCATTTCTTGGCCAGGCAAGCTTCGGGCAGCTTTGGATCTCGTTCTTCCTGCATCAAAAGGAGACGGCGATATCTCCGTGGGTGACTTTTTTCGGCGTAGGCTAGGTAATGAAGTTATTGATAATCTTATAGCGCCTTTATTGTCCGGTGTCTACTCCGGGGATCTCGACAAGCTCAGCTTGCTTGCGAGTTTTCCTCAATTCGCAAAAATGGAGGAGCAGCATCGCAGCTTGATCGTAGCGATGAAGCATTCTCGCCCGCAAGTTAAAACGCAAGAAAAGCCAAAAGGCATCTTTCTGACGTTGAAGAACGGCTTGCAGTCCTTAGTAGAGGCAATCGAGAAGAGCCTGCCAGAAGAAGTCATCTCGAAGAATACCGGTGTCAAAGAACTGGTGAAACGGCCAGACGGGAAGTACACCTTGGTAATGAAAAATGGGGAAACGATCGAGACAGATACGGTGCTGTTTACCGTACCACATGCTATCGCAGAGCCGTTGTTCCGTCCTTATGTACAAGTTCCTACCCTGCCCCAAGCGAAGCCGCATATGGTTGCAACCATCGCGATGGCATTTCCAGAGTCAGCCATTGATTTAGGGATGGAAGGGACAGGATTTATTGTACCGCGGCATTCTAGAGCCAAAATTACCGCATGTACGTGGGCGCATCGCAAATGGCCGCATACGACGCCGAAAAACAAAGCCTTGCTGCGTAGCTTCATAGGGAGAGCAGGAGAGCAATCCTTCATGGAGCAGACGGATGAGGAAATTTTGGAGGTCGTCCTCCGCGATCTGCGCAAGATCATGACGATTCGAGCAGAGCCGGATTTTTATAACGTATCACGCCTGCAAAATGCCATTCCATATGTTGTCGGACACCAGGCTTGGGTGCAGGATGTGAACAATCAATTAAAAGAAAAACTCCCTGGTGTTATCGTGGCAGGTGCGTCGTACAGCGGCGTAGGTGTACCCGATTGTATTGATCAGGGGAAAAAAGCAATAGCAGAATGGATCGCGTCTGTAAAACCGGGGAGATAGATAACCCCGGTTTTTCCTTTTTTTTCGGTGCTAAACGGCTCGTCCTGTCCATATAGTATAGGGAAATGTCCTGCACTTGAAAGGAGGAGCACGAATGGCATTACAGGATGGGCAACTCTCTTTTGCCATCAAGGAGACCATTTTCCTCTCATCCGATAGAGCTGGAATAGGTGAATTGCAAGAGCTGGAATTGGTTCCAGATGTGGAAGTGTTAGAAAATGATTCCTACATCTCGATCACGGGTTGCTTGCAATTAGTAGGGAAGTACGAGCCAATCAGGGAAGCCGCAGAAGCGACAGGCGGCGAAGGAGAATCGCTGGTTGAGGCCATGACTTTTACTCCCTTTCGCCAGGAAGCATCGGATCAAGCCTTTTATGGCTGGGAGGAACAGATCGGTCATCGCATTCCGTTGAACATCACCATTCCATTGGATCGGATTACCGAGATCGGAGACATCTACGCAATTGTGGACAGCTTTGACTACAAACTGGAATCACCACATCAAATGCTGATCGATGCCGATCTGAAGATTTTGGGGATAGTCCTCGGGGATAGAACTGAACAAGCAGAGCAGATCGAAACGCAGGCTGCTGGTCCAGGCGAAGGAGCGTGGGAATACAGCTTTGCTACTGGGGATGATGGGGATGGGCAAGAATATACGGAACAGACGTCCCTCGATGACATTGATCAAAAGCTGAGTGCGTTGGAGGAGGAATTGGAGCGGCAGGCATTGCCAGCATCCTATGAATCAACCGAATCTCCTTCCATGTTCGATACTCCGGCTATTGCTCAATCCGATGAGGATGAATACTACGAGCAATACGGTGATGTGCTGGAAGTGGCACAGCCCAATCCTTCGGAGTCCTGGGAGACTGCTCCTATTTCGTATGATTTCGATTCCCAACAATCTGCTTCGTATGATTCTTCTGTCGCCTATCCCGAGCAGTCCGTATTGGCAGATGAGCAAGAGCAGATGAGAGAAATAGCCGAAAAAGAACAAGGACATGAGGAGCCTATACTGGCTTTACACGATCAACAGGCAATCGCATACCAGCAAGTTTCCAACGAATCTACTGGGTCATCGGTCCAAGCAGAGTCGCAAGAAGCAGTGCAAGAAGCAGTACAAGAAGCAGTACAAGAAGCGGTGGAAGCCAGTGTTGTGTCCGAGCCAGAGCCTGAGCAAGAAGTAGAACCAGTCGTTGCACAACCAGAGGCTGCCGCGGAAGATGTAGAAGTGCGAGTGGCGATTTCCGGGAAACCCTCCCAAGAAGAAAGAAGTAACGTGAACATTACTTCCATCTTCTCACAAGCGAGTCGTGCCAAACAGGAAGCGATGGCGTTGGAGGCGGAATCTTCATCTAGCTCTTCGCGACATGGGTCTGCGGCGAATGCCAACCCTTCTACGATGGAGGCCATGCAAAATCTTACATCGTTTGTCCGGAGAAAAGAAGAGCGTTCCAGTCAGTTGAAAATGTGCATTATTCAGCGAGATGAGACGTTAGAGCATATTTCACAACGTTACTCCTTGCCTGTTTCCAAAATCATGGAAGTAAACCGATTAGCTTCCGAGCAGCTTGTAGCAGGGCAGATTCTGTACATCCCACAATAGAGGAGTGGGGGACCGTGGATAAAATTGATCTCTCCGAGGTTTGCCAGCAATATCGGGCGCGCGTAATCCGAATTACGCCCCTTGATGATTGCTATTTACTGGAGACAAACCGGGGCCCCAAAGAACTCCACGTTTGGCCGCGTGTAGATGTGATGCGCTGGTCGTTTGCTTGGCGCGAACGACTGGCTCGTCAGGGGTTTCGAGAAGTGGAGCGGTTTATTCGTACGAGAGACACCAAGCCATTTTTGATTTTGGGTAAACGCGGTGTTACCATGACCGACCATCACAGACAATTCGAAGACTATCAGCCCGGCCAGGACATTGCGAGGGAATGTGGACGCGTGATCGCGATGATGCATCAGTCTCAGCAGGAAAGTCCTTTACTGTCCGGAAGTGATTTGCTCAAGCAGGAAAAGAAGCAAGTAGAAGAAAAAGGAAGGCGTGCCAAAGAGTTGGTCGAATCATTTCGAGCCAAATCTGGGCGGAATTCTAAGGAAAATCGTTGGGTATCGGAACTCATGACCCCTATGCTGCAAAGAATGGACCGTTCCGCTGCGATGCTGGCCCACGAGCGAATTACTCCGGAGGCGGTTGCTGTATCCCATCGGGACCTTTTGCGTGACAACTGGGGAATGATAAACGGGAAGCTGTACTTGAGAGGTTTTTTCAGGCCGGTGATTTCAGTCCAGCAACGCGATGTTGCCACTTTTTTGCGCGATCACTTTTTAACCCATAAGGATCTGAAGCAGATTGACGCTTTTTTTGACGGCTATGAAGAAATCAAGCCACTCACCTATGGAAACTATTCGTTGATACTCGCCTTTATGGCTCGTCCTCGTGAAGTGTACAAGAGTATCGAATCGTACGTAAAGCGCGTATCGCTGGATCGAGAAGCGTCGATCGCTGGTATTGAGCAGGCCTTGCAGAGCCAACAATCTGTTGACTTGCTGCTTCGGCATATTGCAGAGCGGGCCGAGCGTTCGAGGAGGGAGGGAGTCTATGAGTCGGTATGATGACATTGCTCCTTTGTTCAAAGAGTATGACATGTATGCCCAGAGCATTGACGTTTTAAAGGAGCCAAATGTATTTAAGGCGACGACTCCCTACGGCTCCTTCGTATGCAAACGAGCCCAAGTACCCGTTCAACGTCTTGTTTTCGTCAGCGATATGCTGCGTCAATTGCAGCACCGCGGATGGGATGGAGCCGTTCCTTTTACGTACACGAAATACGATGATCCTTTTGTTCAACAGGGTAACACTGCCTTTTACGTAACCCCTTGGCAGCCAGGAAGTGAGGAATGGGCCGAGCAACCCTTGTCTTGGGCGACTCCTGCCTTGGAGCGTTTGGCGGAGCTTCATCATTTGACACAAAACTATCGCTACGATGATCCGAGACAGGTGGAGCCACTTGTCGACTCCTTGTTGAACCGTTGGCAATATTGGCAAGACCAAATGAATAAGGCGGAAACCCTTGCGCAGGAACGCAAATATCCTTCCCCTTTTGATCTGGTGTTTTTGGCTAACAAGGAGTTTCTTGAGGAAATGGCACAAACAGCCACAGACTTATTGACCGATTGGCGAGAGCGTCATGAGACGCACGCGCATTTTCGCTTATCGTTGATCCATGGTAACCCGAATCCCGAGCATGTTGTGCCAGATCGATCGGGGAAAGGACGGCTGCTTAATTTTGATCGTGCCAGCTTTGATACACCAGTGCGCGATTTGACGCTATTTTATCGTACTTATTTTCAAATGGCGGGGGATGAGGTTGGGGCTTCTCAGCTATTCCATCGCTACGCCGAGATATTTCCGCTGCGACCAGAAGAAATTGAGCTGATGGCCTCGTTTCTGTCCTATCCGGAGAGGATCATGAGAGACTTGGATATTTATTATCATCATCCCCGCGAGTGGACCGAGTTTTACGCTGTCCAACGTTTTGAAAAAGATATGGACCGCCTGATGCGCCTGCATCGTTGGGTCCAGCAAGCCTTTTAATAAGCAACGTCTCACCGCGTGGGGCGTTGTTTTTCTTTTTTATAACCATTCAAGGGAGATGGCAACATAGAGCATGGCTAGCAAACCGAGAAGGACGACATCAAAAGAGGTAGGAAACACTACTGTTCGGATAAACTGAAAAACCAACAGCGGAAAGAGCACTTGCTTGCACCCGTATTTGATCCGTAAATACGTGGGGTTATACTTCCAACGAAAATTCATCACAATCACCTCATTCCAGCATATGCGCGGCAACTTTGGACAGTGTCTACAACCTTGAGCAAATGCCTAAAACATTTTGATTGAAAGTAGATAGTGGTTTGAATGGTGCTTGAAAAGGGAAGGTGTAGGGCAGGAAGGCTAGGACGAAACGAATAAAGGTGATCACAATGTTTTTGAAAATTGCCATAACCCTTTTCGCAATTCCCGAAAGAAAGAATTATGCTAAAGTGTGTATGGGAGTGGCTCGGGGATGAATCATCAATTGGTCAAACTAATGGAATTGAAACAGAATTACGAGTATCTGGTGATAACCAGCAATGAGCAAAGCAAGCGCCAAGTCAATTACGAGAGTCTCATGCCATTTATAGAAGAGTTGGTCGATACGTGGTTCGTGAAAATGGACAAGCCTTGCTTCTTGTCGATCACGTTTGAATCGGCTTTAGGTGCTGTTTATTTTCGAATCGAGCGTGGAAATAAAGAGAACGCAAAAGTACAGCGCGAAGTAGAAGAGCGCATTGTTGTCTCGGAACAGTGTGACACTGCTCAAACACCGCGCTATGTTCGCTTGTTCGCCCAGAGTAACGTCAATGACCGTGAGCTAAAGGAACTGGAAAAAGCTTTTTATGGGCTGCTCCTTGTGAATATTCGGGCGTTGATCCTCAGATGTCAACAGGACC
This sequence comes from Brevibacillus brevis, assembly GCF_001039275.2. Classification (NCBI taxonomy): domain Bacteria; kingdom Bacillati; phylum Bacillota; class Bacilli; order Caryophanales; family Paenibacillaceae; genus Brevibacillus; species Brevibacillus brevis. Next base: position 1,901,554 of record NZ_CP030117.1, read on the forward strand.
AGTCAACAGGGCAGCGAGAAATCGAGATGGAGATGAAGCTGGCTAGACGCATGCAGTCGATGCTCATTCCCACAGAAGAATTGCAGTTAACCAGTTTGCGAACAAGAACGGTATACGTGCCAGTCGATTATGTAGGCGGAGATTACATTGACTATAGACAAATCAATGATCGCTACACCTGTTTTATCATTGCGGATGTGTCCGGGCACGGTTTTTTGGCCAGTATTTGGGCAACGGGGATTAGGATTGCTGTACGCCAGGTTTTGCAGTCCAGTTACTCGCCGGATGAGATTTTGGAACGACTCAATCAGTTGCTTTATGCAGATTTAGTGAAGACCCGTTCTTACATTACGATGCTGGTTGCTGTCTATGATGAGAGGGAACACAAAATTCGATTTGGCAGGGCAGGACATCCGCAGCCTTTTTATTTGTCCAAGTCGAATCAAGCCATTTTAGCTAGCAAGGGTGGGGTTGGCCTAGGGCTTTTGCCCGATAGCACGTATCAAATGGAGGAGGTACCCTTAGAAGAAGAGGGCATGCTGTTGCTCTACACAGATGGTTTGCTGGATACAGGGAGAAAAGAAGTGTTTCGAGGTAGCAGACAATGGCTTGAAGAACTATCCTCCTTATTAAATTTGCTTGGTGATAGTAAGCAGGAATCGATGAATCGAGTTGAGGCCTACTTATTGGAGATCACACAGCAGCGAAACCAAACGGATGATATTTCTGTGTTGATTCTTCAATTTGAGCCTGAAGAGAGTATAGCCCTCGTGTAGTTGCGCGTGAATAGGAGGATGAACTGTGATTTTGTGTGAGCGTTGTCCGGACAATCCCACTTGTGATAATTGCCTTGTCGCGCTACGTTCTGGCGGTGCAGCGAACAAAGTAGTTCCGCCCCGCACTGTAAAGGTGACGAACCTAGCAACGAAGGAATCGTTCGAGGCGAAGCTGGTAGCAGTGAGTCGGACGACCATTGGGTTAAGCAGTTCTGATCATGTTTTGCACGGACGCATAGAAATAGAGCTCGCCTATGATTTCCGAATTATTGGTACCGGATTGCGCGGTATAGCAGGTGATCCGTACTACATTATCGATATCGAAAAAGTTTTGCGACGGGAAGATGTTCTGGAGCGGTTGCTTCTGGAAGAATTTCATACATGGCACATGAGTGGCGAATTGGACCCGGCAGACGTCTTGTTACATTGGAAGGATCGAGACGACGAGCGGGGGCGATTAATAAAACAAGAGATTCAGAAGTTATCCATACTGCGTCAGATCGAGACCGTTTTCCTCTATCTTTACGATGAAGGGAAAGTGCGTCCGCTGGGTGACGTTCGTGCGAGTTTGGAAGTAGAGCGAGAAATGCAACGACTGGTCGAAGATGCGGCTGGATCGGGTGGTTCTGTAAGGGAGCAAATTGTTACCACTGATGGCACAAAGGTGTTTGAATTATACACATCTGTATTGCCAGATCGGACCTGTGGGATCGCCTTGATTGATGTCACCGCCGTCATTGCAGAAGAACGAAAACGCAAAAGACGGGAATGGGAGATCTACAGAGATATTCTGGGTGTGGTCACAGAAGGTAAGCTATTGTTGCTTAGTGATGAAGAATTATTTTTCTTGCTTCGGGAAGGTCATAAGCTCTTGGCAATCGACATCCGTTTACCGGAGCAGCTTGCAGAACTGCGTAAATTGTTCAAGCAAGCTTTGGAACCACATGGCATTTCTGATAAGCGCTTGCTGCAGTTTCTCGTTGCGGTCAACGAAGCTGCTTCCAATACGTTGAAGCACGGAAATGGCGGTGTGGTTACGTTATACCTAACAAATGACAGAAAGATGTGCCGCGCTGTGATCCATGATGAAGGACAAGGCATTTTACTCGAGGATATTCCGCGAGCTACCCTACAACAAGGATTTTCTACGCGCCACTCGCTTGGGGCCGGTTTTCACGTGATCCTGCAATACTGTGATCGTGTTTATTTGAGCAGCTCGCTGGCAGGCACCAAGCTTATTTTAGAATGTATCCTTTCACGTTAAGCAACCATTTCCAAAAAGCCAAATGTTTGCAAGTGAATGAAAATGGGTAATATAGTAAAAGGACGAGCAGATTGGGTGTACCGATACCTATTGAGAGGAGTTTGAGCATGGACTACCGCGCAACAGAGGCGAACGGACAGGCTACATTGTTTTTCGTCGGAGAGTTGGACATGGCTGTAGGAGATCGAGTAGGTGAATTGCTCCAGCAGTATGGAGGGCGAAATCAATCCGTTACCGTCGATTTTCAAGGTGTCTCCTTTGTAGATTCTTCCGGTATTGGAAGCCTGTTTTTTACCACGAAAGAACTGTTGGCCATGGGCAAACAGGTAGAAATCGTTAATGTCCGAGAAGAAATTCTCGATATTTTGGGCGTGCTCGGTTTTACCGAAGCACTAGGCATTGCAGTTGGAAAAGTGGGCGAAACACGGGTTTGACGCCAAACAGCGTGATTGTATATAATAGTGAAAGCTAATCATACGACAACTACATACGATAGGAACAATGAGTGGGAAGAGTAAGTCAGAACGCCTTAGCAGAGAGGAGAATCAGTTGCTGCGAGATTCTCTAAGGATTTGAATGGCTGAAGGTCGCCCAGGAGTTTTTTCGGTGAAAGCATGTGCCTAGCCGAGACCGGTTCGCAACCGTTATCTTGTCAGAGTGAACACACCATAAGCTTGACGTTTATCGTGTGTTAACAAAGGTGGTACCGCGAAAATAATCCTTTCGTCCTTTGCGATGAAGGGTTTTTTTATTTTTTGCAAAGCAAGTCATGCTAATAGGAGGAGTCGTACATGTCTACACAGCCAACAACCGACATCGACCAATTGCTGCCGAAAAACTATGATCCAAAAGCAGCAGAGAACAAATGGTATCCGTATTGGATCGAGAAACAATTTTTCAAGGCAGAACGTGACCCGAATAAACGTCCGTTTACGATTGTCATTCCACCGCCAAACGTAACTGGTAAATTGCACTTGGGCCATGCGCTCGATACGACTTTGCAAGATATCATTACGCGTACCAAGCGTATGCAAGGCTACAGCACCTTGTTCTTGCCAGGTATGGACCACGCTGGTATTGCAACTCAAGCGCGCGTAGAAGCTACCTTGCGTGAGGAAGGCGTCTCTCGCCATGATCTGGGCCGCGAAAAATTCGTGGAAAAGGTATGGGAGTGGAAGCACATCTACGCTTCGCATATTCGTGAGCAGTGGGAAAAGCTCGGTCTTGCTCTGGATTACTCCCGCGAGCGTTTTACGATGGATGAAGGCTTGTCCCAAGCTGTACGCGAAGTATTTGTTCGTCTGTACGAAAAAGGCTTGATCTATCGTGGCAACCGCATTATTAACTGGGACCCTGCTGCCCGCACAGCTCTGTCCGATATTGAAGTGATCTACAAGGAAGTAAAAGGTGCGCTGCATCACATGCGTTACCCATTGGCAGATGGCACTGGTTATATCGAAGTAGCTACAACCCGTCCTGAAACAATGCTCGGTGATACGGCTGTAGCGGTACATCCGGAAGATGAACGTTACAAGGACATGATCGGCAAAACCGTTATTTTGCCAATCGTAGGACGCGAAATTCCAATCGTCGCAGATGACTACGTTGATCCTGAGTTTGGCTCTGGCGCTGTGAAAATTACGCCAGCACACGATCCGAATGACTTTGAATTGGGTCTTCGTCATCAGTTGCCACAAATCGTTGTCATGGATGAGACGGGTACGATGAACGAGCTGGCTGGTATCTATAAAGGCTTGGATCGCTTTGCATGCCGCAAGCAAATCATCAAAGATTTAACCGAGCAAGGTGTTATGTTCAAGGTTGAGGAGCATATTCATCAGGTTGGACATAGTGAGCGTAGCGATGCAGTTGTAGAACCATACCTTTCTACCCAATGGTTCGTAAAAATGCAGCCTTTGGCTGACGAAGCACTGGCTAATGCAAACAGCCCTGAGAGCGTGAAATTCGTCCCAGAGCGCTTCAAGACGAATTACCTGCGTTGGATTGAAAACATCCGCGACTGGTGCATCTCCCGTCAGCTTTGGTGGGGTCACCGAATTCCTGCATGGTATTGCGGAGATTGTAACGAAACGATTGTATCTCGCACAGATGTGACTGAGTGCCCAAGCTGCCATAGCCACAAGCTGGAGCAGGACAACGACGTTCTCGATACATGGTTCTCCTCTGGTCTATGGCCGTTCTCCACACTAGGCTGGCCGGAAGAATCTGAGGACATGAAGTACTTCTATCCAACGAACGTCCTGGTAACAGGTTACGATATCATCTTCTTCTGGGTTGCTCGCATGATGTTCTCAGGTCTTGAATTTACCGGAAAAAGTCCGTTTGAATCCGTCTTGATCCACGGCATTATTCGCGACTCCGAGGGCCGCAAAATGTCCAAATCACTCGGAAACGGCGTCGATCCGATGGAAGTGATTGAGAAGTACGGAGCGGATGCACTGCGATACACACTGGCGACAGGGAACTCACCAGGGAATGACCAACGATTCTATTGGGAAAAGGTGGAGGCAAACCGCAACTTCGCGAACAAGATTTGGAATGCGTCCCGTTTTGCCTTGATGAACCTGGCTGACTTCAAATACGAGGAAATCGATTTGAGCGGTGAGCTGTCTACACCAGACAAATGGATTCTCTCCCGCCTGCAAGCGACAATCGCAGATGTAACCCGTCTGTCTGACGCATTTGAATTTGGGGAAACAGGCCGTGTGCTGTACAACTTCATTTGGGATGACCTGTGTGACTGGTATATCGAGATGGCGAAGCTGCCGCTGTATGGTACCGATGAAGCCGCGAAGAAAACAACCCAATCCGTTCTGGTAACGGTTCTGGATCAAACGCTCAAGCTGTTGCATCCGTTCATGCCGTTCATGACGGAGGAAATTTGGCAGGCATTGCCTCACCAAGGCGAGAGCATTACAGTAGCACCTTGGCCAACCGTTAACGAGCAATGGATTTTTGCTGAAGCAGAAAGCGAAATGAACCAGTTGATGGATATCATCCGCAGCGTACGCAACATCCGTGCAGAAGTAAACGTACCGATGTCCAAGAAAATTGAGCTCTTGATCAAGCCAAGCGATGCATTGTCCGCTGAGCGTCTGACACGCGGTGAGCACTACCTCACTCGTTTCTGCAACCCTGAGCGTCTGGAAATCAGCCTAGATCTGGCTACGCCTGATAAAGCGATGTCTGCTGTGATCACGGGAGCTGAATTGTTCCTTCCACTGGCAGGCTTGATCGATATCGAGCAAGAGCTAAAGCGTCTGGAAAAAGAAGTGGCGACACTCAACGGCGAAGTGGAGCGCATTGAGAAAAAGCTCAACAATGCTGGATTTATGGCCAAGGCACCTGAAAAAGTAGTCGCAGAGGAAAAAGCGAAAATGGCAGACTACATGGATAAGCGGGATAAAGTGATTGCACGACTTGCCGAATTGAAGGGCGAATGATCCGCCATACCATCGCATATTTTTGAGAATGGAGCATTGTGGTATGCATGCAGAAGAAGGGTTTGTAGAATATACGCAAGCGCTCGACTGGCTGCATGGATTGCTCAGGTTCGGTCAACGGCCGGGGCTTGAGAGGATGCAGTGGGTTTTGGAGCAAGTAGGACATCCTGAGCGGAGAATCCCATTCATTCATGTAGCTGGTACCAATGGAAAAGGTTCAACCTGCGCATTCCTGACGCAAATGCTGATGGAAGCTGGATATAGTGTGGGTACATTTACCTCCCCTTATTTGGTTGATTTCCGTGAGCGCATCCGTTACAACGGCAGCATGATCGCGGAAGAAGATCTATTGCAGTTGGTGAATGAAGTCAAGGTATGGGTGCAACGCTGCGAACAAGAAACAGAGTTCGGTTCCCCTACCGAATTTGAAGTGATTACGCTGATCGCCATTCTTTATTTTTCAAGAGTGGCGAGACCAGCGGTAGTCGTATGGGAAACAGGACTAGGCGGGCGATTGGATTCGACGAACGTCGTCCTTCCGCTTGTTTCGGTCATCACGAATATCGGCATGGATCATACACAAGTGTTGGGAGAAAGCTTGGAAGAGATTGCCCGGGAAAAAGCGGGGATTATCAAATCGGGTGTTCCAGTAGTCACAGGTGAGGTTAGGCCGGAACTTCTTGCGATTTTTGAGGAGCGCACAAGACAAACGAAGAGTACGCTATATCATATTGGTGAACATTTCCAGGCGGAGCAGGTAGAGGAGCAACTGGGTGAACAGCAGTTTCGTTACAAAAGCATTCACCGTCGTACGGAAGCATCCTACCGTCTTACCATGAATGGCATTCACCAAACAACCAATGCAGCCGTTGCTTTAATGACCATCGATATCCTGCGAAATTACTTCTCTTTCTTGCTGGAGGAAGAAGAAATATCTCGCGGTTTGCAACAAACGCGTTGGCCTGGTCGTCTAGAAGTCATCTCTCCAAGACCAATGGTTATCTTGGATGGGGCACACAATCAGGAAGGAATGGAGGCGCTTGTAAGCAGTCTGGATCGGTTGTTGCCGGACGGAGTACAGTTGCATTTGCTCTTTTCTGGATTGGCAGATAAGCCGCTTGCCAAAATGGCAGAGTCGCTCGCACCAGTAAAGTCAAAAATCAGAAAGCTGCATGTGACAACCTTTGACTTCCCGCGTGCAGCCGAAGCCAATAGCTTACAAGAGTCGTTTTTAGCCGGTGGCTGGGAGCAAGAGTTTCTCGATCCAGTCCCAGACTGGCGGGCGTTTCTCCTTTCTTGGATGCGGGAGAAGCAATCGGCGAAGGCGGATGACTGGTTGGTCGTCTGCGGTTCGCTCTACTTCATCGCCCAAGTACGCGCATTCTTTCCCACTATAGTAGAAGAGGCAGGTGAATAGGGTGGATCAGGCCCAACACGTCCACTTTGTGGGCATCGGCGGTTATGGCATGAGTGCCATTGCCCGCGTCTTGATTGACCTTGGATACAAGGTAACCGGCTCCGATGTCGCCATGAATGATTTGGCGAAAAAGCTGGAAGCAAGAGGGGCGGTCATTCATATTGGCCATAATGCTGCCCACGTGGAGGGAGCAGACAGCATCGTATACTCCACCAGTATTTCCAAAGACAATCCTGAGGTGATCGCAGGTCAAGCATTAGGAATTCCGGTCATGCACCGTTCCCAAATGCTTGCTCGCATATTGAATGAGCGCACAGGAGTAGCAGTTGCCGGAGCACACGGCAAGACGACCACGACATCGATGATCTCTCACGTGCTGGAAGAGTGCGGTGTAGACCCGACTTTTATCATCGGTGGTGAATTGATGAGTGCTGGTACCAACGCAAAGGCAGGTACCAGTGATTATGTCATTGCCGAGGCAGACGAGAGCGACGGTTCCTTTTTGGAATACAGACCGATGTATGAAATTGTGACGAGCATCGAAGCAGATCATCTGGAGCATTTCGATGGCGACTTCAACAATTTGAAACAGGCGTATGTCCAGTTCTTAAGCCATCTCAAACCGAATGGAAAAGCGATCCTGTGTATCGATGATCCACATGTACGTGAAGTCATGCCGTCCGTCGAAAAAACGGTCGTGACGTATGCAGTCGATCCGAATTTTGTGGCGCAAGCACAGTTTTCTGCCACTTCGATTGAATGTGGAGATCGTTGCAGCACGTGCCAGATTTATCACAAGGATGAACGATTGGGTGAATTGTGTCTCGTAGTCCCAGGCAAGCATAATATTGCAAATGCGCTGGCTGCGATCATTGTTTGCCTGGATATTGGCCTTTCCTTTGAAAAAATTGCACAGGCACTGTCTACTTTTAGCGGTGCCAAGCGCAGATTCCAAATTATCGGAGATGTACGAGGCGTCCTGGTCGTAGACGACTACGCGCATCATCCAACGGAAATTATCGCCACACTAAGCGGGGCAAGGGCGTCGGGTAGACGTGTAATCGCTGTGTTTCAGCCACAACGATACACACGCACGTATTTCCTCATGGATGAATTCAGCCGTGCCTTTGCAGAAGCAGACGAAGTGATCATCACGGATATCTACTCCCCAGCGGGAGAAGAAAAGATTGAAGGAGTTACCTCCGAGGTGCTGGTGCAAAAAATCCGCACCAACAGCCACCCGCGTGCGCAATACATTCCGACGAAGGAACAAATGCAGGAGCATGTCTTCAAAGGATTGCAAGAGGGAGACCTCGTGTTGACAATGGGTGCAGGAGACATTTGGAAATCCGCTTACTGGCTGGCTGAAAAGCTAGAGAAGTAACGAATAGAGACGTATGAAGACTTGGAACCTACGGGTTTCAAGTCTTTTTATTTACGATCGGATAGTTTTAGCGTAATACTGCAAAGAATAATCTACCTAAGTTTTGTAAGGTATCGATAAACCAACAAAGCTGGCGAGAAGAAAAAGCACAGGGCTCGTAGACCTTGACAATGCCTACCCAGTCGGAACTTAAAAAAGGAGACCACGCTTGTCGAACACTTCTTCCTTGAGAAACTTCCGCCCGTAGGGTGGCTTTGGCTCGACGGTCCCCTTTTTTAAGTGGAGACGTCCAGTGAATCCCCTTTGCTGGCGTGTCAGAGTCGAAGAGACCTGTGCTTTTTCTTCTCCTCCACTATGACGACTCAACATAGACTTTTATTTTTAAATATTAGTACCAGATACTAACATCAAGTGTTATAATCAGATCATAAAAACGAAAGGTGATGATCGGATGATGACAAATACAAGCCCCTTCAAGTCGCGAATTACCGCCATCGGTACGTATGTGCCGAGTCGCGTTCTTACCAATACAGATATGGAAAAGCTAGTGGATACATCGAATGAGTGGATTTTACAACGAACAGGTATTCACGAGCGCCGTATGGCAAGGGAAGATGAATTTACCAGTGATCTGGCCATCGCTGCAATCCACGATATGATTGCAAATTATGGGAAGGATGTCCGCGATGTCGATATGATTTTGGTCGCAACCAGTACGCCAGACTATCCATTTCCAAGCGTCGCGAGTCAAATCCAAGCGCATTTTCAAGTCGAGCAGGCGGGAGCCATGGACCTCTCCGCTACCTGTGCAGGATTTACGTATGCGCTCCATACGGCAAATGCGCTCATCAGCTCTGGCTTGCATCGCAAAGTGTTGGTGGTAGGCGCAGAAACGTTAACAAAAGTAACCGACTATACAGATCGTACGACGTGCATCCTGTTCGGGGACGGAGCGGGTGCAGTGTTGGTTGAACAAGACTCTACAGCTCCTGGTTTTTTGTCCGCCTATTTAGGCTCAAAGGGGGACGGCGGGATTCATGTGTACCGATCAGGCTTGTCAGCGCATATGGACGGACGAGAATTGAGCGGGAATGGATGCATGGTCCAAAACGGGAGAGAAGTGTACAAGTGGGCAGTAACAACTGTTCCAAAAGGGATGCAGGAGGTTGTGAGCCGGGCAGGCAAAACGCTCGAAGATGTCGACTGGTTCATCCCGCACAGTGCCAATTTGCGTATGATCGAATCCATTTGCGAGAAGAGCCAGTTCCCTCTCGAAAAGACATTATACAGTCTGACACACTACGGCAACACATCAGCAGCTACCATTCCATTGTCGCTCGCCTTGGGGATCAAGGAAGGCAGAGTAAAGGCAGGGGATACGATTCTGTTGTATGGGTTTGGCGGTGGTCTCGTCCACGCTGGCCTTTTGTTCACTTGGAATCCGTAAAACAAGTTCATTAATCGAGAGGCTGTCCAGGACATTCTGGGCAGTTTTTTTATCCCAGGAATGAAAGGTATTCTTAAGAACAGTTTTCGACTGGGGGAAGAAGAATGGCAAACGCAGTGATATTATTCGGGCTCTGCCTTTACCTCTCGTGGGTAGATTTTCGTCATAGACGAATACCTAATCTTGCATTAGGTGCAGGGTTTGTACTGATTTCTTTTATGGAGTATGTTCTCTCTTCGCCGATGGAATGGCTGATGGCGGGACTCTTTGCGATTCTTAGTTTACTGGTTTTTGGGTGGATCAGCTGGCACAGGCCGCTTACGCTTGGGATGGGGGATGTGAAGCTGTTCGCTCTTGTCTGCTATGGACTTGGGGTCCGCGATTTCGTAGTTGTTTTGACAATTGCGAGTATGGCAGCCTTGCTGGTCTCTCTCATCTTGTTACTGATACGAAAAGTGAGTATAAAATGCGAAGTACCGTTTGCGCCTTTTGTGACGATTGGCATAGCAGTCGTTTTGTATATGAACGAAACCTACTGATATTGCATGTGGAATAAGTAGTAGAAACAAATTTAATAGAATCACTAGATAGAAGTCATAACCCGTCCGAGTAAAACGTATGCTAGTACAAAGAGCCTGTGACTAGGAGGGCAAGCGTATGAGCGGACAAAATAAAAATCGTGTGACGGTTAAAATGAATGGAAGGTTCTGGGATGAAAAGCGGGACGATATCCCAAAGGAAGCAAGTAGAAAGCGCACCCCAAAGGATGACACGCCTCGAGTTCGTATTCAAGCGCCTCCCTTGCCGTTTACTGACCCGTTTAAAGAGAAGGGTAACGAAGCATGGGAACGCATGATGCAACTGCGTGGAGCTGCCGCGAAAGAAACGAAGCCGAACATTGATTTCGATCAGGAGCCAAACGATACCTATGAATCCGATTATTCCTTCGACGATACCGAAGAGAAGGCGTACAGGAGTAGTGCGGGGAGTCGGCTCGCAGCGTTATGGCCAAAGGGGCCCTTTTGGCGTACGACTTTAACAACTGGTGGGGCTATAGCAATTGGACTCTTGTTCGGATTTCTTGTTTTGACGGTCTTTTCCCAAAAAGAATTTTCCGAGTCGTACGGCAATGTTCTGAGTGATACGGTCCAGACACTTACCGCGCCAGGTGCAGGAACTGAACAAACGGCTGGGAAAAATGGCGTGGAAGGTCCTGTTTTGCCTAATGAAAGCCAGCCAACGCAAGAGACGCCGACGAATGGTAACGCAGTGGGTCAAAAAGCGATAGCTCTACAACTGCCAGCCGTAAACATGTACGTTGCACAGGCAGGAGTATTCCAGCCGGATGCATCGCCGCAAACAGCTGTAGAACCACTGGAGAAAGCGGGGATTCCTCATTTGCTTTATAAGGACGCAAGCAAGCAGTACATGTTCGCAGCCGCGGCACCCACAAGGGATGCTGTGCTAGGCTTTGCCACCAGCTTGAAAAACAAAGGGATGGATATATACGTCAAAGAATTTTCCTTTCCCGCTTTTGAAGGGACTGTCCCTGTCGGAAAAGCCGCTAACGCATCCGGTGACCCTAACGTGAATGCCTTTTTCACCCATGGAGTCAAACTCGTCCAAAAACTTTCAGCACAATCTGGGCTGATTATTACGACAGGCCAACTATCGCCAACGGCAAAAGAAACAGCAGAATTAAAAGAAATTCACCGCCAATTTCTGGAGGAAAGCCGGAAAATGGAAGCCAAAGAAGCCTGGAAGCCATTGCTAGATGGGATGGTAAATGGGGTAAATCAAGCGCTTGCAGCCAGAGACAAAATGGCAGAAGCAAGCGCTGGCAAAAAGGTGGAGAGCGCCGAATCCTATGCGTGGCAAGTACAGGCGGGTGTCCTTGCCTTTTTCGAGAGCTACGCGAGCTGGATTCAAAATGCGCGTTCCTCCATATAAATGCATGTTTATATGGTCTTCCGCAAGGTTTTCTTGCAGGAGGCCTTTTCTTTCTATACAGTAACTACCAAGAGCAATCAGGGATTGTTTCGCTTCTCCCCATTTGCTAAACTTATGTTTGGCAAAAAGAGAATCCCTTATAAAAAGGGAGTTGGGAAAATGGGGAAAGAAACGCTTACTCTCGTGTTTCTGTTGGTGAGTGGACTTTTGTTTGGCAGCATTATCGGGGAGATTTTAAGTCCCTGGCTACCTTTTTTGACCAAGAGCAAAGAGATTACTTGGTCACCTGCGGCAGATTTAGAAATTTTGAAGTACGAACTGAACTTTCAGGTAAAACTAAATCTAGCCAGTATCGGAGGCTTAGCCCTCGCATTTTGGATACATCGACGAATAAAGTAGGTTGAAAAATGACGAAAAAAAATGTTCCTCTCATTCTGGCTTCATCTTCGCCGCGTCGAAGGGAGCTTCTGCAAACTTTAGGCTTATCATTTACCGTCATCACCAGTGATGTAGATGAGACGACAGCAGAGCATTTATCTGCGAGCGAAGTAGTAGAAGAATTGTCTTTGCGCAAGGCCAAGGAAGTGGCTTCTCGCTTGACGGAAGGCGTCGTTTTAGGATCTGATACGGTAGTCGTTCTTGATGGCCAAATTCTGGGCAAGCCTGTTGATGAAATGGACGCATTTCGTATGTTGTCCATGCTTCAGGGGCAAGAGCACACCGTTTATAGTGGAGTCGCCTTGATAGATGTGGAGACGGGCCGTGCGGAAGTCTCACATAGTCTAACACACGTAAGAATTCGAGCTTTAACAGAGCAAGAAATCAAGTCGTACATTGCGACAGGTGAGCCGATGGATAAAGCGGGCTCATACGCCATTCAGGGTATTGGAGCCACGCTCGTGGAAGGAATAACCGGAGACTATTTCACTGTTGTAGGTCTTCCGTTAGGCCTGACGTCTACTCTTTTGACACGTTTTGGGATGCCGATATTGTAAAGTTGTCATGCTTGAAGCAAGCGGCGACGGCCATAAGCCTCATGAACCTCTCCATGTCAGCCGTTTTCGATAATGTGAATATGGCTGGAGGCGGATATAAAATGGCAACAAATACCTGTAACAAAATGCTGTTGAAAAACGTCCCTTACTATGACCGTCCACGTGAACGACTGCTTCGCGAAGGAGCGGTCCATCTGTCTGATACTGAACTTCTTGCCATTTTACTGCGGACAGGCAGGGAACAAGAGACGGCTCATCAGCTGGCTCAGCGCTTGTTAGCCAGGTTTGGAGACCTGCGTGGTTTAGCCCAAGCCTCTCATGCTGAGTTAACAGAGCTAAAAGGAATTGGTCCAGTCAAAGCGATTGAATTACATGCTGCGTTTGAGCTTGGGCGTAGATTGATGGGAGTGCCTCGAGAGTATAGGGCTTCTATCCGTTTACCACGGGACGTAGCTGATTTGATGTCGCCAGAGCTTGCTCATTTGACACAGGAACATTTTGTCTGTCTCTTTCTGAATACCAAGAACCATGTGATTGGCAAGCAGACGATTTTTGTAGGCAGTCTGGACGCTTCCATCGTACACCCGAGAGAAGTCTTTAAAGAAGCGATCCGTCGTAGCAGCGCATCGGTGATATGCCTACATAACCATCCGAGCGGTGATCCGACACCTAGCAGGGAAGACATCGCGATTACGCATACATTGCGTGACGCTGGTGAACTGGTGGGGATTTCATTGTTGGATCATGTTATTATCGGGGAAGGCAAGTACGTTAGTCTCAAAGAGCAAGGGTACTTGTAACATGTTTTTACGTGCAAGATTTATCATCGATACGTTTAGGAATTCTTGTGCGCATGAAACCTTCCACAAAAACGCGGTCGCTCTATCTTGGAGAGGCCTCGATAGAGGTTCTCTTATGCTTGTCATTTGGATAAATATTTGGAAGGAGTTTTTTTATGTTTGGTGGATTTACACGTGACTTGGGGATTGACCTCGGCACTGCCAATACACTTGTTTTTGTGAAGGGTAAAGGAATTGTGGTGCGTGAACCTTCTGTTGTAGCGATTCGTACTAATAACAATTCCATTGAAGCAGTAGGGAATGCTGCGAAAAGTATGATCGGTCGTACGCCGGGTAATATCGTAGCGGTTCGCCCTATGAAAGACGGGGTTATCGCTGACTTTGATACAACTGCGACAATGATGCGCTATTTCATCAATCAAGCTCAAAAAAATCAAGGGCTGTTTACGCGTCGTCCAAACGTAATGGTCTGTGTACCTTCGGGAATTACTGCGGTGGAAAAGCGTGCAGTCGAAGACGCTACAAAGCAGGCTGGGGCGAAGGAAGCCTATACGATTGAGGAGCCGTTTGCAGCAGCGATCGGTGCAGACCTGCCAGTGTGGGAACCGACTGGAAGTATGGTCGTAGATATTGGTGGTGGTACGACAGAAGTCGCTATCATTTCTCTCGGGGGGATTGTTACATCCCGCTCCATTCGTGTGGCCGGGGATGAGATGGACGAGGCGATTATTCAGTACATCAAGCGCCGTTACAACTTGATGATCGGGGAACGGACAGCAGAAACATTGAAGCTGGAGATCGGCTCTGCGATTGCTCCTGATGAGGTCGAAAACGTTGACATTCGCGGTCGTGACCTTGTAACCGGATTGCCAAAAACGCTCTCGGTAAGCAGCACAGAGATTGCCGAAGCATTGGCGGAAACCATTTCTGCTATAGTGGAATCGGTTAAGGTAACACTCGAAAAAAGCCCGCCTGAGCTTGCGGCGGACATCATGGATCGTGGAATTGTACTCACAGGCGGCGGTGCGCTCTTGCGTAACATGGATCGCCTGTTAAGTAAGGAAACGGGTATGCCCGTGCATGTCGCAGAAAACGCACTGGATTGCGTAGCGATTGGAACAGGTCGTGCATTGGAGAACATTCACCTGTTCAAATCCAAGCAAGGCATCACCTCTTCCCGACTAAAACGGGGTAAATAAACGGAGGGTAGGGCATGTCGTTTTTCGGGAATAAGCGGCTTATCATTGTACTTGTAGGCTTGGTCCTGCTTATCTCCGTCGTGGGCTTCACTTCTCGTGAACGGGTTAGCCTGACCTGGCCAGAAATGTTCTTCAAAGATACCTTCAGCGTGGTGCAGGGCTTTTTCTATCGCCCTGCCCAGGCTGTTTCTGGCTTTTTTCAGGAAATTGAAGACGCCTACGGCGTATATGAAGAAAACAAGGCACTCAAGGCTAGTTTGGATCAATATGCCCGTCTAAGTGCCGAATTGCACACACTCAAGGCAGATAATGAGCGCCTTCGAGAAATGGTGGGGGCAAAAGATTCACTCAAATCTTACAGGCTTCATTTTGCAGAAGTCGTAGCAAGAAACCCTGATACCTGGAACAACGTTGTTACCATCGACCAAGGTTTGAAAAGTGGCATCAAAAAGGATATGGCGGTCATCACTGCCAAAGGAATGATTGGGCGCGTACAGAGTGTTGCTAACTTTTCATCTACAGTTGAATTGTTGACGAGCTATGAACGGCGGGACCATATTTCTGCGGGGATTTTGACGCAGGAACTGGTCGGAGGCAAGCCAGTATACCGTCAGATTAGTGGTGTCATCGAGGAATACGATCCGCAA
Organism: Brevibacillus brevis; assembly: GCF_001039275.2. NCBI lineage: Bacteria > Bacillati > Bacillota > Bacilli > Caryophanales > Paenibacillaceae > Brevibacillus > Brevibacillus brevis. Next base: position 1,916,897 of record NZ_CP030117.1, read on the forward strand.
AAGAGATTACTCGTCATGCGTAAAATCCCTTGGGGACAGGCCATTAAAAAAGATCAGCAAGTTATTTCGTCAGGTTTGGGAGGCGTCGTACCTCCTAATTTGCCGATCGGCTATATTGTTCGCGTAGAGCCAGATGATTACGGCTTGACTCAAACCGCCTACATCCAGCCAAGCGCTGATTTTTCACAATTGAATGAAGTCATGGTTGTGGAACGAGATTTTACAATCGCTCCCAATGGCGAATTGATCCCGCAACAGCCAGCCGGCCAGACACAAACGCAGACAACTGTGCCTCCGGCTCCACCTGCTAGCGGGGGTGGTCAGTAATGGCGCGATTTTTATTGACGCTGGGCGTCGTGGTCATGTTTGTACTGGAAGGAACTGTGATGCAAGTATTTTCACCTGGTACTGGGGGTCTGTCTTGGATGATAGTCCCCCGGTTTGCGCTTGTCTGCTGTATCTTTATTTCGATGTATCTCGGCAGGCGCGAGGGATTGTATTACGGGATCGCCTTCGGATTTTTACAAGATGTCTTGTTTGGGCAACTAATTGGAATCTATACCATGTCCATGATGGTGGCCAGCTACTTTGCAGGGATGATCGTTCTTTTGTTCCAGAGAGGATTCGGGATGGTTTTCATTACCAGCTTCCTGATTTTGTTCGGACATGAGTGGCTTTTGTATTCCTTGTTCCGCTTGTTTTCCGCTGCCCCCTTCGATGTTCAATGGATTTTGACACATCAAATTTTGCCTAGTGTGCTGTTTAATCTCGCTTTTGGCTTACTGGTATACTTTCCGATCAAGAATGTATGCAACAAGATTCTGGCGAAAAAGGAAATGCACATGCAGTAAGGGCAAAGGAGAGGAGAGTTCGTGGAAGAAGTCAAAGAACCGAAATCAGACATACCTATTCGGCTCAATATATTGTTTGTGATTGTATTTTTGTTCTTCGCTGCCATTATTTTACGGCTAGCCTTTGTGCAGTTGGTGGAAGGCGAACAGTACAAGCATGAATTGGAAAAGTTTAGTATTCGTGAACTGCCGATTTCTGCTCCTCGAGGCCGTATCTTGGATAAAAATGGCGAAGTACTCGTTTCGAATAAGCCAGTGTATACCGTTCAATACGTTGAAGAACAAGGGCAGGACATTGATGAAGAGAAAGTCGCGGATCGTCTGGCAAAAATCCTCATTCCCGATGGCGGCAAAATTGGTACGGATAAGGAACTGTTAAAGAAGACGATTGAACTGAGATCAACTTTGCCTGTTGCTTTCAATGCGCAAGAAACAAACGATCTCAAGGCAAAGGTTTCGGCGAAGTTAAAAGCCGTTCCGAAAGTAGAGACCGTCGATCAGATGTCGGACTTTGAGCTGGTAAAAACTGCGGTGTATCTCGGGATGCGCGTTCGTTCTCCTTTTGATGACAAGGATCGAGCAGACCTTATTAAGAAACTGAATGCTGCCAAACCGGCTACACCCGCTATTACGGAAGCGAACACTACGGACTTCGAGCTGTTAAAAATGGCGATAAACGCCAATATGACCCTCACTCTCAAATTGGACAAGGAAGATCGCAATGACCTCGCCAAAAAAGTGAAGGATCAGATCGGAGTTTTGCCAACCCCTGACGGCTTAGCAGAAAAGTCCGACATGGATTTGCTGCGCTATGCCTCGCTGTTCGACATGGATATCAAACTGCCGTTGACAGAGCAGCAACGCCAATTTCAATGGCACAAGCTCTCTTTGTTGCAGGAGATGCGTTCACCGCAGATGGCTAGCTACATTCCGAGACGTGTCAAGGTCAACATCACGGAGCAGGAAATGTTCCAAATCGAGGAACGACGTACCGAACTGCCGGGAATAAGTGTGGAGCTGGAGCCTGTTCGCCAAATTTTCGAAGATCCGGATGGTTCGGCATTTGGTACTCACTTTCTCGGGTACATCAATGCCATTCGTCCTGAGAGCTTGAAAGAATATCAGGCACAAGGCTACAACGCTATCGACCGTGTCGGTGTTACCGGTCTGGAGAGCTCCTATGAACGTTATTTGCGCGGCAAAAACGGGATTATGGAAGTACACGTGAACAAAAATTCAGAGACGGTAGAGAAGCAGATGCGTCAAGCCCCCGAGCCAGGAAACGATCTCGTTTTGGCTATGGACTGGCGTTATCAAAGTAAGGTAGAGGCCATCTTGAAAGAAGAGGTTGAAGCATTCAAGAAGCGCCCTTCTACGCCAAAAGAATTTAAAGACGCGCACGTATTGGTGATGAATCCAAATACGGGAGAAATATTGGCGATGGCGAGTTATCCAGATTACGATTTGAATCTGTATTACGACCGTAAGAAATTCAACGAGAATTACGCCTCGCTTATTTTACCGAATGAATCAAACCGATTCATTTATACGCCGTATCCACCTGCTTCTACCTACAAGCCACTGTCTGTCATGATTGCGCTTCAGGAGGGGCTGACTACACCGAACGAAGTCATCTATGACCGAGGCGGCTTGAAAGTCGGTAACACGTATAAACGCAACTGGAAGGCAAGTGGTCATGGCCCTGTTAACGCTCGTCGTGCCTTGCAGGTGTCGAACAATACGTATATGTACGAAATGGCGATTCGCTTAGCAAGAAAAGGGAAAGATGGCTGGGAGAAGCAGTTCTCTGTCTATGATTACTACAATGCCCAGTTTGGTCTTGGTGTGAAAACAGGTGTGGATCTACCGAATGAACATACCGGTTGGGAAAACCAGAACCTTTACTACGGAAACTTGGCGGACGTGATGATTGGTCAATACGATCTGTTCACGCCGATGCAGCTGGGGCAATACGTATCGACCATTGCGAATGGAGGATATCGGGTACGCCCACATCTTGTAAAAGAAATTCGTAAAGGAACTACCGACCCGAAGAAACCAGGACAAACGCTCTCAGTTATTGAACCACAAGTGCTCAACCGGGTTGATATCGATCCGAAGTATATCCAGGTGGTAAGAGAAGGGATGCGGATGGTTACTCAGCCAGGTGGTACCGTTCAACGTTTCAATGGGTTACCTTTCACAGTGGCAGCCAAGTCTGGTACGGCACAAACGTCGCAGCCAGCGGAAAATGCACTGGTTGTCGGCTTTGCGCCTTATGAAAATCCCCAACTGGTCTTCGTCGTTATTGCGCCGAACAGTTTGAGAGACGGTACATCCAGTTCTGATGCGACTGGTCCGATCTCGCGTCGATTGCTCGAAGCCTACAATGAACTGAATCCTGGTGTCCTTACTGGTGGGGTTCCGAAGCCAAATCCACCGTCCGCGAAGTAACCGCAATGGTTGTCCAGGGCAATCAAGCCCAAGAGAATAATGGAGTCAAGCCCTTGCAAACTGCCACCATCTGACCCGATTCGGCAATTTTTTCATACAGAGCAGGAAAAATCTTTCTGCATGGCGAATGGTATCGGTCGAGGTGAAACCGGTGACGACTGTGAAAAGCAAGGTCACGATCAAAGGGACTAAAGAGGGGCTCGTCTTCTTTATGGATGATACCTGTTCCTTCGACGAACTGCTGGCCGATATGCGTGAAAAAATAGAGCATAGCCACCAACAGATTTTGTCGGGGCCACTCATTCGGGTATCTATAAAATTGGGGAAACGATACTGCTCACCCGAGCAACAAGAGCAGTTGACTCAAATTATTCGAACGAAGGGCAACCTGGTGATCCATACAATCGAATCTGATTTGATCACGCGGGAAGAAGCTATGGCTGAACGCCTGAAAACCCATTTTTCCATACAGGTAAATACGGTACGCTCTGGGCAAGTACTGGAGTTTGACGGTGATTTGCTCTTATTGGGAGATGTCAATCCCGGGGGGACGGTTCGCAGTACAGGAAGCATCTACGTGCTGGGTCATCTCAGAGGGTACGCGCACGCAGGTATTTCCGGTGACTCACAGGTAATTATTGCGGCTGCAGTCATGAGTCCTACCCAGTTGCGGATTGCAGATGTGATCAGCAAACCGGGTGAGGAATGGACGAATAATTCCGGAGGCACAGAATTTGCCTATCTGGAAAATGAGATCATGCTGGTAGCGAAAATGAACTACTTGTCGCGAATCCGCCCTGATTTGGGTGAGAAAAAGCGTGAGGGTTGAGGGGAAGAGGAGGAACGGACGTGGGGATTGGAATTGTCGTAACTTCCGGTAAAGGCGGCGTGGGTAAGACGACCACTTCCGCCAATTTGGGAACGGCGCTCGCATTGTTGGGACAAAAAGTTTGCATGGTAGATACCGATATTGGCCTGCGCAATCTGGATGTAGTCATGGGACTTGAGAACCGAATTATTTATGATCTGGTAGATGTTGCAGAAGGCGCATGCCGACTGCCGCAAGCTCTGATCAAAGACAAGCGGTTTGACAATCTGGCATTACTCCCGGCTGCTCAGACCAAGGACAAATCAGCAGTAACTCCTGAGCAGATGGAGGAAATCATTACGCAGTTGAAGCGGGAATATGATTATGTCATCATCGATTGCCCTGCGGGTATTGAGCAAGGCTTCCGCAATGCAGTGGCAGGGGCTGATCAAGCAATCGTCGTGACTACACCTGAAAAAGCCGCTGTGCGTGATGCTGATAGGATTATTGGCCTATTAGAGCGAGAAAAAATCGGAATGCCGAAGCTGGTTATTAATCGCGTTCGCTCCCATATGGTGAAAAATGGCGACATGCTGGATGTAGAAGACATTTTGGATTTGTTAGCCATTGACTTAATTGGTGTAGTGCCGGATGATGATCATATCATTAAATCCGCGAACCAAGGTGAGCCGGCTGTAATGAATCACGAATCGCGTGCTTCCATCGCGTATCGGAATGTTGCTCGTCGCCTTTTGGGTGAAGCTGTTCCATTACAACCATTGGAAGAAAAAGCGGGCGTGTTCCACAAAATGCGTAAATTCTTTGGATTAAAATAGGTAATACTTGGCTCCCTTCTTTTATAGAGGGGAGTCACGTTTTCTAGGAGGAAACGGATGGACCTGGAAAAACGTCATTTAAAAACAATTGACTGGACCATCATTTTGATTTTGGCAGGGCTGGGTGTCTTCAGCTATTTGGGGATTTCCGGTTCTGCGGCAGGTGTAGATAAGGCGCATCAGCAGGTCCTTTGGTATGTCATCGGATTTATTGTACTAGGTGTGACATTGCTATTTGACTATCGTCTATTCCACAACATGGCTTATGTCTTATATGCACTCGGTCTGATTCTTTTGATCGGGGTATTTCAAACGAAGCCCATTAACAATACGACGAGCTGGTATGACCTTGGTCCTGTTTTGTTTCAGCCTTCTGAACCGATGAAGCTGTTCACGATCATAACGGTGGCCCGCTTCTTGTCCAAGAGGGCAACGGATCCGGATCGGTTTTACTATTTTTATAAGCTGATTCCGGTAATGGCTCTGGTAGGTGTACCATTGCTTTTAATTTTGATTCAGCCCGATTTGGGTACGGCCATGGTTTATACGGGTATGCTTGCCACTATGCTCATCGTTGGTGGTATACGGATGAAACATGTATTGTATGTGGGCGGGCTGGCTGGCAGTTTTTTTGCCGCCATGACGCTGTTGTATCAATACAAGCAGGATATCTTTTTCAAGATTATCAAGCCGTATCAATGGGATCGGATCGTCTTTTGGATGAACCCGGATCTTGAACCAATGGGACGAGGGTTCCAGCTTAAGCAAGCATTGATTGCCATCGGTTCAGGGCAATTGTTCGGAAAAGGGATTGATACGCCGACGCAAGCGAGCTTTGGATGGGTGCCGGTAGGAGAAAGTGATTTTATCTTTACCGTCATTGCAGAGAAGCTGGGCTTTGTCGGAGCGGGCTTGCTGATGATTCTGTTTTTCGTCTTGATTTACCGAATGATCCGCATCGCGATGGAGGCAAAAGATCCGTTCGGCTCTTACGTTGTCGCGGGTGTCGTAGGGATGCTTACCTTCCAGATCTTCGAGAACATCGGGATGACGATTCAATTGATGCCGATTACGGGTATTCCGCTCCCATTTATTAGCTACGGAGGGAGCTCACTCGTAACCAACTTCCTGATCATCGGTGTGGTTCTCAATATTGGGATGCGTAAGGATAAGTTGCGTTTTGATTAAAGGAGTTTGTTCAAAAGTCTTCAGGTTCTCGCCACTTTCTCGGTGCTGAATAGAAGACTTTTTGAGCACTCATGAAATGCGTGACAAATGCAAATACTTATGCTAAAATCATCCTAAGTTAACCATTTTTACAAGTTATAGTGTTTGATTGATTGGTATGGAGTCGTACGTATTGTGAGTGACGTCACCAATTGTCAATCGCAATTCGTATGACTTTTTTTCCTTGACGCAAAAGGCTTATCTGTAAAAAAGAGGTTAACGCTACACTCTTTCGCCTCGTGGGGCGTAATGTTCAGGGAGGTTTTGTTTCATGCAACAAGGTATCGTAAAATGGTTTAACGCAGAAAAAGGATACGGCTTCATCCAAGTTGAGGGTGGCGACGACGTATTCGTACACTACAGCGCAATCCAGTCAGAAGGTTTCAAATCTCTTGACGAAGGTCAAAAGGTTGAGTTCGAAATCGTTCAAGGTAGCCGTGGACCACAAGCTGCTAGCGTAACTAAACTGTAAAATTGACAGATTCAAAGGCAGTCTCTCAATGGGGAGACTGTCTTTTTTGCGTGTTTTCAACCGATAAGCTGGGGCGTTGGAGAGGGCCAGGTCGTCATAAAGCAGGTAGACAAGTCATAGGATGATACTAAAGGCTTGGCCTGCGGAGGGATGGACATGTTTGAAAGAGTAGATCGTGTAAAAGAAAGACGGAGGGAGCGTTTGGAAAGAATCCGAACACAGTCACGAGACAGCTATACTCCCTACGTCGATGATTGGAAAGATCCCATCGAAGAAACGCCAAACCCATTCAGTTACTCGCCGCGCGAGAATGATATCATGGACCAGCCACCGTCCCATGAAAAGTGGGGCGTGCAAATTTTAGCATCTGTCTTATTGATTGGTACTGCTTATGTTTTGTTTCAAACTACGCTGATCCCTGCCTCTTGGAAAAGCTCAGCGAGGGAAGTCATGACACGGGACTTTAATTTTTCAGGAGTAGCGGACTGGTATGAAGCGAGATTTGGTCCGATTCCAACGATGCTTCCATCGATACCTACCAATCCCCCTGCCGTGCCAGCCACGAGCACAACAAAGGACACAAATGCTGTGTGGAAGCTCCCCAGTAGCTGGAAAGTCGTAAAATCCTATGATCCAGAGAGTGCAAATGTGATCCTGCATACGGGAATGAACGATCAAATCACAATCGGAGAAGCTGGCTGGGTCGCGTTTGTCGGTGAAAAGCCTGATTATGGGACGACAGTGATTGTTCGTCTGACCCAAGGACGGGAAATATGGTTGGGAAATCTCGATAGCATAGGGGTGACGAAGGACGAGGTCCTTACACCTGGTCAAGTCATTGGAACCGCACGAGTAATGGACCAGACATCCCGTCATCTGTATCTAGGAGCGAAAGTGAATGAGCAATTTGTCAATCCCCTGGAAGTGATACCGTTTGAATAGGGGAGGCTGGCTTGACATTAGGTTTCGCATTCACCTGCTATTTTGGGCGGTGATTGGCTTGTCCGTGGTGACAGGCCATTTTTTGGAGGTCATTACCTTGTTTGTCATCGTGCTGATCCATGAATTGGGGCATGTAGCGATGGCGCGTGAGCTCGGATGGACCGTAAAGGAAGTACAGCTTCTGCCTTTTGGTGGAGTAGCGACGATGGAAGACTCGTACGCCACGGACCCTATGGATGAGATTGTCGTGGCACTTGCTGGGCCCTTCTTGAATATGGTGATGATGGCTGCTTCGTACTTATTTTGGTTTATGGGGATATGGACGGAAGAGTGGGCCCGCTTTTTCTTGGTTAGTAATTTGACGATTGCGCTGTTTAACTTGTTGCCAATCTGGCCGTTGGATGGCGGGAGAATCTTGTTGGCTGTTCTATGCTGGTTTATGTCGTATAGGCAGGCGACGATGATATCAATGACGGGGAGTACGCTGTTTGCGGGCATCATGGTGGGGATGTCCAGCTTGGAGTTGAAGTACAACTTAGCAGTGATCGGGATTTATTTATTGACGTTGAACATTCAGGCATTTATGCGATTTCCTTATCAATTTTTTCGTTTTCTTGTGGAAAAATACGACCGGCAGCAAGAGGAAGCTGCCGTTCAAGCGATACGCGTGCATCCTGAGGAGACGGTACTGGCTGTCTCACACAAGCTGCGGCGGGGATGCTCCCATCTTTTCTACGTGCAAGGGGCGGGTCTTTTGGCAGAAGAACAGCTATTGCATGCCCTTCTGTTTGAGCAAAAGCACGACGCCGCAGTGGGCAAGCTCCTATAGCTTTTAGTCCTTAGTCAGCAGGAGCGACCCATTCCATCAGCCAGCAATCACGCATGCTTCCTTCGTGCCATTCGTGCAGAGGAAGCTCTTTTACTTTTCGAAAGCCACATTTTTCGTAGCAACGCAAAGCTCGTTCATTCCAGGCTTGCGGGTCAATCGCTACTTTTTGTGCTCGTTTTTCCGTGTGGAGATAGTGGAGGATGGCTGTAACGAGCTGAGTGCCGATACCGCGATTCCAGTAAGCAGGCTCTCCGATGAACTGGTCCATGCCGTAAACGATATCGTCTTTTGCATACCCATTCAGTTGTTTTTCCGGGGGATCGAGCGGATAAAATTGCGCATAACCAATCGGTTTGTCCGCGTACAAGATCAGGCATCGAGTTTCACCGTCTTCTTCCGGAAAAAAGCTTTGCTGTACGAGCTTCTCGTCATGTGGCCGATCACGACCTTCATAATAGGCCAAAACGCGCTCGTCAGAAAGCCATTTGACTAAGTGAGTAGAATCATTGGGGGATAAGGCTCTTATTTTTAAATCACCCGTATGAATCATGGATTATCTCCTTTACCTTGACTTGGCAGCTATGTTAGATTACTTCCTATGAGCCCAGTTATCCTTCTTTTGGGCAATGTTTGCACGGGGAATAAGGAGTGAAGGCAGTGAAGCAAGTAGCGATCAGTGCACAAGGTGGCAGCATCCACATCGCATTTATGGAAGACGGGAAATTGCAGGAATGGCGTACACAGGATGTGGGAGCACACGCAGGCGTTGGTGACATTTATCAAGGACGGGTCGCGGATGTAAAGCCAGGTATCCAATCCGCCTTTGTTGATATTGGTACAGGTCAGAATGCTTATTTGTATGTAGATGACACGGTCGGTGTGGAATCGGGTGGAGCAGCGAAACCAAGTATTGCGGAACGTGTTCACGTAGGGCAAAAGGTATTGGTTCAAGTGAGTAAAGAAGCGATGGAAATGAAGGCGCCAAAAATCACGATGCGGATCAGCTTGCAGGGGCGTTATCTGGTATACCTTCCGACTGAAGATAGCATATCGCTTTCGCGTAAAATAACTGATGATACCAAACGAAAACGACTGCATCAGGTGATCTCTTCGACAGTAGCGCAAGGAGAAGGCTGTATTCTGCGCACGGAAGCAGCGGAAGCAGAAGAACAGACACTCATTAGCGAACTGGTCTATTTGCGTAATCGCTGGCAGGACATGCTGCGAGCAGCGGAGGGACTGCGCTCGAGCGGGCGGATTTTTCAGGATGCAGAGTTGATCGAGGCGGCGCTCCGAGATGGCTTGGCAAATGGAATGGATGAGGTGTTGGTAGAAGGTGCGGCGACTCATCAGCAGGTAAAAGCGGCGTTGGCAGCTTTTGCTCCGGAAGTACAAGAGAAGCTTCGCTGGTATCAGGGCAAACAGCCGCTCTTTGATTTCCTGGGTGTCGAGACGGAGCTGATTCGTGCTCGTGATCGACATGTGCCGCTCAAGAGTGGAGGGTTTTTGGTCATCGACAGGACTGAAGCGATGACGGTCATCGATGTCAATACCGGTTCATTCACAGGTGGGGGAGGGCAACAGCGGGAGCAGGCAGTGACGGCGACCAATCTGGAGGCGGTAACTGAAGTTGCCCGACAGCTGCGGTTGAGAGATATCGGTGGAATTGTGATCATTGATTTCATCGACATGAAAGAGCAGAGCAATAAGGAGCGCGTGATCTCGCGTTTGAAACAAGAGCTGACGAAGGACCCTGTGCCTTCTACTGTTCTCGGGATGACGTCGCTTGGATTAGTCGAGATGACACGAAAAAGAGTGCGTGCGAGCCTGACGGAGCGGCTGACGGAGCCATGTGAGGCTTGCAAGGGCCGAGGGAGAGTTTGGCGAGTAGACGAGCTGTTCCGGCGCTTGTACGCCGAAGTCACCGCATTGGCAAAGAGCCAAGATGCGGAGGCAGTTCTCGTGGATCTGCCGCCAAGATTGTTGGACATGATAGAGGAGTGGGAAAAAGCAGAAGCAGTTGCATGGCCTGTACATGTCTATAAGCGGCTTATCCCTTCTATGAACCCGGACGAGTTTCGCATTGGATACGTCGGAAATCGGGAAGAGGCGGAACGGTTACAATCGAAATAACTTGACTGGGCTATTATAGCTATGATAACCTAATGGTTGTCATGCAGATATGCCTCGTGCATACTGTAACCGCACGAATCAGGTACATAAGCCGTCGCTCGTCGACGCACCTGTAAAGGCGAGTCTGAGTATAGGAGGTGCACACAGTGTACGCAATTATCGAAACCGGTGGAAAGCAATACAAAGTTGAAGAGGGAGCAGTTCTCTTCATCGAGAAATTGGCTGGCAACGAAGGAGACGTTGTTACTTTTGACAAAGTTCTCTTCGTAAGCAAAGACGGCAAAGTTACTGCAGGAGCTCCTACAGTAGCTGGTGCAACGGTAACTGGTAAAGTAGAAAAACACGGTAAATCTGCAAAGATTATCGTGTACAAATACAAAGCCAAGAAAAACTACCGTCGCAAGCAAGGTCACCGTCAACCATTCACCAAAGTTGTGATCGAGAAGATCAACGCTTAATTGGTGACTTGTTATGATTGAAGTGATCGTGAGCCGTGCGCAGCACGGTATCCATGAAATTAGTATTTCCGGACATGCCAATGCGGGTGCCTATGGGGCAGACATCGTTTGTTCTGCTGTATCAGGCATCAGCTTTGGTATATTAAACGCCATCCAACCTTTGACCGGCATCACTCCTGATGTCGCTGTCGCACAAGAAGGCGGTGGGTTCTTGAAGTGGAGTCTGTCTTCTTCGGATGATGAGGCTACACGCGAGAAACAACAGCTTTTGGCAGAGAGCATGGTTATTGCTCTTTTGTCAGTTGAGGCGAATTACGGTAAATACGTAAAAGTAAATGATCGTAAATGGCAGGGAGGTGTCTGATATGAACATGCTGTTTAACTTGGACCTTCAGTTTTTCGCATCGAAAAAAGGGGTAGGTTCCACAAAGAACGGTCGCGATTCCATTTCCAAACGTCTGGGCGTGAAACGTGGCGACGGGCAATTCGTTACTGCTGGTAACATTCTCGTTCGTCAACGCGGAACAAAGATTTACCCAGGTGCGAACGTAATGAAAGGCGGAGACGACACTCTGTTTGCAACTGCAGATGGTGTTGTTCGTTTCAAGCGTCTGGGCCGTGATCGCAAACAAGTTGTGATCGAGCCAGTTGCTTCCGAAGCGTAAATATTTGTTAAGAAAAACCCAGCGATATAGCTGGGTTTTCTTTTTGTCCGGCTCTTTTTTATGGTACAATAGATGGGAAAGATATTCTTATCGACTTGGGTGAATGTGATGGGGGACGAGCGGAGGCTGTTTACGCATCAGACAGACCAACTGCTGACCGTTCTGAACAGGCAGCGGCATGACTGGTTGAACCACGTTCAGGTTCTGCTCGGCTATTTGCATTTGAACCGTACTGAACAAGGAGAGGCCCATTTGAAGCGCATCGCACAGATGGCGATGCAGGAATCGATGGTTGCCCGATTGAATAGCTCCTTGTTGTCCGTCTTCTTCTTGACATTTAACGCACTGAACAATGAATTGCTTTTAGAAGTAGACGTGTGCAATCATGTGGATCTCACGCGAGTAGTTTTGGACGAGCAAGACTTGTTTCAGTTGGTGTCAGAGATATTATGCACAGTGAACGATCATGTAGACCAGAGCGGGTACGAAGCAGCCAGCATGCAGGTAAGCTTGCAGATGGATGAGCGTGGCGTTCATTTTCGTTTTGACCTGGCCGGTGTACTTCGTGCATCCGGAATGGAAGAATTGGAAAAGCTGATACGTAAAAGCGAACAGAGTACGGTGGAGGTCACCGAGTGGATACATACGGAAGAAGAATGGGTCCTGAATTTGGTGGTTCCATTCGCGGAATGAAAGAGGTGACACCATGTTTGTCGATCAGGTAAAAGTATATGTAAAAGGCGGGGACGGTGGTAATGGAGCCGTCTCCTTTCGCCGGGAGAAGTACGTACCGCTGGGTGGTCCAGCGGGTGGAGATGGCGGTCAAGGGGGAGATGTCGTATTTGTCGTGGATGAAGGTCTGCGTACACTGGTAGATTTTCGCTATCAACGACATTTCAAAGCCCCTCGCGGAGAGCATGGCCGCAACAAATCTCAGCACGGAGCAGGCGCGGAAGATATGGTCGTGCGCGTTCCACCGGGAACAACTGTCATTGATGATGATACCAAAGAAGTGATTGCCGATCTGGTGGAGCAGGGTCAACGTGCTGTGATCGCAAAAGGCGGACGCGGAGGACGAGGCAATATTCGTTTTGCCAACTCTTCGAATCCAGCCCCACACATCTCGGAGAACGGAGAGCCAGGTCAAGAGCGTTACATTGTCATGGAGCTCAAGCTGATTGCAGATGTGGGCTTGGTTGGTTATCCGAGTGTAGGAAAATCCACGTTGCTGTCCAGTGTGACAGCGGCGAAGCCAAAAATTGCGGCGTACCACTTTACGACGCTGACACCGAATCTGGGTGTTGTGGACTTGGGCGAGCAGAGCTTCGTTATGGCTGACTTGCCAGGATTGATTGAAGGTGCGCATGAAGGTGTGGGTCTTGGTCACCAATTCCTGCGTCACGTAGAGCGGACACGCTTGATCGTCCATGTGATTGACATGGCAGCGGTAGATGGACGCGATCCATACGAGGATTATTTGCAGATCAACCGAGAGCTGACGATGTATAACCTGAAGCTCGAAGATCGTCCACAAATTGTAGTCGCAAACAAAATGGAACTGCCAGAAGCAGAGGAAAACCTGCGTATTTTCAAGGAAAAGGCTCCAGATGTGAAGGTGTACGAGATTTCTGCTGCAACCCGTCAAGGCGTACAAGAATTGATGTATGCGATCGGGGATACCTTGGCGACGATTCCGGACAAGCCTGCTGTCGAGGAAGTTGCGGAAGTGGAAGAGCGCGTAGTGTTCCGAGCAGAAAAAGAACCAGAGGCATTCGAGATTACGCGTGATAACGAAGTATTCGTCGTCAGCGGTGAAAAGATCGAGAAGCTCGTACGCATGACCAATCTGAACAGCTATGATGCAGCCCAGCGTTTTGCAAGACAAATGCGCAGCATGGGTGTAGATGATGCTCTGCGTAAGCTGGGAGCAAAAGACGGGGATACCGTTCGGATCGGCAAATTAGAGTTTGACTTTGTGGAGTGACAAAAACCATGATTGATATCCCATCACTGAACCCATTTTTGGGGGATAAACGACTCCAACGCGGTGCGTCGCTACCGCTAATCATCTCCAAGCAGGTGAAGACACCTGTCCAAGTTTTGGTTGAACATGCAAAGGGCAGTTATCTCGTAGTTTCCTACGAGATGAAGCCTGAAACAAAAGCAGAGCTTCTCGGATCAACTGTACGCATTCGTTGGGAGACGGATGCGGCAGTGAATACCATTGATTTGGAAGTAGTTTCGGAGCAAACGCTTTGGCCGATCAAGCTTTTAGGGATGATTCCGATTAGTGTAGGGGTAGAAATTACACAAAAGCGCAAGCAGGATCCCATCTCCCCAGATCTCGGTATTTCTGTCCCTTACAAGGTGATGGGAGCCAGACCGATCGAAGAAAAAGGCGAGGCAGTGTTGCTAAAATTCTCTCCTACCCGTCTTGTTTTGGGAACGGACGGTTATGTGTCGAAGGGCGATTTTCTCCACTTGTCTTTCAAGATACCGAAGCAAGCGCAGGAGATCGTCATGATGGCGAAAATCGTGGAAAAAACGTTCCAAGACAAGGAATCAATCATTGAATTAATCTTTACGGATATCAATGAAAAGCACCATGAACTCATCAAAGAATACTATAAAAAGCTCTCAACTGCCGCTTCTTCCTAAGGAAGCGGTTTTTTTCCTTTGATGTTCCTGCGAAGAAGGTATATAGTAGAGTACATAGAGTTCTAAATCGAGCCTGTTCACTTCATGATTTGTTGTGTACGCTTTCCTGAATAAATACATGTGAAATCATTCACTTTTGATTATTCGAATCCGTTGTCTGCTTTACTTTGTGAAAAATGTTACAAACAATTTTTTACCGGATTTTCAGGGAGAATAGCGGCCGTTACTCGTATGAACAGGCATCGAGAATGAAAGGCCTCTATTCCAAAGCAAAGGAGGACGTTTTTTTTATGTCTCAAACAACTACGCAACAAGCTCAAGCTGCTGCTGAAGTAGCAAGCACTGCAACTCTGGCACCAGCGCAACAACAAGATGTACTTGATCAGTTGATGAAACCAGAAATTCAAGAGTCACTGAACGTATTGGTGGCGAACCTGCCTAAATTGGCAGAACTGACTACTCTTTTGACCAAAACATATGATTTGGTACAAACAGTAGCCAATGATCATGTGTTGATCGACGACATCAAAGGCGGAATGGAAGAGTTCGTAAAACCGATCTCTGATAAAGCGAAAGGTATTGCGCAAGCAGCCATTGAAGCCAATGACCGTGTTCATGTAGAAGAGTCTACTATCGGTTTGTTCGGTATTCTCAAAATGCTCAAGGATCCGCAAGTACAAAAAACATTGCGTTTCGCACAAGCATTCCTGGAAGTATCAGCAGAACGTCAACAACAAAAACGCTAGTTTTTTTATTATGGAATGTAAGACAAGGACGGAGGATTGGGCATGGCGAAGCATATTCTGATTCTAGGCGGCGGTTATGGCGGTTTGCTCAGCGCATTGACCGCACGTAAATACATGACGGCTGAAGAAGCGTCGATCACGGTGGTAAATCGTTTTCCTACTCACCAAATCATTACGGAACTGCACCGCTTGGCAGTAGGAAACCTGTCTGAACAAAACGTGGCGCTCCCTCTGGAAAGATTGCTGCGTGGCAAAGAGATTAACCTCGTAGTAGATTCGGTAGAAAATATTGGCCTCGATTCCCAACGCGTAACATTGGCGAGCGGCGAGTCCATCAAATACGATGCTTTGGTAATTGCGCTGGGTAGTGAAACCGCATTCTTCGGAATCCCGGGTCTGCAAGAGTACAGCTTTACACTGAAGTCTGTAGAAGAAGCAAATCGTCTGCGTGCACACCTCGAAGAGCGCGTGATTGAATACAAGACGAGCAAAAATAAAGCAGATGCTACCTTCGTAGTAGGTGGTGGCGGTCTGACAGGTATCGAGCTGGTTGGGGAATTCGCTGATATGTTGCCAAATCTGTGCCACAAACACGGCGTAGACTTTGCAGACGTATCCATCTACTGCGTAGAAGCAGGTCCATCCATTTTGGCTGGTTTTGCTCCTGACCTGGTTGAGCGTGCGAAAACGAGCTTGGAAAAACGCGGCGTTCAGTTCCTGACAGGCGTACCTGTAACGGAAATGAAAGAAACCACGGTTTGCCTGAAAGATGGCGGTACCATTGAAACCAAAACAATGGTATGGACAGGTGGGGTACAAGGAAATCGCGTAGTAGCGGAGTGCGGCGTGGAAGTAAACCGCGGACGTGCAACTGTTACCGAATTCCTGCAATCCACTTCTCACCCTGATGTATTCCTCGCAGGTGACAGTGCGGTCGTAATGGGGCCAGAGGGCCGTCCATTCCCTCCAACTGCGCAACTGGCATGGCAAATGGGCGAAGTAGTGGGACACAATCTCTTCGCGCACTTCAACGGCACCAAAATGGATACCTTCAAACCGGTATTCTCCGGTACATTGGGTAGCCTGGGCCGCAAAGACGCGATCGGAACAATTGGTGCAAGCCAACTGAAGCTGAAAGGCCTGCCAGCAACCTTGATGAAAGAAGCGAGTAACGTTCGCTACTTGACTCATATCAACGGTCTGTCCTCTTTGGCATACTAATCGAATCAGGAAAACCCGGGATGATGGTGTCCCGGGTTTTTTTGTGCTTGTTTATCCGTTTCCGCTTGGATCTTCAATCACGTTGGGGGATTGTGCCATCTTTTTGCCCCGCATGTCATTGCCAAACTGTTCGAGACTGCTTGGCTTACCCGCTGGGTGATTGTTACGGCGCTCCGATTTATCTGACTTTCCACGTCCGGCCATTTGCCTTTCACCTCCTCCATACGATACGCATTATTGTGCGCGAAGAAGCTCCCCCTCATGTAATCAAAGTAAACCAAATATGATCCGATGAAAAAAAGTGACGGATAAGGATTGTCACATTACATGCTATCCGTTATAATGTCCTCTATGAAGAAACAACTGTTTTTCTCAGGAGGACACAACGCATGAAAAAGGAAGAAAAATTCTACTTGATTCGATCTGACATCCTGCCAGAATCGATTGCCAAAACGATTGAAGCCAAGAAGATGCTGGAATCCGGCGAAGTGGATACCGTGAATGAAGCGGTTGAACGCGTGGGATTGAGCCGCAGTGCTTTTTATAAGTACAAAGATGGCGTTTTTCCGTTCAATGCGATGATGAGCGAAAAAATTATGACGTTTACGTTCTCTTTGGATCACATGTCAGGTTACTTGTCCAAAGTACTCACATATGTAGCCGATCAAGGTGGAAACGTGTTGACCATCAATCAGACGATTCCACTTCAAGGGATTGCTACCATATCCATGTCAGTCGATATGGCTAATCTTCGCGTATCTAGCACGGAGTTTTTGGATAACTTGCAGCTGATCCCGGGCGTTCGCAAAGCGATGATCGTCGGTAGAGGCTAAGCAAAAAACAATCAAAGAAAAGGCAGGGGAGAGACATGGAGAAGCAGAGCATAAAATTGGGATTAATGGGATTTGGGACAGTCGGGACTGGTGTCGTACGCATTATTCAAGCACATCAAGAGGATTTGCAAAAGCAAACCGGCCTCAGTATTGAGATTTCTCGTATTCTTGTTCAGGATGCGGAAAAATCTCGGAATATTTCATCCATGGTGGGTGCGCTGACCACTGACCCTGCTAGTCTTTTGGATGATCCGGAAATTGAAGTCATCGTAGAAGTAATTGGTGGAATTCACCCTGCAAAGGAATACATTTTGGGTGCACTCGAACGAGGCAAGCACGTAGTAACTGCCAACAAGGATCTGATGGCGTTGCACGGGGCCGAAATTTTAGAGAAGGCGCAAGAAAAGGGCTGTGACGTCTTCTACGAGGCAAGCGTGGCAGGTGGCATACCGATCTTGCGCGCGTTAGTAGAAGGGTTCTCCTCAGACCGTATCGCGAAAATGATGGGGATCGTCAACGGGACGACCAATTACATCATGACCAAAATGAGTCAAGAGGGCGCAGAATATAGCGAGGTATTGAAAGAAGCGCAAGCACTGGGCTATGCGGAGCAGGACCCTACCTCCGATGTAGAAGGCTTTGATGCCGCCCGCAAAATGGCAATTCTGGCAACACTGGGCTTCCGTGTACCGATGAAGCTCGAAGATGTGGACGTAAAAGGAATCAGTTCCGTGAGCAAGGAAGATATCGCCTATGGCAAACAACTGGGCTATGAAATCAAGCTGCTCGGACTGGCTCGCCGTGACGAAGAGGCGATTGAGGTAAGTGTGCAGCCGACTCTGGTTCCAAAATCTCATCCACTCGCTTCCGTAAATGGCGTCTTTAATGCCGTGTACGTACATGGGGAAGCGGTAGGGGAGACCATGTTTTACGGGCCGGGCGCAGGTGAATTGCCGACTGCTACCGCCGTTGTGTCAGACCTGGTCACTGTCGTCAAAAACAGAAAGCTAGGAGTGAATGGACGCGGAATGGTTGCTCCATACAAAGAAAAAGTATTGAAAGAAGACAGCGAAAAATTCTCGAAATACTTCCTGCGCATCGTCGTTGCAGATAAACGCGGTGTTCTTGCTCAAATTACACAGCTGTTGGCAGACAAAAATATTTCTCTTGAGCAGGTCATCCAGCAACCGTTTAACAACGGTGAAGCGGAGATTATCATGATTACACACCTGTCCTCAAAAAGTGATATGGATGCGGTACTGGCTTACATGGAGCAGATGGATATCGTATCAACTGTGCAGAGCTGCTACCGTGTAGAAGGGGGAGACAAATAATGGCATCTGATCGACAGTCTGGAATCCTTGCACGCTACCGGGAATTTCTCCCGATCACAGAAAAAACTCCGCTGGTCAGCTTGCATGAAGGAAACACGCCCCTGATCCATGCCCCGAACCTATCCAAACAATTGGGGGTGGAGCTGTACGTCAAGTACGAGGGGCTCAATCCGACCGGCTCTTTCAAAGATAGAGGCATGGTCATGGCTGTAGCCAAAGCGGTAGAAGAGGGAAGCAGCACGATCATGTGCGCTTCGACGGGGAATACATCAGCAGCAGCTGCGGCTTATGCGGCACGCTCAGGATTACGTTGCATCGTCCTGATCCCAAACGGCAATATCGCACTGGGTAAGCTGGCGCAGGCTATCGCCTATGGTGCAGAAGTCATCGCGATTGACGGTAATTTTGATGAAGCGCTGGATATCGTTCGCGAAATCACGGCGAAAGAGCCAATTACACTGGTGAATTCCGTGAACCCTTACCGAATTGAGGGACAAAAGACCGCGGCATTTGAAGTGTGCGATGCGCTGACGGACGCACCTGACATTTTGGCCATTCCAGTTGGCAATGCAGGTAACATTACAGCATATTGGAAGGGCTTCGAGGAATATTTTGCAGCCAAAAAATCGAGTCGCTTGCCTAAGATGTACGGATTCCAGGCAGCGGGAGCAGCTCCGTTAGTTCATGGCGAACCAGTAGCCAACCCTGAAACGATTGCGACAGCAATTCGCATTGGCAACCCGGCGAGCAAGGATGGCGCTTTGAATGCTATTTCGAAATCAAGCGGTCTCGTCGATAGCGTAACGGACGAAGAAATTTTGCATGCCTATCATTTGCTTGCGAAGAGTGAAGGTGTGTTTTGTGAGCCTGCTTCGGCAGCGTCGCTGGCTGGCATTATCAAGCTGCATAAGGCTGGAAAGCTTCAACCCGGCAGCCAGATCGTATGCGTGCTGACTGGAAACGGACTAAAAGATCCAAATATCGCTTTGAAGCTGGTAGGGGAAGAGCCACGCTCTGTTCCAGCGACACATGAAGCTGTTATGGAGCTGGTTCGTCAAAGTGGGAGAGAATTTGTATCATGAATGGGCAACGTGTAAAAGTAACCATACCGGCAACGACAGCGAATCTGGGACCGGGATTCGATGCGCTGGGAATGGCTTTCCAACTGTATTCTGTCGTAGAAATGGAAATCAGTGATCGTACGACAGTAGAGATGATGGGCAAGGAGCTACAAGGAACACCGACGGACAAAAACAATCTTCTGTACAAGGTTGCGGCAAGAGTGTTTCAGGAAGCAGGTCTCGCCATTCCTGAGCTCTCGATCCGTGCTTCCAGTGACGCTCCTCTGACGAGGGGCTTGGGGAGTAGTGCTGCTGCGATTGTAGGTGCACTCGTAGCAGCGAATCATCTCGCTGGCGAACCATTTACTCGTGAGCAACTGTTTGAAAAGGCAACGCGTCTGGAAGGGCATCCAGATAATGCGGGTGCTTCGATGTTTGGCGGTATCATTGTTGCGACGATGCCTGAAGTACAAGGAGACCCCATTCCTTATGTGCGGTTTTCCGCTCCGGCGGGATTGCAAACACTCGTCGTGATCCCAGAATTCATGCTCGCGACAGAAAAAGCGCGGAACGTCTTGCCACAGGTGTACAGCAGAGAGGATGTTGTATATAATGTGGGTCATAGTAGTTTGCTAGTTGCTGCACTGGCACAAGGCAGACTAGACCTGATGGGACGGGCAATGTCGGATCGGTTGCATCAGCCGTATCGAGCAAAGCTTGTGCCTGGCTTGAACGAAATCCTGGACAAAGCGACTGAACACGGAGCACTGGGAGCTGCTTTAAGCGGCGCTGGACCTACGATCCTCTGCTTTTTCTCTTCGGATGAAGAATTAGAGAAGCTGCGTGCATTTGTGGACAGAGTGATGAAAGGGCACGACATCTCGTACCGCGTGATGATCTTGCAACCGGACGAAAATGGCGTACAGGTAGAAATCCATCAGAGATAGACCATAGTGGATAGGAGTAGCCATGGAGAAGAAACTTGCTTTTCTAGGACCGCGTGGAACGTTTACCGAAGAAGCAGGGCGGATATTGTCGCTCGGGCAAAAGCTGTCTTTCGTTCCGTACCCAAGTATTATTGAAGTACTAAACGCTGTTTCCAAAAAGGAAGTGGCATACGGTGTCGTACCGATGGAAAACTCCATTGAAGGCACAGTCAATTCTACACTGGATTGGCTCATTCACGAAGTAGATTTGCCTATTTTGGCGGAACTCGCACTGCCCATTACGCAAAACCTGTTGGTGGCAAAAAGAGAGCAACCATTGCCATTGTCAGCGATTACGAGAGTGCTGTCACATCCTCAAGCGATTGCACAAAGTCATAACTTTTTGCGTGAGAATTTGCCAGAAGCAGCGATCGAAACGGTAAACAGTACGGCATTGGCTGCAAAAATGGTGAGTGAGCATCCAGAAGAGCCGTGGGCTGCTGTTGGTACTCGATTGAATGTAGAGATTTATCCATTGGAGTTTGCGCGTGAACAAATTCAAGATTATTCGAATAACTACACGCGCTTTGTTCTCGTCGGTCAGGAAAGTCTGGATCTACCGGTTTCCCGCAAGGAAAAGACCACGATACTAGTCACGCTGCCAGAAGATTTTCCGGGAGCATTGTATCAAGTACTGGCTGCTTTTGCTTGGAGAAAGGTCAACTTGTCTCGCATCGAATCACGTCCGACGAAGAAAGCACTCGGAAGCTATTATTTTGTCATCGACATTGAACAGAAGATGGACGACGTCTTGTTGCCAGGAGCGTTTGCGGAGATTGAAGCCATTGGTTGTCAAGTTCGTCAGCTCGGGACGTATCCATTTTATATGCATCAGACCAATTCCTAGAGGGATTGGTTTTTTCTTTTTCTGCTCCCTTCCAACAAAGGAGTGGCGTCAAGGAGCAAAACGCCCATGACTGCATACGATGTTAGGGAGTTTGGTGCAAGGGAGGAGAAAAACATTGAGAATACACATCGTCCAAAAAGGCGATACGATGTGGAAGATCGCCAAAAAATATGGCGTCGATTACAAAGAACTGTTACGCCTTAATAGTCAATTAAAAACTCCCGATACAATTTATCCTGGAGCGAGAATCAAGATTCCGGCGAAACAAGTTCCTGTCCGACCACCGCAAAGAACGACGTCCCCCCATCCAATGAGTGAGGCGGCCCCTTATGTGAAAGAAAGACCGATTACGGAAGAGGAAGAGATGGAGGTACCGCAACAAATCGAAAGGCGGCCAATTGAGCCGGAAGAATCAGGAGAGGTACAAAAAATTGAGTCCACGGAGGAGACCAGACCTACTCTACCGCCGTCTCCCATTCCTACGAGGCCACCCAAGGAGATGCCCAGACCTCCCAAAGAAATGCCAAGACCACCAGTCCCTTCTGTTTCACCAGAGGTAGTCAGGCCAACGGCACCACCAACATTACCACCTCCACCACCAACACAGCCTATTCCAAAACCAACGGAGCCGATCGAAAAACCAATCGAGAAGCCGATTGAAAAACCAATCGAAAAACCGATTGAGAAGCCAACACCGTATAAACCACCGAACATTTCAGGGAAGCCAAATGTGCTGCCTCCGGTTCCGCCTGTTCCTATACGTCCACTCATGCCGACTCCACCTCCAACCAGAGTGAGTCCGTATATTTATCCACCAGCAATTCCGCCGAATCCAAATGTGCCCAGCATTCCATATAGACCACCGACTCAGGTCTTGCCATTACAGCCTACACGACCGCCAGCATATGGATGCCCTCCTTGCCCACAGCCGAATTATCCGCCGCCACGGGTAAGTCCATTGCAACCGATGCAACCAAACTATCCACCGCCGCGGGTAAGTCCATTGCAACCGATGCAACCAAACTATCCACCGCCACGGGTAAGTCCGTTGCAACCGATGCAGCCGAACTATCCACCGCCACGGGTAAGTCCGTTGCAACCGATGCAGCCGAACTATCCACCGCCACGGGTAAGTCCGTTGCAACCGATGCAACCAAACTATCCACCGCCAAGGGTGAGTCCATTGCGGCCGCAGAAGCCGCCTTCAAAGGTGAGCCCACAACAGCAGCTCAAGCCACCTTCAAAGGTGAGCCCACAACAGCAGCTCAAGCCGCCATCAAAAGTGAGCCCGCAACAGAAGCTAAAGCCATCGACGAGGGTAAGTCCAGAGCAACAGCGCAGGCCAATGCCACAGGTGCGTCCATTCCCGCCATTCCCACCGACGTTCATGCCACCATTCCCGCCATTTCCGCCTTGCCCACCGTGGTTTAGCCCGTTTGTACCAAATCGACCGATTGTGAGTCCAGAACAATTTCGACCAATCAATCCATTTCCGCCTTGCCCACCACCGATTAGACCGATGCCGTTTCCTTATCCATGCCCACCACCATTTCCGCCCATGCCATTAAAGCGGCCACGAGCGAAGAAGCCTGTGTGCCCGGAACCAGTGGAGTCATCATCATGTGAGTGTTCTTCTGAAGTCCCGGAGTACAGAGGACGAAAAGGCAAGTACAATCGTTCTCCACAGGGGATTCACAATAACATGATGTTCCCGCCTTCCCCGTGTATGGCTTCCATGCCTGAACAAGGGGTTTGGCCGAACTGGGGAGATGGGCATGAAGAATCCTCTTCTTACTGAGAGGGTATGGGATGAACAAGGGAATCTTATCCACCATTGAAAAGGCTTTTCGCTGTCAAATTTACGGGGCGAAGCCGAAGCGAAATGTCAACCTGTTAAAAACAGACCGGGGCCACTGGATACTCAAAGGATATAAGCAGGTCGAAAAAGCTGTGTGGGTGACAGAGTTAGCGGATGCACTGCATGAGAAGGGCTTTCATCATACCGTGCAGTATGTGGCGAGTCAGGAAGGGTCCAAAATTTTTACATTTGAAGATCGTTATTACACCATCATGAAAATGATTGATGGGCATGAAGCAGATAACGCTTCTCTTTTCGATGTCAAAAAAACAGCGGAAACATTAGCGCGTTTTCATGTTGCAGCTCAAGGTTTTCCTATTGCGCATACGTATGCGTATGAAGGAAAACCGGCTCTTTTAGATAAATGGGAGAGCCGCTTGGAATACTTTGAGCGGTTGATGTGGTCAGTTGAACAAAAAGGACCCCAGACAAAACTGGAGCAACTCATTTCGCACCAGGCAGATCACGTTCTTCGAGATGGCAAGGAGCTGCTGCAATCTGCCTACAAGCTGCCTTTGACGCCAGAAATGTTTTTAGCCATGGAGAAGGGGACACTCGCGCATAGAGACGTGGCGAGTCATAACTTTTTGCTTACGGAGCGAGGCAATTGCTATTTGATTGACCTTGACACAGTAGGTCATGATCTTCAGCTTGTTGACCTGGTGCAATTGATGTCGCGGATGCTATTGATGCAAGAGTACCGCATGGATTCCTTTGTGGAAGCGATGGAAGCCTATAGTAACGTCAACTATTTATCTGATACCCAGATTTGGGCTGTTCATCAATTGCTTCGCTATCCGGATAATTTCTTGCGGGAGGTAACGGGCTTGTATAGTCAGCGTCCAGGCTACCACATGAAGGGCGTCATGCAGCTGATCCAAATGGAAGGCAAATTGATGGCGAATCGCCAACGCTTTTTAAACGATGGAGAACGAATTTTCCAGCGCTCTCCGTGGGGTCAATACCATTTTGTCGGATAGTTGGATAAAACAAAACATCCCTCTCGAAAGAGGGATGTTTGTGTTGTGACAAGCTTACTTGGAAGCAGGCTTGGACAGATCAATAGAGAATTTCGCAAACCCAGATTCCAATACGTTGATGAACTTGATATTGGACAATTTTTCAGCAAATGGTTTCGCGTCAGGAGAAGAAGTGAATGTAACATTCAGCTTCGCATCTACTGGAGCAAAAGACCAATTGTTGTCTGCTGCTGGGTCGATATTCTTTTGGTTCAGGATGTAGTCGATTACGATTTGACGGTTTTCATCTGGAGAATCGATTATGATGTTTTTGCCATCCAGACCTGGGAACGCACCGCCGCCGCTTGCACGGTAGTTGTTGGTTACAACGATGAATTTGTCTTCAGGTTTTACTGGTTTGCCGTTATAAGACAGGTTTTTCACGCGGTTTGCATCTTTGTTTGCTACTTTTCCATCTACAGCGTATTTGGATGGCTGTGTAACATCGATTTGATAAGTAACGCCATCGATTACATCAAAGTTGTACGTTGGGAAAGACTCGTTGATGAGTGGTTGCTCATCGGTTTTCTTCGCATCGATTTGGTTGAACTGTCCAGCAGAGCGTTCCAACCATTCTTTCACCGTAGCTCCATCGACTAAAACTGCTTTCAATGTGTTCGGGTAGATGTACAGGTCAGATACGTTTTTGATGGCGATTGTACCAGCTGGGATATTGGAGTAGTAGCTTACTCCGTTACGGCCGCCTGCTTTAAATGGTGCACCAGCAGACAGAACTGGAATGCCTTCGTATTCTGTACCCTTCACGTTTTTCTCTACGAACCATTTTTGTGCATTGGTTACGATTTGGATAGATGGGTCATCTTGTACAAGTGCAAAGTAGCTGAAGATCGGGGAAGATGTTTTCCCTACAGCAGAACGAACCCATTCAACTGTTTTATCGTGATCTTCTTTTACTGCATCTACGATAGCTTTGTCTGCATCAGCCAAGGATGCTTTGTTCGCTTTGTCATAGATCGGAACTACTTTTGTAGCGGACTCAGCCACTGTCCATTTGCCTTTTTCTTGTTTCAGCGTCAGGTCGATCACGCCGAGGTGATTACCCCAGAAGCCAGGCATAACGGCTGGTTTACCGTTGATCGTTCCTTTTTCTGCATCAACGCCTGGAATTTTATCGAATCCAGGACCAGGGAATACGGAGTGGGAATGTCCGAACAGGATCGCGTCGATACCATCGACTTTACTCAGCTGGTAGCTTGCGTTCTCCAATTGAGGACCACCCTCTATCGGGCCAATTCCGGAGTGAGGAACCGCGATGATGATGTCTGCACCTTTTTTCTTCATTTCAGGAACGAATTTATTGGCGGTTTCCACGATGTCCTTCGCGATTACTTTTCCTTCCAGGTTAGCCTTGTCCCATTGCATAATTTGTGGCGGAA
The DNA here is from genome assembly GCF_001039275.2 of Brevibacillus brevis. Lineage (NCBI taxonomy): Bacteria > Bacillati > Bacillota > Bacilli > Caryophanales > Paenibacillaceae > Brevibacillus > Brevibacillus brevis. The sequence continues at coordinate 1,942,532 of NZ_CP030117.1, forward strand.
CAAAACCGATTACGCCTACTTTGAGTTTTACATCTTTGCCGTTCTCATCTTTAAAAGTACGCTCCAGAATTTCGTAAGGAGTGTACATGTTTTTATCATTGTTCGGGTTTTTGTCCTTGTCGTCTACATAGACGTTGGAGTTTATGTAAGGGAATTTCGCACCCTTCAAGCTGGTGTCCAAGAACTCCAAACCAAAGTTGAACTCGTGGTTACCGATATTGGCAACATCATAGTCCATCAGGTTCATTGCTTTGTAAGCAGGGTGAGTATCTCCAGCTTTCAACGGGTCAATTTTTGCTACGTAGTCGCCCAATGGGTTTCCTTGCAACAAGTCACCGTTGTCGATCAGGATGCTGTTTTTCACTTCTTCTCTTGCTTTTTTGACCAATGTGGCTGTTTTTGCTAGGCCAAACTCGTCTGTGTTTTTGTCTTGATAGTAGTCATAGTTAACGATGTTGGTGTGGATATCTGTCGTTTCCAACAGGCGGAGCTTGAGGACAGAACCTGTTTGCGCGCTTACAGGAGTAAGAGGAAAAGAGAGTGCGCCAACAACCAAAGAAGTGCTGAGGAGAAAAGCAGTCAGCATTTTTTTGTTCGTTTTTTTCATGTTTGAAATGACCTCCATAAGTTTACAATAATGCCAAGCAAAAATAGTTTATCATTAGATTCAGACCCTGGATAGATAGCTAGATGAAATAGTATATTAATTTTTTGTATTGACAAAAATAAAAAAATATAAGATCAATCCCCCATTAGTCGTGTATGTCCATTTTTCTTTGTGGCAATGATAGGAAGAAAAGCCTATATAAAGAAGGGGTTCAATGTGACTGAGAAGAAAACATGGATGGTCTATGCGACATGGGGTGCAGCTTTAGCCACAGGCGTTGTAGTCGGTATCCTGTTAGTAGGAAAGGACGAAAATGATTCGGGCCTTGCTCGTTTCCTAAACTATACAGGCAAAGCGGATGTAGTAGCAGGTAATTCGTACGAACTGGTTTTAGCTCGCCACTATTTGTGTGGGGTGCGAGAGGAAGAACATGTGTCTGTTCATACCGAGCAACTGGCAGACGTTATGGGTAACTATCATGGATGGGAAATTGTACAAGCAGAACCTGTCAAGATGATCTTGATGAAACGCGAGCAGGATATAGCGCCAGCGTGCAAGGAGAATGGACATATCGGAATAGCTGCGGACGGCATGCTTACTCTCTTTCATGGTCTGCCTGCTGAGCAAGATGTCGTGCAAACGTTTTATCGAATCGATACTGCGAAAATGGAAGCGAGTCTGCCAAAAGAGGAATGGGAGAATCTGAAACGTGGGATTCGCATTCGGAATTTGGCAGAGTATAACAGCGTATTGTCCACCTATGGCGAATACCAATGGAGTGGCCAATGAAAACGGGTGAACCAAAAGAAATCCCTTTCGAGCCTTTCGTGTAACAAGCACGTATTGGACTGGAAAGGGATTTTTGTTTCCATTGCTAAGGATTTAGTTCAACCGCAATGATTCGCCAACGTTCCCCCGGCACTTCCCGGTGCAAAAGAAACGTCCATGTCTGTCGAAAATTCCCGCCTTCCCGGGCGATGTATGAGAGCCGAACAGGAACCTCTATCAGGAAGGGACCGCGTTCGTCTGACGGGATGACGATTTCTGACGATCGCACAGATTCGATCGTGGTCAGCCCTTCAGGAAGTGAGAATCCGTCGGTTGTCATTCGCATCGCATGGGTGTCATGCTCATGCAGAGCGGTGAGGAAATAGCCGACGAGTTCTTCAGGAGACGCCCCTTTTATTGTAGTCGCAAGTGCTCCGGAGGCCTTGAGAATCATCATGCTGTGACTGGGATCGGGCTCTGTACGTCGATGGGTGGAGCTGCCGAAAAAGTGGATGCAAAAATGCCCCGGGAATTCATTTCCTTTAATCGCACCAGCGCCATGCGGCATTCCGTGCATGGATGCTGCAAAATAAGTACCGTCTACCTCAACCAGAATGGCTCTTCGCTTCCACGACCATTTTCCCTGGTAAATGTTCTTCATGATTTGTGTATCCTTGCGTGTCAACGGTTGAACATCAGCATGGCGACTACCTGCTCGGCGTTGGACATCAAATCGTTGTCCTGTCTCTAAATCAATTACGGTACCGAATTCCATCCGTTTCAACGTTTTTTTCACCTGTTCCCAGGGTATGGCTTGTGCAAAATGGATAGCTTCAACGGACTTGACCATTTCTTCAATCCGCTGGCGAACATCGTTTGCCAATATATAACGACGAGGCATTTTTTTCTCATAAAGCTGGCCATCGTGATCATATACATACGTTCGTTTTTTTACAGTCAATGTAGCGCGTATCCAGTGAGGGTTGTAAGAGGCGACTTTGGTAGCAGAACCCAATAGCCGCTTCGTAAATTGCTTTTGATCACGGAAGGACATGGTCGTTTGGAAGGAGGACTCGGGTGACACTGAAACGGTGACCGTGATGTCATTCTTGACTTTGGCAAACACAGAGTATGGCATTGACAGTGCGATTACGATTAAGCATATACAAAAAATAAGGACTTTGCTTCGCAACAACCAACACCTCCACTGCTTATCGTTTCAATAAAATGTCTGGCTCATGTGGCGTAAATCTTGGTATCATAACGCCATTGCGCTTACGCCATACTGATTTCATACGGTGATCGAAGGAGGAGTCTTTAGACTATGTCTACCATGCCTAGAGGTAGCTACAAAGACCAGTTCCATCAGCGTTTGTACGTTCAGTTGAATCAGGGGCACAACAAGCTCAATTACCAACAGATCAACAAGATCAAAGAGCACATGCAGAGTGGCGTAGACGACTATGCCCACATGCAGCATGATGTGTCAGAGTCACTCGGAATGAACAAACACTAACAGACGCCGTATAACCCGTTCCTTATAATAGGGAGCGGGTTTTTATATGGAAATGCACGTTCGCTTTTTTTGTGCTTTGTGTTACAGTAGAGAGTAGAATCTTTGCTCACGGAGAGTGGACTATGCGCATTTTAGGAATTGACCCTGGTATTGCGATTGTTGGCTTCGGGGTTGTGGATAAAGAGGGCAGCCAATTGCGTCCCGTCCAATACGGAAGCATTCAGACAGAAGCAGGATTGCCAGTGCCACTTAGATTAAAACAGATTTTTGAGGCAATGCAGAGCCTTTTGGAAACATATCGTCCCGATGAAATGTCCGTCGAAAAACTTTTCTTTAATAAAAACGTGACGACGGCCTTTACAGTTGGTCAAGCGCGAGGGGTTATTATACTTGCGGCAGAGCTGGCTGGTGTGCCGGTCTATGAATATACCCCGATGCAGGTCAAGCAAGCCGTGACTGGATACGGGGGAGCAGAGAAGAAGCAAATACAGGAAATGACGAAGCTCCTATTGCGGTTAAAAGAAGTACCAAAGCCTGACGACGTGGCGGACGCATTGGGCATTGCTATTACGCACGCACAGTTTCGCGCGTTCATTTCCATTTCGGAAGGGGTCAAGAAATGATTGATTTTGTAGAAGGTACACTTAGTTATCTCGATTCGGAATACATAGTTATCGAAACCGGCGGAATTGGTTATCGACTGTTCTGTCCAAATCCGTACCAATTCGTTCGATATGAAGGCAGCAAAACCAAATTGTTTACCCACCACCACGTACGGGAAGATGCTATTCTGCTGTACGGTTTTGCTACCCGTGACGAACGTGATTTGTTCCGCAAGCTGCTTGATGTTAGCGGAATCGGTCCAAAGGGCGGATTGGCGATTTTGGCTGCGGCGACTCCCGAGCAGCTGGTGATGGCGGTTCAACAGGAGAATGTTACCTATTTGACGAAATTTCCGGGGATTGGGAAAAAGACTGCCCAGCGCATTATCCTCGATTTGAAGGATAAATTGGTAGGGTACACACCATCTGCGATTTTGACTGTTGCAGCGGGTGATTTGACAGCAGGCGAGCAAGCTGTGTCTGCACTGAACGAAGCACTCGATGCATTGACCGCACTGGGTTACTCTGATGGTGAACTGCAAAAAATCAGAAACACGCTGTCTGAGAAATCAAAAGAGGGCGATGGTGTAGAAAAGCTCATCAAACAAGGGCTTGCGTTGCTCATGAGGGGGTAGGATTTTGGATTCTCGGATCATCACGACGCATATGAATTGGGAAGAAGATGCGGCGGAGCTGAGCCTCCGTCCTCGCTATTTAAACGAGTACATCGGTCAACAGCACGTGAAGGAAAACCTGAAAATTTTTATTGAAGCAGCGAAAATGCGGAAAGAGTCGTTGGATCACGTATTGCTGTACGGTCCGCCTGGTCTGGGGAAGACGACCCTTTCGCAAATTATCGCAAATGAGCTAGGTGTGAATATCCGCACGACTTCTGGTCCAGCAATTGAGCGGCCGGGTGATTTGGCGGCGATTTTGACGAATTTGCAAGAAGGGGATGTCCTGTTTATCGACGAGATTCACAGGCTCAACCGAAGCGTAGAGGAAGTTTTGTATCCGGCTATGGAGGATTTTGCGCTGGACATCATTATCGGTAAAGGGCCAAGTGCTCGCAGTGTTCGTTTGGATTTGCCGCCATTTACATTGGTCGGGGCCACGACGCGAGCTGGTATGCTGTCGGCGCCGCTTCGAGATCGCTTTGGGGTTGTAAATCGCCTGGAGTTTTATACAGTTCCGGAACTGACCTTCATCGTTTCACGGGCAGCCGACATCCTGCAGGTTGTCATTCGAGAAGGCGGAGCAGAGGAGATTGCCAGACGTTCACGGGGAACACCCCGGGTATCAAACCGTTTGCTGAAGCGAGTTCGCGATTTTGCCCAAGTAAAAGGCGAAGGCGTCATTACGACAGAGATTGCCAAAGAAGCGCTGGAAAGATTGCAAGTCGATGCCTGCGGTCTCGATCATATCGACCATAAACTATTGCTAGCGATTATTGATCGCTTTGACGGTGGTCCGGTTGGACTGGATACGATCGCAGCAACAATCGGAGAAGAGTCACAAACGGTAGAAGATGTTTGCGAACCATATCTCATGCAGATTGGCTTCATGCAGCGGACGCCGCGGGGGCGTGTTCTCACCCCGAGTGCGTACCAACACTTTGGTCGGGAGATGAAATCGTGAATCCTGTAGCCAAGCTACTTATTATTAGTGGTGCTGCTTTAATCGTAATCGGTCTTTTGTGGCAGGTAGGAGGCAGATTTTTGCCGCTGGGGCGTTTGCCGGGAGATATCGTGGTAGAAAAGGAAAACGTCAAGTTCTACTTTCCGATTGTGACTTGTATTGTGATTAGCATCGTTTTGTCTCTTGGCATGTATTTATTCCGACTGTTTAAATAGGCAAGTGTGAAGGCCATCGGAGCTCATCGTTCCGGTGGTTTTTTTGCGTGCGGGCGTTTGGTCCCATTTTACGAAAAAGGCAGGAGATCAGCTTGTGATTGTCGAAAAACATGGGAAGACATGCCAATTTTTGTTGAAAATCAGGTGGAGAAAGGACAATGGACGACATGAGAAAGAAATGGATGGGGAAAGTCCTTTCGGTGGGCCTGCTATCAGTAGTTCTCGTAGGAGGACAAGTACCAGCGCAGGCAGCCGGCGACGATATTAGAGTTGCGCTATTTGTGGATACAGGACAAGGCTATCGGGGAGTAGTTCCTTCCGTTACGCTGACGGCTGAAAATGGAATGGAAGTCGTACTCAATGGACCCGAGGGCAAGACAGATTTACCCGAATTAAAAGGAGATGCAACTCGTTACCGGGTTGATGAATATCATTTGATCGTTGCCGAAACTGGTGACTGGAATCGCGCACAGCAGATTGCACAGCAAATGAGCCAACGAAAATACGAGGGCTCCATCCAGGTGGCAAAGCGCAACGGCCAGACCGTCTATCAGGTCGTAAGCGGGACGTATGACACGTATCAGGCTGCTGCCAATCAGGCAAAAACGGTTGCCCAAGTAATCGGGCAGAATCCGCTGGTAAAAGGTCCACATCGACTCGAAGCGGGTAAATTCAAAAGCTTACAGGAAGCAGAACAATGGCAAGCGTCATTTGAAGCAGCGGGTATTCCTGCTTATCCCGTGATGGTATCAGATGGGGATAAAGTCAAATATGCGGTATGGATCGGCGACGAGGTTAGTCCAGAAGCTGTGAAAGAATTGAAACGAAGAGCAAACGCCGCAATTCCTTCTTTCTCCTATCAGGAGCCAGACAGTCAATCTTATGTTATATTGAAGCAGGATGTATACGGATCACCGGATGAAGTGATTTGGAAGTATGTATTCTCTCCTCAAGTAAAGCTGACTGTCGAAGCGAATAAAGCAGGCGATGAATCGGTGATTGGCGTTGTGGAGCGAGAGCAGCGCACCTATCGCGGTGAGATGGAGCTATCGGAATACAATGGTCACTTGACGCTAGTAAATGAGCTTCCTATGGAAGAGTATCTGTATGGAGTCGTTGGCTCTGAAATGGCTCCGGGCTGGCCGATGGAAGCATTGAAAACACAGGCAGTCCTGTCGAGAACTCGTGCTGTATGGCAAGGAAATAAGTATGGAGTTGCCAATGTATCAGACACGGTTTTCGAACAGGCGTACTATGGCTATACAAAAGAGTCTGATGATGTACGTAAGGCCGTCGACGAGACAGAAGGCGAAATCATTTACTACCAAGGCAAACCAGCCGAGTCACTTTTCTATTCCAATGCTGGCGGCATGACTGCTGACGGCACAGAAGTATGGGGCAATCCAGTTCCTTATTTGCGCTCTGTCGAGAGTAAAGACACCTATCCAATGGACAATGCGAGCGTATGGTACCGCGTGGCTTTAGCAGATGGAACGCTTGGCTATGTAAGAAATGATCTGGTAACTGAAACAGGCCAGAGCAATTCAGAGGGAAAAAGAATCGCGGTCATTTCGACCGAGAATACCAATTTGCGCTCAGGTCCAAGTACAACGACGCATCGTGTGTTGTCCGTACTCCCTACTGGTGCAGAAGTAACGATCCTCTCAGAAGTAAAAGAAGAAAATGCATATTCGTGGACGCGTGGTCCGTTTACCTCTACAGAGGTTGCAGCTATGATCAATGCCGCGCATGACAAGAACAAAGCTCCGCGCATTTCAGGAAACGTAACGAGCCTGAAAGTGACAGAACGCGGTCCATCTGGACGTGTGATCGCGATGGAAGCAAACGGGAAATCGATCGTCGTTTCTTCACCGGATGCTTTCCGTTCTGTATTTCAACAAGGTGGCTCCCCTCTGCGCAGCACGAAGTTTGAAGTAGAAATGGTCAATGGCTCGCAATTCATCTTCCGAGGCACTGGCTTTGGGCATGGACTTGGTGTTTCGCAATACGGAGCTCGTGCAATGGCAGAGGAAGGGTATGACTACAAAGATATCTTGCAACACTACTACCAGGATGTGACAATCGAAAAGTAAGTCGTTTGCCACAAGATCTACCGCAAAAAGGAGTAACGATTTCGTGGACGTGCAACAATTTGATTTTGATTTGCCGGAGCATTTGATTGCCCAGCACCCGCTAGAAGACCGAACTTCATCGAGATTGCTCGTGTTAGAGAAACAAACAGGCAATATCGTTCATCAGCAATTTACCAATTTAATCGATCATCTCCAAGCAGGGGACGTACTCGTCATGAATGACAGCCGCGTTTTACCTGCCAGACTGATTGGAGAGAAGGCTGACACTGGTGCGAAAATAGAAATCCTTTTGTTGAAATCACTTGGTGACGATCGCTGGGAAACGCTGGTGAAGCCCGGGAAGCGGATGAAGCCGGGGACAGAAGTGGTTTTTGGTAACGGTCTATTGCGTTGTGTTTGTGAAGACGTGACAGAGACTGGTGGACGAATCGTGCGCTTTTTGTACGAGGGAATTTTTTATGAAATTCTCGACCAATTAGGCTCGATGCCTTTGCCTCCGTATATTCACGCACAACTGGAGGACAGTGAACGTTACCAGACAGTCTATGCGAAGGAGCGCGGTTCAGCAGCAGCTCCGACAGCCGGCCTCCATTTCACGAAGCCATACTTGGAGCAAATCGCTGCAAAAGGCGTACAGCTTGCTTACGTGACACTGCATGTGGGACTTGGGACTTTTCGCCCTGTATCAGCGGATTCCGTAGAAGAACATGTCATGCACGCGGAGTACTATGAGATTCCTGAGGAAACAGCAGAGCTGGTGAACCAGGCAAAAGCAGAAGGTAGAAGAGTAATCGCTGTCGGGACGACATCCTGCCGCACATTGGAGACAGTAGGACGCGCGAATGGAGGAAAGCTGGTCGCAACCTCTGGTTGGACGGATATTTTCATTTACCCGGGCTACACGTTTTCCATCCTGGACGGGCTCCTGACAAACTTCCATTTGCCGAAGTCTACGCTTGTCATGCTAGTCAGTGCTTTGGCTGGGAAAGAGAATGTGATGCGTGCCTACAAAACGGCTGTGGAAGAGGAGTATCGCTTCTTCAGTTTTGGCGATGCGATGTTTATTTTATAAAAATGTGAACAACCCACCTGTATAAGTGTATACTTATTAGTCAGGTGGGTTTACTTCATCCAGAAGTTTTTCTATAATAGGTAAGACTTACATACATAGCTTGAGGAGTGCAAAGAGTTGGCTGTACGCTACGAGTTAATCAAAACATGCAAACAAACTGGTGCACGTCTCGGTAAGCTACATACCCCTCATGGGACGATTGACACCCCTGTCTTTATGCCTGTCGGTACACAAGCGACAGTAAAGACGATGAGCCCCGAGGAGTTAAAAGCGATTGGCGCGGGCATCATCCTCAGTAATACCTACCATTTGTTTCTACGTCCAGGGCATGAAATTGTTCGGGAGGCAGGCGGACTTCACGGCTTTATGAATTGGGACCGTGCGATTCTGACTGATTCCGGCGGTTTTCAAGTGTTTAGCCTTAGTAACCTCCGCAAGATCACGGAGGAAGGAGTATCCTTCCGTTCCCACCTAAACGGCGAAAAGCTGTTTATTGGTCCTGAAGAGGCTACACAGATTCAAAACGCGTTGGGTGCTGATATTTTTATGGCATTCGATGAGTGTGCTCCTTATCCTGCGGAGTACGATTACGTAAAAAAATCAATGGAGCGAACAACCCGCTGGGCAGAGCGTTGTCTGAAGGCGCATACTCGTCCAAACGAACAAGCGTTGTTTGGAATCGTTCAGGGTGGTATGTTCAACGATTTACGCGCACAAAGTGCTCGCGATCTCGTTTCCATGGATTTCCCAGGATACGCGATCGGCGGTTTGAGCGTGGGAGAACCGTTTCCTTTGATGTACGAAGTGCTGGAGCATACCGTTCCACTGCTTCCGACAAGCAAAGCCCGCTATTTGATGGGGGTTGGTTCGCCAGATGCTCTTATCGAGGGAGCAATCCGCGGCATCGACATGTTTGATTGTGTGTTGCCGACACGAATTGCCCGCAATGGGACATGCATGACAAGCCAGGGAAGATTGGTCATCCGCAATGCAAAATACGCGCGAGACTTTACCCCACTTGATCCAAATTGCGATTGCTACACCTGCAAAAATTACACACGTGCTTACATCCGACACCTGGTCAAGTCGGAGGAAACCTTTGGAATCCGATTAACTACCTACCATAACCTGCACTTCTTGGTGAAGTTAATGGAACAGGTGCGTCAGGCGATTGCCGAAGACCGCTTGCAAGATTTCCGCGACCAGTTTTTCGCTCAATATGGATTGGGTGAAGATAGATCTTTTTAATCGAGGGGGATTTTTTTCATGGAAGGCTTGACTCAGTTTTTACCGATTATCATCATGTTTGCGATTTTTTACTTCTTGCTGATTCGTCCGCAACAAAAGAAGGCAAAACAACGCAACGCTATGCTTGGTGCTCTGAAAAAAGGCGACAAGATCGTAACAATCGGTGGAGTGCATGGAACGATCCAAGACCTGTCTGATGATACTATCACTTTGCGTATTGCTCACAACGTAAACGTTACGTTCGATCGTGGTGCGATCAACAGCGTAGTTTCTTCCAGCAACGAACCTGCAAAGAGTGAACCAGCAAAGATCGAAGAAGCAAAAGAAGAATCCAAATAATACATGCGAAAAGCAGGTGGGTGATCCACCTGCTTTTTTCTGTCTTGTTTTAGCGACGAGGCTTGATAACTTTAGGTTTACTGCCTTTATGTTTGTTGTTGGAATTGGCCGAATTCACGCCGAGAATCCCACCTAACGCAGCCACGCCAAAAGCGCCGAACAAGAACAGGAAGGTCCCCCATTGCATCGGGGCGTCAAAGCCGAGGAAGCCGATCAAGAGGATGAAAAGGAAGTAAGTGAGTCCGGTAAGTCCGCCATAGTACCAGCCCTTGCCGCCACAACGACGTCCAGTAACGAATCCCCCGATCAAAAGGGCGATGGCATTGATTACGTACGTAAAATAGGGCAGCGTGCCTTCTCGTATCGAGGTGAAGCTAAGGAGCAAGGTCGCGAGTAACGCTCCAATTAAAACAAGACATGTCGTATACAATAGACCTGTCAGTACAGAGGTGGATGCACTTCGCACGGTATGTACCCCCTTATTGGAAGTGTTTGTACATCTATATGAGAGGCTTGGCTCACGTATTCATCTTCGCGTTGAACATTGATAGGAATTTTCGTATGATGGATGGGGAACGAGACGGGGGTGAGGAAGATTGATCAAAACGTACTTTTATAACCACTCTGAACAGAAGATGTTTCACGACGTTGATCTGGCAACGAAGGATCAATGGCTGAAATCACCAGAGGATCTTCTCTGGATCGATCTGTATGATGTGGGAAACAATGAACTGCCCTATATTGCCAAGATTTTCGACTTTCACCCGTTGGCAATTGAGGACTGCCTGCACGTCAGTCCACGTGCCAAGGTAGACAAGTACGATGACTACTATTTCTTCGTTTTTCACGCCCTGCGTTACAATGAAGAAAGCGATGACGAGATCACAACGGTAGAACTGAACGTTTTTCTCGGCCCTAACTACATCGTGACGATCCACAAGTCCCCGATGAATACCATCGGTCGGATCGCTGCCATGTGTCACCGCAACATTTCTTACTTGAACAGAGGTCCTGACTATTTGCTGTATGCCATTGTAGACGGGATTACCGATGAATATTTTCCCATTATTGATCGGATTAGTGTGCGGATTGACGAGCTGGAGGACGAGATTTATGAACATCAGATGGAGGAAATTACCGAAGAGTTCCTGGCGTTGAAGCGAACGATTATTTTAATCAGGCGTGTGATCATGCCGCAAAAAAGAATTTTCGCGAACGTCAACGGCCGCTACTCCTTCGATATTTCCGAGGAAAACGTTCCGTTCTACACCGACCTAACAGACCACTTGGAGCGGATTTCGGATTCGACGGAAACCTTCCGTGATCTGGTTAACGGTGCGTTGGATACGTACTACACCATCATTAGCGCCAAAACAACGGAGACGATGCGGGTTCTTACGATCATCTCTACGATCATCCTTCCGTTGACATTTATCACCGGACTATTCGGGATGAATACTTTTGCATGGCTGGGTGAAGAAGCCGAACCGTATATGCTGATCGTGGCACTCGTGATTATGCTAGCGATGACGTTTGCCATGCTCCACATTTTCCGCAAGCGAAAGTGGCTGTAATTGGTGCTAATACTTTCCCTGCCCCCTGTTGAACACTAGTATCAAATGTTCTTTGGGGGGCAGCGCAAGTGGATAATCTTACAATGGTGTTACTTCGCACCCTTTTCTCGTATTTTTTCCTCTTGATCTTAGTGCGGTTGATGGGAAAGCGGGAATTGGGAAAGCTGTCCGTTTTTGATGTAGTCATCTCGATCATGCTTGCAGAAATGGCTGCACTGGCGATTGAGGATGTCGATAAGCCCGCCCTTCGGTTTTACTTGCCGATGCTGTTGATTGCCTTATTGGAAGTCGCTTTCGCTTATGTGTCATTGAAGAGCAAGAAATTCCGCGATACTGTGGACGGCTCTGCCGATTTGATTATAGAAAATGGGCAAATCAGGGAGCAGGCGATGCGTCGCAATCGCTTGAACATGGATGACTTGATGGTACATCTGCGGCAAAAAGACGTAAAAAACATTGCCGATGTTGAATTTGCGTTGTTGGAGCCAACCGGACAGATGAGTGTGTTTTTAAAGGAGCAAAAAGACAAAGTTACGAGGGAAGATCTCTCGTTGATGAAAAAGCCGCAAGTCGGTCCTGTCTCGTACAAAGGTCTGCCCATTCCACTGATTCTCGATGGCAAGGTGAGGACGGAGGCACTGAACAAGATCGGACAAAACCAGCTTTGGCTGAAACGAGAAATCCGGAAATACGGAATCAAAGACATTCGAGAGGTTTCTTTTTGCAGCATTGACGAACGTGGCATCATGTATTTGGACAAAAAAGACAAGCCGCTGCAATAAGCGCTAGCGGCGAGGGAAGAACACGGCGAGTTGTTCGCCGATCCACGGAATACGACGCACGTCTTGCTTGCCCAAGACGCGCATGGCGACGAGCAGGACAAAGTACAGCAGGGTGCTAATGAAGGTACTTGCAGTCAATAGCTGTCCAATTGATACGTCCGTAAACCAGTGCTTGGCAATGTAGGAACCGGAATAACCCATGAGTAGCATAGCGACCGCGATTTTGCCGAATTCCCGAAGGTCTACTGTAAAACCGATTTTTTTGATCAGACTGGCAAAATGTAATAAAGTTCCAAGTGTAATGCCGATATTAAGAGCAATGACAGCGCCGTGAATGCCGAATGCTGGATGTGCCGTGAAAAAAAACATGGCGACAGTTTTGACGATGGCACTAATCAGCGTATTTCGAAAGACGACCTGAGCGTAATCGAGGCCTTGCAAGGCGGCTGCAAGCGGTGCTTGGAAAAACAGGAAGACGGAGAACGGTGCCAGCTCTTTTAGCAGCACGCCAACCTCCCGATACTCATTGCCGTAGAGCAGGACACATAACGGTTCTGCAAAAATGGTGAGCAAGACGGTACAAGGTGCTCCGATGACGAGTGTAATCCGCATGGCTTGATAAATGCGGCGATGCACGAGTGGGGCATTTTTTTGATAGGCCGCTTCCGCCACGGCAGGAACGAGGGAAACGGACAAGGAATACGTTAAAAAAGTGGGAAAAAGTAACAAAGGGACGGCCATTCCGGCAAACTGCCCGTACAAACCAGTAGCAGTCGAGGTGGTAAAACCTGCGATGACGAGTGCGTACGGTACGAGCATCGGCTCTAGCACGTAAGCGATGGAGCCGATGATACGGCTAAGCGTGACAGGGAGTGCGACATGGATGAGTTGCGACAAGCTCTTTTTGCTTGCTGAAACCGTCATGAGAAGGGGCTTATCCAGAAGCTGAGCTGCTGCTTTTTTGCTGCCTTTGCGATACTGCCAGAGAATGTACAAGAGTCCGGCGGCTTCTCCAAAAATAATGCTGGCGACAGCACCTGCTGTGGCGTACTCAATGCCTGCCGAAAGAAACGACATCGTCATGACAACGACCAATGCCATTCGGACGACCTGCTCTATAAGCTGAGAAACCGCAGTAGGGATCATGTTTTGCTTGCCTTGGAAGTACCCTCGCAGAACAAGAGAAATGCCGGAAATCGGGATGACCGGAATGGCTGCGAGCAGAACAATGTGTGCACGAGGGTCCGCAAAGAGCATTCCAGAAATCCATTGAGAGAACAAGAGGAGCAGGACACAGATGAAGAGGCTGATCCCGCCGGCGACCGACAAGGCTAGTAATAGAAATCGGCGAGTCAGCCGCGGATTATTAGCCGCTTCCGTCTCTGCCACTTGCTTTGCAATGGCAACCGGAAGTCCGAATGTCGTCACAGTAATCAGAAAGTATAAAAGGGGCACAACCATTTGATAAAGCCCCATTCCTTCCGCTCCGATAATGCGCGACAACACGATCCTGTGAGCAAAACCAAACACTTTGGTGATGCCACCAGCAATAATGAGGATGACCGTTCCGTAAAAGAAGGATTGTTTCATGGAAGGCTCCTTTGCAAGGATAAATTCACTCAGTAAAGAATATGGACGTGCCGCTGTCGGCATGACTACTTTGAGGGGGAAATTGGGATGGACCAAGCGCAAAAACAGGAATGGTATGGGCAAGTCGCAAGTCTTTGTGCAAGTAAGGCAGAGGAATTTGCTCTCTTGGGGTACGACAATGTGGCACCTGAAGACGTTTGGGAATGCGTCACGAACAGCTATAAAGAAATGCCGCCGATTCACCAGCTTGTCAACGACATTTTGTCCTTGAAGCCAAACAAGTATATGAATTACCTCATGATTCAAATGTACAAAAATTCTTAGTGAAACTTCTTCTTATCTAAATCGTATAGGTAAAAACGCGCGATGCAAGATAAGGGGTTGGTTACCATGGTTCGCTTTTCCAGCATCAATTGACACGTTTTTTCTTACTTCGCTATAATGGGCATATTGGTTTTCGTGTCGACGACGAGGCACGGCTAGGAAAGAGGGGTATTACATGATTAAATGGAGCAGACTTGTTTTGTTCCTGGTTGTGGTGGGCTTGTTGGGCGGTTTGTTTACCACGACTGGACAAGTAGCAAGCAATATCACACTAGGATTGGATCTAAAGGGTGGCTTTGAGATTTTGTATCAGGTAGAGCCCCTGAATGAAGGACAAAAGGTCGATACAACATTATTGGCTGCAACAGCACAAATGGTTGAAAAACGGGTGAATATCGGTGGCGTTACTGAACCAGAGGTAAACGTCGAGCTGCCGGACCGAATCCGCGTGAAGATTGCTTCCCATGATGCTGATCAGGAAAAGCTTCGCGAGTTGATCGGCAAGCCAGCCGTACTTACGTTCCGTGACGTACAAGGCAAGACGTTGATGAGAGGTAGCGATTTGGCGCCAGGGGGAGCAGCAGTTGGTTACGACGAACTGAAAAGACCGTTGGTTACCGTCAAATTTAAAGAACCAAAACTTCTAGAAGACGTGACTCGAGCAAATCTTGGTAAACCAATGGGAATCTTCCTAGATGATACAATGCAGACCAACCCAACGATTCAGTCTGTCATTTCCGGTGGTAGTGCACAAATTACCGGTAACTACACGCAAGAATCGGCGCAAGAGTTGGCTGACTTACTTAACTCCGGTGCAATGCCGGCCAAACTGATTGAGAAACAGGTAACATCTGTAGGGGCTACACTTGGTGCGATGTCCTTGGAAAAAACCTTGTATGCAGGATATATCGGTGGAGCCTTTATCTTCCTGTTCATGCTGGTGGTTTATCGTTTGCCAGGTCTGGTAGCGAATATTACATTGGCAGCTTTTATCTATCTCTCCCTGCTCTTCTTGGATTGGATGGATGCGACGCTTACACTGCCAGGGATTGCTGGTTTCATTTTGGGAATCGGGATGGCCGTGGACGCGAATATTATTACCTATGAACGTATTCAGGAAGAGATCCGTTCCGGTAAGACGATTCTATCTGCATTCCGTGCAGGTGAACGACGTTCCTTGGTCACCATTTTGGATGCGCAGGTTACGGCTTTGATCGCAGCTGTGGTATTGTATTTCTTCGGGACTAGCTCTATCCAAGGCTTTGCGATTATCTCGATGCTGACAACGATCGTAAGTATTTTTACAAACGTTTTTGCCTCTCGCTTCCTCCTCGGCTTGTTGATCCGTACGAACCTATTCAAGAAGCCGTCTTGGTTCGGGGTAAAGGAGAGTGAAATTGGTGAGTTATAGAGCACTAGAGTACGCTGATAAGTACAACATTGTAAAAAACCGTAAGAAGTTTTTTGTGATTTCATGGATTATTCTTGCATTGGGCCTGCTGTCCATGTTCACTTTTGGGTTGAATCTCGGGGTTGATTTTAAGGCAGGTACACGTCTGGATATGTATATCGGGAAAGACTTCTCGACTACTGATATTGATGCAATCGTCCGGGAAAAGCTACCGGAGACGCATTTTACGAATGTGACAGCCTATGGGGAAAAACAGGCTTATACACGCTTTGAAGAAACCATTCCGCCAGAAAAGCTGACGGAGATTGAACAGGCATTGATAGCCAAGTATGGTGATCAGGTAACCAAGCAAGAGTCTACAGTTGATCCGATTATTGCACAAGAATTGGTACGCAATGCCGGTCTGGCAATTTTGTTCGCTGCACTTGGGATTGCCATCTACGTAGCGTTCCGCTTCCAGTTCTTGATCGGGGTCGCGTGTGCGATTGCTCTCTTGCATGACGTATTTATCCCGATCGCGTTGTTTTCCGTGTTTCGACTCGAGGTTGACTTGACCTTTATCGCAGCGATTTTGACGATCGTTGGTTATTCGTTGAACGATACGATTGTTATTTTTGACCGTATCCGTGAAAATGAACGCGTGATGAAGACCAAGACAATTGAAGACCTGGAACACCTGGTAAACGTGAGCTTGTGGCAGACCATGCGCCGCTCTGTCTTTACCGTGGTAACCGTTTTGGCGACAGCCGTTGCGATTGTGTTCTTGGGAAGCGAAGGGATTCGCAACTTCTCCCTCGTACTGATTTTCGGATTGCTCAGTGGTTCCTACTCTTCGATCTTTATCGCTGCGCAAATCTGGGTTTCTTTGAAAAAGAGAGAAATGAACAAGAAGCGCTTTTCAACTGCTCCAAACGAAAGCTAAGCCGAAAGCCGCGGGGATATTCCCGCGGTTTTCTCCTTTTTTTACCGGAGAAAGCCTCACTATTGTCAGGCTTGGGCTCCATCCTCTATAATGAATGAGGATTGGAGGAAAGCCCATGCTGAAAGCGAAAACACGCTGGAAACTGGCCACCTATGATGAGCAGCTTGCTGCTAGTATTGCCGCAGATTGCCAGCTTACTCCGCTCGTATCCAAGCTACTGGTGATACGTGGCATTGACACATCACAAAAGGCTCGTGACTTTTTACAAGCCGGCCCAGAATTGTTTCATGACCCTTTCTTGCTGGATGGAATGGAACAAAGCGTGCATCGCATTCAACAAGCCATTCAAAGGCAAGAACCGATTTGCATATACGGCGATTACGACGCCGATGGGGTTAGCTCCACATCGCTAATGGTACATCTACTGCGCCAACTCGGCGCTGTTTTTGACTACTATATTCCCAACCGTTTTACAGAAGGGTATGGGTTACATAAAGACGCATTGGCGCATCTGCATCATAGCGGCTATAAGCTGATCATCACTGTCGATACAGGGATCAGTGCAGTGGAGCAGGTAGCGTACGCGAATCAGTTGGGTCTTGACGTCATTGTAACCGACCATCACGAACCTCCGGCAATCATCCCGGAGGCATTTGCTGTGATTAACCCCAAGAAGCCCGGCTGTTCGTACCCGTTTGATATGTTGGCGGGAGTGGGGGTCGCCTTTAAAGTGGGGCATGCCTTGCTGAAAGAACCGCCATTGCATTTAGCTGATTTGGCTGCATTGGGGACGATAGCGGATTTGGTGCCGTTGGTAGATGAAAATCGCATTCTTGCTCGAGCAGGATTAAAGCGCTTAAATCATACAAGGAATCTTGGTCTGCAAGCCTTAATCCGAGTTTGTGGGTTGGCCGATACCGAGCTGTCTGCGGGACATGTAGGCTTTGCGCTAGGACCGCGTCTGAATGCGAGTGGAAGGCTGGAGACGGCTGAATCTGCTGTGAAATTGCTGACGACTTCGGATATGGACGAAGCAGAGAAATGTGCCCAGGCGCTGGACGACTTAAACCGCGAACGTCAGGAAATTGTCGCAGCGATGACTGAGGAAGCTGTACAGATGGTGAATGAGCTGTATCCGCCTGACCAGAACAATGTTCTCGTTCTAGCTAAAGAAGGCTGGAACGTGGGTGTGGTAGGGATCGTAGCTTCCCGATTGGTCGAGCTTTTTTACCGTCCAACGATTGTGCTTGGCATTGATCCGGAAAAAGGAACAGCAAAAGGCTCGGCACGAAGCATTGCAGGTTTTGATATGTATGAAGGTCTGACTGCTTGCAAGGAGTGGCTACCGCACTATGGCGGTCATACAATGGCAGCGGGGATGACCTTGCCTGTAGAAAATCTCGACTTCTTACGCCAAAAGTTAAACGAGCTCGCTGGAGAGTGGTTGTCCGCGGAAGACTTCACGCCGATGACCAAGGTGGACGTTGCGATGAGCATGGAAGAGATCAGCTTGACCGCGGCGGAGCAACTCGAACAGCTCGCCCCATATGGAATGGGGAATCCAACACCGCTCGTTTTGTTAGAAGAAGTAGAAACGCAAGGGATGCGCACTATTGGGCGCGATGACAATCATTTGAAGTGTACCTTGAACAAAGCGGGTACCTCTTTGGATGCAATTGGCTTCAACTGGGCACATGTAACAAAGAGAGTAACGCCCAAGGCACGTTTTCACGTATTGGGAGAATTGTCTGTAAACGAATGGAACGGAAATCGAAAGCCTCAGCTGACGATCCGTGATTTGTCTGTTGGACACCAGCAAGTGTTTGACTGGCGAGGCAGTCGTGACAAGATAGAGAAATGGCAGCAAGTAATGGCGGAGTCAAATTCGGTGACCGTTCTGTTTCGCGAGGAAAGCTACGAGCCATTGGCAGCGAAAGCGACTAGCGATCAGGTGAATTCCTTGTTCGTGGTTGGACGAGAGGGGACTGACATCACAACCTCTTCCAACGTGATTTTGTATGATTTGCCGAAGCATCGTTCCGAATTGGAAGTGGTTCGTGTCTTGCTCAAACAAGCGGAGCGCATATACTGCTTGTTTGGTGATCCGGATTTGGGAATGGAGCGGCTTTCCTGTCCGGGCCGGGATCATTTTAAACAGTTGTACCAGTTTTTCGTCCAGGTGCCAACTGTTAAAAAAATCCACATGGATGCATTGGCCAGAAAGCTGCAATGGAAAAGAAATCTATTGGACGGCATGATTGCCATCTTTATGGAGCTGGAGTTTTTAGTAGAAGAGGCCGAACAGTACACGTTGCAGGCCAACACTGCGAAAAGACCGCTCGAGAGCTCTATGCTCTACGCGAATTGGAAGGAAGAAGCACAGCTTGCTACGGATTTATTGCTTTCTTCTTCTGATGCAATGATTCAAGCGCTTCATCAATTGGTGGAACCAACCACCGTTTAGGAGGAATTTTTCATGGATTTTAAACAATACATTCGTGTTATCCCAGATTTTCCACAGCCAGGTATTCGTTTCAAGGACATCACTACTCTCTTGAAGGATGGCCCTGCTTACAAAGCTGCGATTCAAGACTTGGCTGTGTTCGCGCGTGAAGTACAAGCAGACGTGATTGCGGGTCCAGAAGCACGTGGATTCGTAGTAGGTGCTCCACTGTCGTATGAAATGGGAATTGGCTTTGTGCCGATCCGCAAGTCAGGTAAGCTGCCATATGAATCCATCAAGGCGGATTACGACCTGGAGTATGGAAAAGATGCACTGGCTGTACACGTAGATGCTATCCAACCAGGTCAGCGTGTTCTGATTGCTGACGATTTGCTGGCGACAGGTGGAACGATTGAGACAACAATCAATTTGATTGAGCAACTCGGAGGCAAAGTGGTAGGAGCTGCCTTCTTCATCGAACTGTCCTACTTGGATGGACGTAGCAAAATAGGTGAAATTCCTATCAAATCGCTCGTTCAATATTAATTGATGTAACAAGGAAAAACGGGTGAAATGCCCGTTTTTTTCTTTTTTCTGGGGCTGTACATACTTTACAGGGGAATTCAGCTTTACAAGACGAACGACATACAAGATAATAGTATGAAATAGACAGACATGATACGTGCAAGTAAGCCTTCGCCTGCGCCAAAAGGCTTGGCAAAGCCCAAGTTTTCTAGACGTATAGGAAAGTTCAAGTGCTTCACAGTGCGAAATGCGTCCAGGCTTAAACTTTCCGGAGCGCATCACGAAGTGCCTCAGCGTCTGCTTCCGGCAATACTTCGGTGAAACTTTCCGCTATAATGCGGTCGCTCCTCCGTGAGAAGGCCTCGAACGAGGTTATTTTACTGAGAGGATAAGGGAAGGGAACTATGATTACCGGCATTGATGAGGTAGTAAAAAAAGCAAGCACCTATTTATCACAATCGGATTTGGACCTGATTACACGTGCCTATCAGCTTGCCGAAAAAGCGCATGAAGGGCAAATACGCAAATCAGGTGTTCCTTACATTATGCACCCAATCGCTGTGGCGGGTATTCTTGCAAACCTGCACATGGATGCCGTTACGATTGCGGCTGGATTTTTGCATGATGTCGTGGAAGATACCGAGATTACGCTTGATCATCTCCGTGAGCAGTTCGGACCGGATGTAGCTCTCCTGGTAGATGGAGTGACCAAGCTGGAAAAAATTAAATACAAGTCCAAGGAAGAGCAGCTCGCCGAAAACCACCGCAAGATGCTGGTTGCCATGGCACAGGACATCCGCGTCATCATGATCAAGCTGGCAGACCGTCTGCACAACATGAGGACACTTCGGCACATGTCCGAGGAGAAGCAACGCGAGATTTCCGATGAAACGCTGGAAATCTTTGCGCCACTTGCCCATCGTTTGGGGATCGCTTCCGTCAAATGGGAATTGGAAGATACGGCGCTTCGGTATTTGAATCCGCAACAATATTATCGGATTGTGAATTTGATGCAAAAGAAACGGGTGGAGCGCGAAGCCTACCTGAATGAAGCATCGGATACGATCAGAGAAAAGCTGGGCGAGTTAAATATCGAGGCTGAAATTTCGGGACGTCCGAAGCATATCTACAGCATCTTTAAAAAGATGACGAGACAAAACAAGCAGTTCAACGAGATTTATGACCTGCTGGCGTTGCGGATCATCGTGAATGACATCCGCGACTGTTATGCGGTTCTGGGTATCGTGCACACCTTGTGGAAGCCGATGCCAGGCAGATTCAAAGATTACATTGCCATGCCAAAGACGAACATGTACCAATCACTTCATACCACAGTGATTGGGCCAAAAGGTGAGCCATTGGAAGTGCAAATCCGTACTTGGGATATGCACCAGACAGCTGAGATCGGGATCGCGGCTCACTGGGCGTACAAGGAAGGCAAAAGCATCGTGCAAGGCTCTTTTGCAGAGAAGCTCGGTAGTCTGCGGGAGATTATTGAAGGTGGATCGGAAGAAGCTCCGAACGCGCAAGAGTTCATGGAGAGTCTCAAGCAGGATCTTTTCTCCGATACGGTTTTCGTCTTCACGCCAAAAGGCGATGTAGTCGAGTTGCCAAAAGGCTCTGTACCACTGGACTTCTCCTATCGGATTCACTCTGCGGTAGGAAACAGAACGATCGGCGCCAAAGTGAACGGCAAGATTGTCCCGCTCGACTATGCGATGAAAACAGGCGATATCGTCGAAATCCTGACCTCCAAGCATTCGTACGGTCCTAGTCAGGATTGGCTAAAGATGGCCAAATCCGCGCATGCTCGCAACAAAATTAAACAGTGGTTTAAAAAAGAGAAGCGGGAAGAGAATGTCGCCAAAGGTCAGCAGATGGTGGAAGCGGAGATCAAGTCGCGTAGCTTTGATATTAAAGAAGCGATGACGGAAACAAACCTGAAGGAAGCGGCAGCCCGGTTTAATTTCCAAGGGGCAGAAGACATGTTTGCCGCAGTTGGCTATGGTGGCATTACGGCTTCGCAAATTGCGACTCGTCTTGTAGACAAACTCCGCCGGGAGCGCGAAGAACAAAACCCGACGATTCCTGAGGTCAAACCGAATCCAGCAGATCGTTCTGCCAAGAGTGAATCTGGCGTCAAAGTCCGTGGCTTGGATAATTTGCTCGTCCGTATTTCTCGTTGCTGTACACCTGTTCCAGGCGACCAGATTATCGGTTTCATTACAAGAGGTCGTGGGGTATCGGTGCATCGACTGGACTGTCCGAACGTACTGACAGACGAATGTACAGAGCGTTTGATTGATGTGGAATGGGATACCGATTTCAAACATAATTTCCATGTAGAGATCGAGATCACGGGCAATGATCGGAGCGGACTGTTAAACGATGTATTGCAGGTTGTGGCAGAGACAAAGACGAACATTGCGGCTGTCAGTGGCAAGTCAGATAAAAATCGAGTGGCAACGATTCATATGACCATCTCGATTAGCAATGTGGATCATCTGTTGAAAGTAGTAGAGCGCATCAAGCGCATCAAAGATATTTATTCGGTTCGCCGGATACTGAGCACCTGATCCTTTGTGGATTGGGTGTTCTTGTTTAGCTAACAGGAAGGATGAGTCAGTGTGAGGGTTGTCGTACAAAGAACGAGAGAAGCGAGTGTTACCGTAGCAGGAGAGATCGTCGGACAAATTGAACACGGCTTAATGCTGCTGGTAGGCATTACGCATGAAGACACAGAAAAAGAAGTAGAATTTGTCGCAGACAAAATTGCGAACTTACGTATTTTTGAAGACGAGGAAGGCAAAATGAACTTCTCTGTTTTAGACAAGGGTGGCCAAATTTTGTCCGTATCACAATTTACGCTGTATGGTGATTGCAGAAAGGGCAGAAGACCCAACTTCATGGCTGCCGCACGACCAGAGCAGGCTGAACCGCTGTACGAGCTATTTAACGCCAAGCTGCGTGAAAAAGGGCTTCAGGTGGAAACAGGACGCTTTGGCGCAATGATGGACGTACGTCTGTTAAATGATGGCCCTGTCACGCTGATTGTCGAATCGTAAACACAACCATCAGGGGGGATGAAAACATGGCCAAAGAAGCATTGGTGATTGGTGCTAGTGGCATGCTTACAGAGGTCTCCCGCTGGCTGGCTCGCCAAGATTATCAAGTAACCGTGCTTGGTCGTGATCCAGTCAAATTAAGCCGTGTCAGAGACGGTTCCACTCATCCAGAATCGATTCATTTGCTGCCTCAAGACTATCACCAGACAGACGGCTTGCGTCAGGCTATGGAAGAGCTCGTAGAGAAGAGAGGGCCGATGGATGTGGTTGTCGCGTGGATTCATTCGACTGCACCGCATGCACTGCCTGTGATCGTGGAAGAACTGTCGCGTCCTGAGAAGCGCTGGCAATTGCTGCATGTGTGTGGGAGCGGTGCTTGGAGAAATCCACCAATAGAACTTACATCAGAAGTTTGTATATATCGGCGAGTCGTCCTCGGGTTTAGATGTACAGATGAGCATTCACGCTGGCTGACGAATGATGAAATCGCGGTTGGGGTGATTGACGCTCTGCAAACAACTGAACGGCAAATGATTGTCGGTCAGGTCGAGCCGTGGGAAAAACGTCCGACGTTGTAACACAGATAGCGAAGTCAAAAACAAAAACGATTGCCGGATGCAATCGTTTTTGTCGTTTCAGTACTAATCGGGTCAGTGAATGAAAGTGGTTGCAGGGAGGATCAGATTTTTGCCGATCAGGTTTGCGGAAATCGGCTTTTTCCCGATTTCTCGTGCCCATATGGATAGCTGCCCGACATGGTGGATTTCATGAGCGATCATATGCCGCATAATTTCACCCCATGTGTACGTAGCAATGCTTCCGTCTGGCTTCGTATCCTGAAAGGCTCTTGTTTCCATACTTTCATCCCAATTGCGCAAAAATTGAAGCACATCCGGGCGAAAAGTCGCCTCCAGGTCACGAACTTTTTCCAACCGGTTGTGCAGGTCGAAGCTCTCTTGAAAATCAGGTCTCCCAAGCATGACTTGAATCCAGCTCCACTCTACATCAATGACATGGAACAGTGTGTGCAAAATACCCCCGACACCACCGACGCGCGCACGAAGTAATTCTTCCATGGGGACATCCTCACACCATTTCAGCCATTCTTCACGAACGATCCAATTGTACTCAAACATCGTTTTAATAGAAATCACTCCATTTTCAAAGGTTAACTTGTGATCACCTGCGTCCATACCGTACGTTTGTTGATGTTGTGATTATTTTTCATCCGTCATCACTCCTTTCGATGCCTTATGATATTCGCAAACCCTTTTGGAATTCCTGCCTGTCTTGCTTTGATGCAATCGGGTGCGCCATAAAAGAACCCCCATACGAGAGAGCTTGAGCCAGCTTCTTTCGCATGGGGGTGGAAGAGAGGGATCAGCCTCCCTGATTGCTTTGTGTATTAAAGTACTGGACAATCCCTTTGAACAGACCTTCCGCTGCAAGATCCTGCTGTTTCTCGGAACGTGCGCGAATCTCGTCGTTGTAGTTGGATAAGAAGGAGATCTCGGCCAAAATGGATGGCACCGGGTTTTCGCGTAGAACGAAATAGTTTCCGTATCGATAATTCATGTCCTTATAGTTCGTCGCTTTCACCAGCTCCGTTTGAACCAGGGAGGCGAGCTTACTAGAGTTACCTTGGCTGTAGTAGAAAATAATCGAGCCATTTGTTGCTGAGTTTGGATGCGTATTATGATGGACGCTGACAAAAATATCAGCCTGATTTTGAATCGCGATGTCGACGCGCTGTTGCAGGGTCAATTTGCGATCATCAGCCCGTGTCATGATGACTTTGGCACCTGCTGCTTCCAACTTGTTGCGCAGGAGCAGGGAGACTTGCAGATTGACCGTTTTCTCTAAAGTAGAGAAGCTTGAGCCTGTCGAACCACCATCTGTACCACCATGACCAGCATCGACGACGATGACTTTGCCGGCAAGATCATTACTGCGTACCACTGCTGGCGCACCATTAGCAGAAACGAGCCAGCCTGCAATGTAGCCTGTGGAGCCGTCAGGGAAGTTTACTTGGAACCACTCGCCCGATTTATTGGCAATCCCGTATTTTTCGCCAGGCTGTACCTGTTTGATAACATTGTGATCGGTACTCGGACCAGAACGAACATTGGTATCTGGATTCATAATCGTTACGTATGGGCCACTCGGAGTAGGCATACTTGGTTGATTCACCGTGATGTGCCACCCAGCCACCCAGCCAGTTTTTCCGGCCGCCGTGTTGATGCGGTACCAGTCTCCTTGTTTTTCCAAAACAGTCAGTGTGCTTCCGGCTGGAAGTGTCGCTTGAATGGCACTCGTTGTGTTCGGTTCACTGCGCAGATTCAATCCGTCCGTTTTTACTGTGGCGGTTTGACTTGAAGAAGACGGTTGTCCAGTCTGAGGTTGCGTGCTTCCGTTTCCATTTTCGGGCAGAGTCGGTTGACCAGTGTCCGGGTTCGTTTGATCGGTGGAGAGCCAAGCGTTGACTCCATCGTAAGGGAATTGAATCCAACCATTTTGTCTGTTCAAGACCGTGATTTTCTCGCCCGCATGTAGTTGACCGATAGCCGGTGTACTGGCATCTGGCGTGGCGTATACGTACGGAGCGAAATCCAAGGTTAGGCTGGCTCCTTGTACGGCGGGAGGCTTCGGTTGTGAGCCAGTACCCGCAGGATTGGTTGTTGGGGGTGTGCTACCAGTAGAGGGAGGAGAAACTGCTTGTCCCGCACCTACTTCTTTTACAAGCCAGTTTGCGACCCAGCCTTTAGTTCCTGCGTTGAGTTGGATTTGGATCCATTCGCCACTCTTTTGCACGATGGGGTAGCGCGTACCTGGATTGATTGTTTGAACGACTGCATATGTCTGACCGGGTCCAGAACGAACATTGAGATTCGTCGTGTTGCTCTCCACTTGCTTGGCAGATGCAGTAGCTGGTTTCTGTTGCTGTTGCTGTGTGTTGACGAGCCAGTTTGCTACCCAACCGCTTTGACCGTTCGGAAGCTTTACCTGAATCCAGTCATTTTTTGTGGAGATGACGGGCAACACAGTTTTGTTCGGCAGTGTAGTGACGATAGTGTCTTGGAGGCTAGGACCTGAACGGACATTGAGCTTGTCCACGGTGACCTGAACAGAACCGGCGGCCCAAGCTGCAGAAACGGGGAGGAAAATGGCACAGACGACAGTCAGGAGACTCCTCAGGATCTTTTGACGAACAAACACGATAGACATCCTTTCCGAAATACGTAGCTTTTTGATTTCATTGCGATCTTGCATGTTTTTACCAAAACAATCACTTCGCTATTTCTCCTGCTTTTTCCTGCAAAATACGACAAAGTTCTGCATGGGTTCCCTGATTGCTTTTCGGCAGGCAAGGCAATACTAGATTTTACTAGATGCTAGCGAACGCAGCTTTTCAGGAGGAATTCATCGTGAGACAGTCAAAGAAGGAAACATTCGCGCAAGGATTGAATCGGCAGTTTTTGTCTGTTGATTTTCAAGACGATTTAGAGAAAGAAATGTCACTACAAAATGTAGAAATGGCCCAAGATTTTCATCCAGGCTTGCGGGATATCCAACATCCTCGGCAAAAACGGAAATGATCGATTTTGCCACCTTGCACACGATGCCACAACTTGTCTAGTTGACCCGAGTAATTCTCGTCGGCTATGATGAGGAGTGGCATTTTTGAAAAAAGCAGGTGAACTCCATGATACAGATCATATGTGAGGGACACGCATTCGAGCGGGAACTCTCCTTAATTCTCGCGTTATTTTATGAAGATCCAGCACTCACTTTTGTGCCCGAGTGGACAGGTGAGGCTAATTTGAAAATCAAGCTGGCACTGGCCGTGCAAGAAAATGGAGTCGTAGCTTCGGGAGAGTTAAACGATGGCAAGCAAAGCATCTCCCATCAGGTGGAGCGAGACTACGTAGCACGTGATGAAAAAGCGATGAAAAAGACGGCTAAGCAAGCTCTTTGCTATGCGCTGCTATTGATGCTGGAAGAATACACAGGTATGGAGCAAGGTTGGGGTATTTTGACCGGGATACGCCCGACGAAACTGCTGCACCAGTTGAACGCCGCTGGTGTAAACAGACAGGAAGCACACAGGAGATTGCAGCAGGATGTGATTTTGCGTCCATACAAGCTAAAGCTATTGCAAGAAATCGTAGACAAGCAGCTCTACGTCGTGCCTGATTTGTATCAAATTGATCGCGAACTGTCCGTGTATATCGGCATCCCATTCTGTCCGACGAAGTGTGCGTACTGTACGTTTCCTGCTTATGCGATTCGCAGTCACACGGCTTCGGTTAATCCGTTTCTCGAAGGTCTCCATTACGAGCTAGAGCGGATGGGAGAGTGGCTTCGTGCGAATGACCAACGGATCACGTCCATTTATTTCGGTGGCGGAACCCCTACAAGTATTACCGCAGATGACATGAACCAGCTGTTTGAGACGATGCATCGCTCTTTTCCGCATATGGGAGATGTGCGTGAACTGACAGTTGAGGCGGGAAGACCCGACACGATTACACGCGAAAAGCTCGATGTGATGAAACAGTGGGAAGTGGATCGGATCAGCATTAATCCACAGTCGTTCACACAGGAGACGCTCCAGGCGATCGGACGTCATCACACCGTCGAAGAGACGATTGAGAAATACCATCTGGCTATGGAGATGGGCTTGACTAATATTAATATGGACCTGATCATCGGGTTGCCAAACGAAGGCGTAGCCGAGCTGGCCCACAGCCTCCAAGAGGTAGAAAAGCTGATGCCTGCCTCGCTGACGGTGCATACGCTGTCTTTTAAAAGAGCCTCAGAGATGACGCAGAACAAAGAGCGCTACAAGGTCGCCAGTCGCGAAGAAATTAGCAAGATGATGGAGATGGCCTCCGAGTGGACAGCGGCGAATGGCTATGACCCGTACTATTTGTATCGGCAGAAAAACATTTTGGGAAATCTGGAGAATGTCGGATATGCCCAGCCAGGGCAGGAGAGCATCTACAACATCATGATCATGGAAGAGGTACAAACCATCCTCGGTCTCGGCTGTGGTGCAGTATCCAAGCTGATGGCTCCAGGAAGCGGCAAGCTGACGCGCTTTCCGAATCCAAAGGACCCGAAAACGTACAATGACACATACAAGGTTCTAGTGGAAAACAAGATCCGTGATTTGGATGAAATCTATTCAGGTGCGAGAGCGGCTGGGCAGGTATCTGGCAAGTGAGTGATGGATATACTTGTTATTAATAAAAAACCTCTATCGAGGCTTTTTCAAGGAGGAGCGACCGCGTTTTTGCGGAAAGTTTTACCGAAGTAATGCCAGAAGCAGACGCTGAGGCACCTTGTTATGCGCTCCAGAATTTATTAGTATGTCACTAATAAATTCTTACACGTTAAAAAAAGTTTTATTCGAGCGCCTGTTGACGGCTGTTGGCGGGTTTGCTATGATTCACATTAAGCTTTTTTATTGAATAAGCAATGATCTGATGACGGGAACAAGTATCCAAAGAACCGATACCCAGAGAGAAAGCGCCGTGGCTGAGAGTGCTTTCGTATAACGGCTTGGTGAATGACATCCCTGAAGACCGCAGTGAACGGCTGAAAGAAATCTCTTTCCCCAGTAACTGGCAGGCGTGTGCCGGCGTTAACGGCTAATAAGTGGGATAGCCTTTGTGATGTAGGGCTATTCAAACAGGGTGGCACCACGGGAGTATAACCAGTCTCTCGTCCCTGACATGCGGCGATTTGCTAAATGTCAGGAGACGAGGGACTTTTTTATTTGGTCATAAATAAAGGTTCCTTGATCCTGAAGGTTTGGCTTTAGCCCGAGTTTGTGAAAAGACATGGAGGTTCGAGAGGAATGACAAGAATCCAGATCCCACGCGGTACGCAGGATATCATGCCTGGTACTGTAGAGCTGTGGCACTACGTGGAGGCCAAGGCCCGCGATCTGTGTCGCCGCTCCAATTACGCGGAAATTCGTACGCCGCTGTTTGAGAGCACAGAGTTGTTCCAACGGGGTGTAGGCGAGACCACGGATATCGTGGAAAAAGAAATGTACAGTGTAGCCAATCCGCGCAGTACGGATGCTCTCACGCTGCGTCCAGAAGGGACAGCGGGTGTTGTTCGCTCTTACGTGGAAAACAAGCTGTACGGTGTGCCTAATCAGCCTACCAAGCTGTACTACTTAGGACCGATGTTCCGTCACGAGCGTCCGCAAGCAGGCCGCTATCGCCAATTCGTCCAATTCGGTGCAGAAGCGATCGGTTCAAGCGATCCAGCGATTGATGCAGAAGTCATTGGCCTTGCGATTCGACTGTATCAGGAGCTCGGATTGACAGGACTTTCTGTGGAATTGAACAGCGTAGGTACGGTAGAAGACAGAGCGCGTCACCGTGAGCATTTGCTCGCACATTTGAACGGTGTTCGCTCCGAGCTGTGCGAGGATTGCCAATCTCGTATCGATCGCAATCCGCTGCGTGTGCTCGATTGCAAAAATGAAACATGCAAAAGACTGACGATGGACGCTCCGTCCATTTTGGACTACTTGAGCGAAGAATCTGCGGCACACTTCGAAGCCGTACAAAACTATTTGACCGCGCTGGATATTCCGTTTCATGTAAATCCACGTCTGGTTCGCGGCTTGGATTACTACACGCTGACCGCATTTGAAATCAAAATGGCAGAGATCGGTGCGGTAGAAACGCTTTGTGGCGGTGGTCGTTACAACGGACTGGTTGCAGAGCTCGGCGGTGACGATATGCCGGGCATCGGCTTCGCACTCAGTATCGAGCGTCTGCTGTTGGCACTGGAAAAGCAAGGTGTTCAACTGCCGATCTCGGGTGGCATCGACTGCTTCGTAGTGGTGCAGACACCAGAAGCAAAAACAACAGCTTTCGTACTCGTCGACCAATTGCGCCAAGCAGGGATTGCGGCTGAGCTGGATTATCTGGATCGGAAAATGAAAGCACAGCTAAAGCAAGCAGATCGTCTACAGGCTCGTTTTACCGCGATCATCGGTGAGTCTGAATTGGCAAATGGCACGGTTGTTCTGAAGGAAATGGCAACAGGCGAGCAACAAGAAGTGAAACGCGAGGAACTTGTTTCGGTACTCGCTGCAAAAGTAAATCAATAAAACAAATCGTTGGGGGAAATGATCATGTCTTGGCAATATCGCACCGTACATGGTGGAGAAGTAACAACAGCACACGTTGGGCAGGAAGTCGTACTGAACGGCTGGGTACAAAAGCGTCGTGACCTCGGAGGCGTCATCTTCATCGACTTCCGTGACCGCACAGGTATCGTTCAAATCGTATTCAACCCGGAGTACAACAAAGAAGCTTGGGAAGCGGCTGACAAGGTTCGCAGCGAATACGTACTGGTTGTAAAAGGGAAAGTGGTAAACCGTGCACCGGAAGCAGTCAATCCGAAGCTGAAAACCGGCGAAGTAGAAGTGCACATCTCTGAAATCGAAATCCTGAACGATGCAAAAACGCCTCCGTTCCTGATTGAAGACGAGATCGATGTAGATGAACAAGTTCGTCTGAAATACCGCTACCTGGACTTGCGCCGTCCAGAAATGCAGCGCTCCCTGATTTTGCGCAGCAAAGCAGCGAAAGCGTTCCGTGACTACCTGGATGAGAACAACTTCGTGGAAGTAGAGACACCAATTCTCCAGAAGAGCACTCCTGAGGGCGCACGCGACTACCTCGTGCCTTCCCGTGTACATCCAGGAGAGTTCTACGCACTGCCGCAATCGCCACAGTTGTTTAAACAGCTTTTGATGGTATCCGGTTTGGAGCGCTATTACCAAATCGCACGTTGCTTCCGTGACGAAGACCTGCGTGCTGACCGTCAGCCTGAATTTACCCAAGTGGACATTGAAACCTCTTTCCTGTCTATGGAAGAAATCCTGCCAATGATGGAAAAGATGGTCGCTCACGTATTCAAGCAAACGGTTGGTGTAGACGTACCGACTCCATTCCCTCGTCTCACGTATGCGGATGCAATGGCGCGTTACGGTTCTGACAAACCAGACGTACGCTTCGGCATGGAGCTGACAGACGTATCTGATCTGGTTGCGACAAGTGACTTCAAGGTGTTTGCAGCAGCAGTAGCTGGTGGCGGACAAGTAAAAGCGATCAACGCAAAAGGGTGCGGACACTACTCCCGTAAAGAAGCAGACGACCTGGGCAAATTCGCTTCCCGTTATGGTGCGAAAGGCTTGGCTTGGATCGGCTTCAAAGATGGCGAAGTCAAAGGGCCAATTGCGAAGTTCTTTAAAGAAGAAGAACTTAACGAGATGAAAGCACGCTTGGCAGTGGAAGAAGGCGACTTGCTCCTGTTCGTTGCTGACAAACCAAAAGTGGTAGCAGATGCACTGGGTGCTCTTCGTTCCAAGCTGGGTGCTGAACTCGGTCTGATTGACCAAAGCCAGTTCGCATTCCTCTGGGTAGTAGACTTCCCGCTGGTTGAGTGGGATGAGGATGCAAAACGCTACGTTGCCCTGCACCATCCGTTCACACGTCCAAAAGACGAAGACTTGCACCTGTTCGATACTGATCCAGGTCAAATGCGTGCACAAGCGTACGACATGGTTCTCAACGGATACGAGCTCGGCGGAGGTTCCATGCGGATCTTCAAGCGCGACGTGCAAGAAAAAATGTTTACCACACTTGGCTTTACCCTCGAAGAGGCGCGTAAACAATTCGGCTTCCTCATGGATGCATTCGAATACGGTACACCTCCACACGGTGGAATCGCACTTGGCTTGGACCGCCTGATTATGCTTTTGGCTGGCCGCACTAACCTGCGCGAAGTCATCGCATTCCCGAAAACAGCAAGTGCGAGCGACCTGATGGTAAACGCTCCAGATGTAGTAGACGGAAAACAATTGAAAGAGCTGTCCATTGCAACAATTGTCACAGAAGAAGAAAAGGTGGAAGCGTAATCGACTTGCGCAACTGCATTGCTCTTTGATACATTGGTAATACTATGATGAAAGCCCTGCGATGCCCGTGACATCCGATAGTTTTGAGCCACAAAGTTTGTTTAGGGAGTTTTTCGTCCGTGATTGTAAAGGCATGCCTCCTTAGAGTGGACGTCTGTAACAGTTCGGCAAGACACCCACCTGCGATGAGCAGGTTCAAAACTAAGGAGCAACACGGCATAATGGGGCTCCTTTTTTCTACTTCAATCCTACTTTTCCGATTGACTATAAGTTGCGCGTTGAACTGCCCAATAATCTCGCTTGCGAATGAAAGGTGACACGAAATATGCTTCATCAATTTTCTCGTTGTGAATTGGCCTTCGGTCCTGAAGGTTTGGAAAAAATGAAAAATAGCCGCGTTGCTGTATTAGGAATTGGCGGAGTTGGTTCCTTTACAGTAGAAGCACTCGCGCGAACAGGTGTAGGCAAGCTCGTTTTGGTAGATAAGGATGTAGTAGACATCACGAACATCAACCGCCAAATTCATGCGACGCTGAACACAGTTGGTCAAAAAAAGGCTGAGCTTATGAAGGAGCGTATTGCGACGATCAATCCGGAGTGCGAGGTCGTAACTCTCCATATGTTCTACAATGAAGAAACAGCACATGAGCTGTTTGAACATGAACTGGATTACATCGTGGATGCCATGGACACCATGTCCGCGAAGCTCCATGTAATTAAAGAAGCAAAGCGTCGCAATATCCCTATTATTTCTAGCATGGGTGCGGCCAACAAAATGGACCCGACCCGTTTTGAGGTTGCCGATATTTCCCAAACGAGTTATGATCCGATTGCAAAGGTCATTCGTCGTGAGCTGCGGAAAAGCGGTATCTACAAAGGGGTAAAAGTTGTATACTCCCGTGAGATTCCCGTCACCGTACGTGTAGATGTACGCGAACAGATCGTTTCCAACCCGGATTCACCGATTAGCAAAGTGCGGATGCCTCCAGCAAGTAATGCTTTCGTGCCTTCTGTGGCTGGTTTAATTTTAGCCAGTGTAGTGGCAAGAGATATTTTGGAGTGGCAGCCTGTAAAAGGATAGTGGAACATGGATGATTTATTCACGTTTGCCTACGACCAGCAGGGTGGTGGCAAACAGAAGCCATTGGCTGCACGGATGCGGCCGCAAACGATTCAGGATGTAATCGGGCAATCGCATATTTTGGCTCCTGGAAAGCTGCTCCGACGCGCGATTGAAGCAGATCAAGTGTCCTCTGTCATTTTTTACGGACCTCCAGGTACAGGGAAAACAACGCTGGCAAAAGTCATTGCTCGAACCACACGCACGCATTTCTCCGAGTTAAATGCCGTTACGGCTGGTGTCGCCGACATCCGCAAAGTGGTAGATGCGGCAAAGGAGCGGCTCGTTATGGACAGTCAGCGGACAACCTTGTTCGTAGACGAGATTCACCGCTTCAACAAATCGCAACAGGACGCCCTTCTTCCTTATGTGGAGGAAGGCACAATCATTTTGATTGGCGCCACGACGGAGAATCCTTTTTTCGAGGTGAATCCGGCGCTTTTGTCGCGTTCACAAGTGTTTTCCCTTCAATCGCTTTCCCATGAGGAATTGAAGCAGGTCATGGATCGGGCACTTCGTGATGAAGAAAATGGATTGGCGGAGCTATTTGTCACCGTTGAACCGGAAGCGGCAGAGCATTTGATTCAATATGCCGAAGGGGATGCCAGACGTTTGCTGAACGCATTGGAACTGGCAGTGACAACGACGCAACCAGGTGTGGATGGACGCATTACAGTGACGCTGGACGTCGCCGTAGAATCCATTCAGCGCAGGGCTGTACGCTACGATAAGAGTGGGGACAACCATTACGACACGATCTCTGCTTTTATTAAATCCATTCGTGGTTCTGATCCGGACGCAGCTCTTTACTGGCTAGCGAGAATGATCGATGCCGGAGAAGATCCACGGTTCATTTCTCGCCGTTTGGTCATTTCGGCTTCAGAGGACATCGGAAATGCTGACCCGCAAGCGATCACAGTTGCGATTTCCTGCTTTCAGGCGGTAGAATTGGTGGGAATGCCTGAAGGGCGTATCCCTTTAGCACAAGCGACGACGTACCTGGCAACCGCCCCCAAAAGCAATGCCGCTTACAACGGAATTAATTCTGCGTTGGATCGTATCCGAACGGATGGTCACAAGCAAGTGCCGATTCATCTGCGAGATTCTGCTTACAAGGGAGCTGCGAAGCTGGGACACGGTCAGGGATATCTGTATCCGCATAACTATCCATATGGCTATGTACCTCAACAGTATCTGCCTGACGGTGTAAACTACTCGTTCTACCAGCCAAAGGACCACGGCTATGAGCGTCACATTCGCCGCTTCCAGGAAGAAAGACAGAAGATGGATGAACGTGGATTGCCAAGGAAAAACTCCCCCGAATAAATAGGGGGAGCTAACATTTACGTGCGGACATTTCCGCCTGGTTTATTGGGCAAATCACCGTTTTCATTCGGCTGTTTGCTCTGCTCACTCGCACCGTAACGGGCTTTGTGAGCAATCGTGCCTGCGGGTTGGTCGTACAAGGTTTCGGACGGGTGGTTGGGACCTCGTTCCGAGCGTTTGTTCGTTGTCATCTGCATATCACCCCCTAAGATGTTAGTGTGTCCCTCGATACAGAAGACATGTAGGGGGCGGGCGCGTATTACCGATACAAAGAGGAGAGTTGTTAACGTGAAGATTTCGACGAAAGGACGTTACGGGCTGACGATCATGATGGAATTGGCCAACCGTTGCGGAGAAGGGCCGACTTCACTGCGGAGCATCGCCCAAAAACACGATTTGTCCGAGCATTATTTGGAGCAATTGATTGCACCTCTGCGTAACGCGGGTTTGGTAAAAAGCATTCGCGGCGCATATGGCGGTTATGTTCTGGCGAAACAGCCGGATGAGATTTCTGCTGGCGATGTGATTCGCGTGCTGGAAGGGCCGATCAGCCCTGTGGAATTTGCAGAGGAAGAAGATCCGGCTAAGCGTTTTTTATGGCTGCGTATTCGGGATAGTATTTCTGCTGTTCTGGATTCGACTTCACTTCAAGACTTGATCAGTTTTGAAGGCGATGGTCCTGCTGATAATTATATGTTTTACATCTAGAATATAAGTTGGTAGAAGGTGACAGCAGTGTCAGATCTAATGTATTTTGACCATGCAGCTACTACGCCTGTACATCCGCGGGTTGTTGCTGCTATGACTCCCTATTTGACTCAAGTTTACGGGAATCCATCCAGTGTCCATGGTGCAGGTCGCGAAGCGCGAAAAGCGTTGGAGCATGCGAGAGACACGATTGCCGACTTTATGGATGCTGATCCGCAATCGCTCATCTTTACGAGTGGCGGGACAGAAGCGGACAATATGGCCATCATCGGTGCTGCAATGGCACAGCGCGAACGTGGTCGTCACGTCATTACTTCGCAAATCGAGCACCATGCAGTCTTGCATGCTTGTGAATTTTTGGAGCAGGCAGGATTTGAAGTGACGTACCTGCCTGTTGACCAGACAGGCATGGTTTGCTTGGAAGACCTGAAACAAGCGGTTCGCCCAGATACGGTACTGGTGTCCATTATGTACGGGAACAACGAAGTAGGAACGATCCAGCCAATCGAGGAAATCGGTACCTTCCTGCGGGAAAAAGGGATTGTTTTTCATACGGATGCCGTACAGGCTTTTGGTGTACTGCCTGTCCATGCACGAAAGCTGCCTGTGGATATGCTCTCGGTATCCGCTCATAAAATTAATGGTCCAAAAGGAGTCGGCGCTTTGTATTTAGCGCGTAAGGTTCCGTTTTCCCCGATTTTGCACGGCGGTTCACAAGAGCGCAAACGCAGAGCGGGAACGGAAAATCTGGCTGGGATTGTTGGGTTTGCCGAAGCGACAAAGGTCGCTGGAGAGGAAATGGCCGAGCGGGTTGAAAAGTATGAGCAGATGAAAGCTGCGATGATCGCAGTCTGGCAGGAAGCAGGAATTACGTTCTGCTTGAATGGACATAGCGAACAGGCATTGCCGCATATTTTAAATGTGTCCTTCCCTGGTGCCCATACAGAAACCATGCTGATGAATCTGGATATCGCCAAGATTGCAGCCGCGAGTGGCTCAGCTTGTACATCCGGATCATTAGAGCTGTCACATGTTCTGAAAGCGATGCACTTGGACGATAAGATTGCTCTTTCAGCTATTCGTTTTAGCTTTGGGATTACGAATACAGTGGAAGAGGCGAAGCAGGCTGCTATAATGATTGCTGCGATTGTAAAACGTTTGGTTCGTGAATAACGAAGGGTGAAAGCCGTTTGGATAAGCCAAGCGGTTTTTTTCATTTGAGCAAAAGTTGGTTTCTTATTGGAGTTTGGTGGTGAATTGTGGAAGAGGATGGTAAAATAATTCTGTAGTACTATTCCTGAAGAACTATACAACTCGGACCATCCGATAAGGAGAGGACTTTCATGTTGGCCAGACGCTACTCTATTCGCTACAAACTGGTGTTTACGATACTGATCCTAACCATGCTCCCACTAATGGTCGTCGGCTATATCCAATTTGAAAATGCACGCAGTGCGCTATATAAACTGGCGGTATCTGACTTGCGATACATAACGGAAATGAAGGCACGTGAACTGGCTGTTTACGCTCAAGAGGCAACGATTAGTGAGGGGAACAGACAGAAAATTAACGAAATAACACGCGAGGTGGCGGAAGACTACTACAAGCCAAATGGTATGGTTGGCTACGCCTATATCTTGGATGCGAGTGGAATTGCCATCTTTCATCCAGACCCGAAAGTCGAGAATACCTCTTTGGCGAATGAAGAATTCACGCAAGTCATGCTCGCTCAAAAAAACGGCTGGATCGAATATGAATTCGGAGGCTCTACCAAAGTGGCGGCCTATAAGCAGCTACCGAACGGGTGGATACTAGTCATTGGCAGCTACGAGAATGATTTGCTGACGACGATTGAGAGCAGTCGTCCGATGATGTTTCTCCTCAACCTGATAAGTGCCACCTTAGCGCTGGTCACAGGTATTTTTATTGTCAACAAGCTCGTTCGACCGCTAAAAGAGCTGGTATTGGCAATGAAGCGTGCAGAGACAGGAGATTTAACCACCCAAGTGACTGTCCGTTCCCGGGACGAGCTTGGGGAATTATCGTCGATGTACAATGAGATGATGGGGGTATTTCGCGGCATGGTCAACGAGGTGCAGCGAGTAGCCCAGCAGGTCGCGGCAGCTTCGGAAGAATTAACAGCGAGTGCGACAGAAAGTGCACGTGCTTCCGAACAGATTTCCATGGCTTCCTCGGAAATCGCTACGGGTTCCGAACAACAAAAACAAACAGTGACAGATACAGTACGCTTTTTATCTCGCATCGGTGGAGATATCCAACTCATTGCGGCCTCGACCTCTCAAGTAAATGCTGATGCCACAGACGCGAATCGATTAGCACAGGTTGGGGAAGGCAAGCTGCAAGAGCTCGTACAAGAAATGGATCAAATCACGGATCATGCCCGTCGAACGGAGCAGGTTATCCGCGAGCTTGGCTCTCAATCCGAGCAAATCATCGGAATCATCACGACCATTCGTCAAATATCCAACCAGACGAATCTATTGGCTTTGAATGCCGCCATCGAGGCAGCACGGGCGGGGGAACAGGGACGCGGCTTTGCGGTTGTGGCCCAGGAGGTACGTAAGCTGGCTGAGCAATCGGGTGAGGCGGCAGAAGAGATCGCAGGCTTGATTCATACGATCCACACAGATATTCTCGCGGCTGTGTCGGAAATGGGAACGACTGCTGTCGCTATACAGGATGGACGCGAAGGAGTGGCCCAGGCAGGAGATGGCTTCCACCAAATCCTGGTGGCCGTTCAAGACGTCAGCCAGCAAGTACATCGTATGAACGATGCAGCCCAAGCGATTCATCGAGATACAGTCCAATTGGTGAGTCACTCTGAAAAAATAGCAGGACTTGCAGAAACAGCGGCCAGAGATACACAGGAAGTGGCAGCAGCGTCTGAAGAACAGTTAGCAACCTCCGAGGAAATGACAGCAGCATCGGAAACGCTTGCGAAAATGGCTGAGCAGTTGTCAGAACAAGTAAAACGATTTACAATTTAAGACGAGCATATGAGAAATCCACTTTCGAGAGAAGTGGATTTTTCCTTTCTGGAACGGTTTTTATGTAAGGAGGCGTTTAGATGGACGAGCAGCAGTCAATCTCGCTGTTTGCGGAAAGCTTCATTCGAGGATTTGTTTCTCAAGAAATTTTTTACAAGGAAGAAACGTGGTACGGAGTTATCCGTCTTAAGATAGAAGAGACTACCGAATCGATTAAAGAATCGGAGGTCATTATAGTCGGGAATTTTCCTCGCCCGCATCCAGACGAGCTGTACACCTTTTACGGTGAATGGAAGACACAT
The DNA here is from genome assembly GCF_001039275.2 of Brevibacillus brevis. Taxonomy (NCBI): domain Bacteria; kingdom Bacillati; phylum Bacillota; class Bacilli; order Caryophanales; family Paenibacillaceae; genus Brevibacillus; species Brevibacillus brevis. Next base: position 1,980,683 of record NZ_CP030117.1, read on the forward strand.
CCTCGTTTTGGCCAGCAGTACGTAGCAAAGCGCTATGAACGTGAAACGCCGAAAACATTGGCTGGGGTTGAGCGATACTTAGCCAGTGGGTTGTTTCAAGGGATCGGAAAGAAGATGGCCAAACGAATTGTCGAGCAGCTCGGGGTAGATGCGCTGTCGATTATCGCGGACTTCCCGGAGCGATTGGCTGAGGTACCCGGCATTTCTGAACAACGTGCCAAAACGATCTACGATTCAGTAGTCGAGCATCGTTCCTTGGAAAGTGCCATGGTTTTCTTGTATGACTTCGGCATTGGTGTGAACATGGCGCTGCGTATTTATCAGACCTACAAGCTGGAAACGATGACAGTGTTGAAGGAAGAGCCTTACCGGTTGATCGAGGATGTCGTAGGAATCGGCTTTAAGCGGGCAGATGACATTGCACGAGCAACTGGAATTGCTGCTTCCTCAGAAGAACGGGTGAAGGCAGCGGCTCTCTTTGTCTTGCAGGAGGCTTCGTATTCAGAAGGACATGTTTATTTGCCTGTGGAGGAGCTTTGTGAAAAAACACTGCGCCTTCTCGAAGAGTGCGGGGGGCACGACTTTTCTGGAGACGATATTCAACTGGCCGTGGAAGCTCTGTTTGTGTCGAGTAAGATTGCCTGGGAAGATGAGCGGGTGTATTTGCCCTCGCTGTTTTTTGCCGAGCTCGGTCTTGCCAAAAGACTGCGCCACTTCGCTGAGCGGGATGAATTCGGTACGTTCCCGACATCAGAATTTTACCGTGCGTTAGGGGCGGTCGAGGATGAGCTGGGGATTACGTATGCCCAGACGCAGCGTGATGCCATTGAACAGGCGATCAAAGCGGGTCTGATGCTATTGACAGGGGGACCTGGTACGGGGAAAACGACAGTCATTCGCGGGATATGTCGCGTCTTTTCTCAGCTCCATGGATTGTCTTTGGACTTGAAAAAATACAACGAAGAAAATCCGTTCCCGATCGTTCTTGTGGCTCCTACTGGACGTGCAGCAAAACGTATGACAGAGACTACGGGTTTACCAGCAATGACCATCCATCGCTTGCTCGGTTACAAAGGGGAGAGCTTTGAGCATGACGCGGAGCACCCAATCCGTGGTCGGCTATTAATTGTGGATGAAATGTCCATGGTCGATATCTGGCTCGCCAATCAATTGTTTCGTGCGGTCCCAGACGACATGCAGATCATCATGGTTGGTGACCCTGACCAGTTGCCTTCCGTAGGACCGGGCAACGTCCTGATGGATATGATTCGATCTGAATTGCTGCCGTTGGTACAGCTGACAGAAATTTATCGGCAAGCAGAAGAGTCCACGATTATTCGGTTAGCCCATGATGTACGAAAGGGGAATGTACCGGCAGATTTGCTTCACACCACCCCGGATCGGCGATTCTTCACAAGTTTGCCACAAGAAGTTCCGGAAGCAGTGAAACAAATTTGCTTCGGAGCCGTAAAAAAAGGATATACGGCAAAAGATGTTCAGGTATTAGCCCCTATCTATAAAGGTAATGCCGGTGTTAACCGGTTGAATGAAGAATTGCAGGAGCTGTTTAATCCAAAAACGCCGCAAAAGCGTGAAGTTACCTTCGGAGAGACGACTTTCCGTACAGGAGACAAGGTCCTGCAATTAGTGAACAATGCTGAAGAACAGGTGTTTAACGGTGACATGGGTGAGATCGTCGCCATCTTTTTCCCGAATGAAAATGCGGAGAACCAGGAGATGCTGGTCGCTGCCTTTGATAACAGGGAAGTGGTGTACAAGCGTTCGGATTATCATCAGCTGACGCTTGCCTACTGCTGCTCGGTGCATAAGTCTCAAGGCAGCGAATTTCCGATTGTGATCATGCCGTTTGTCAAAAGCTACTATCGTATGCTCAGACGTAAGCTGGTCTATACCGGGATTACCCGGAGCAAATCATTCCTCATCATGTGTGGAGAGCCGGATGCGTTCCGTGCTGCTGTAGAGTCTGATGAGGAGGGGGTACGGTACAGTTACCTGGAGGAACGGCTGAAGCAAGAGTGAAGTTGGAACCATTTGCGCCGAATGGACGTGTTCATTTCGCCTGATACTAACAAGGCGGAAGGGGGATGTCCCACATGCGCAAGGCAATGGATGCAGTCGGATTGCCAGTTGTTTGCCTCCAAACAGGGGAGACGATTGGAACCGTGCGTGACATTCTTTGCGACTCCACTTGGCATGTACGAGGAGTCTTGCTGAGCGAACAGGGCTGGTTCCAATCAGGTACCTATATTCCTACCGAACATATTCATGCGGTCGGGGAGTCCTGCCTTACCGTATCGGGAAAAGACGCGATCACGCCCTTACCTCATCTCGCCGGACTAGAGCCTGTCGGCATTGTGACGGGAAAGACGAAGTTAAAAGGAAAAGCGGTGATAACCGCATCCGGAGAGTGTTTGGGGAGGCTGGAAGACGTTTACTTTTCAGCCAACTGGGAGAAACTTGTAGGGTACGAACTATCGAATGGCTGGCTTGCAGATATTACGGAAGGACGAAAGCGCCTCCCTGCACCAGCATCCGTTATCATCGGGGAAGAAAACCTGATCGTGCCGGACTAGTTCGTGGCCAGGCGTGAAAGGGAGGAAAAAGCGTGATGCGTGTCATATGCCCGAATTGCAGTTCCAAAGACGTAGGAAAGATTGGAACCAATCAATACTATTGCTGGAACTGCTTTATAGAAATGAGCGTTTCCAATGAGCAGATCGCCTCTGTCTACCAAGTTGAGGAAGATGGATCTTTGCATTCGCTCAACGATCTGTTTATTGAGGAACAGACAGTAACCGCTCACTTGAATATGTAGTGGATTTGAGCGGCAAAACCAATGGAGGTGGCACGATTGTTCATTCGAGGCCTGTTGCGGATTCTTGCCACAAGCGGAATTGTGGCGATCATTGGCTATTGGATGGCTCCGCGACGTCGCAGTCGGTTTTCATTGAATTGGAATCAGTTGCCCTTCTCCATGCGTGATATGACGCGTATGTGGAAATCAGGTCGCAAGCTGATGCGTGCCGTTACTCGTTAACACAAAATGTGCAGTGGAACGTAAATAAACACCCGAACATACACTGTGTTCGGGTGCTTTTTTTCTACGTACATGAAAAAGCTCCGTCGCGGAAACGACGGAGCCTTGCTTTGCATTAAGATTGTTCTGCCAAGCGTTTTTGCTGTTGGCTTTTCATGCGTCCGATCAACAGGACACCAACCACAACAGCTACGATGAATACCCATTTCACCCAAGGATAAGCGGCAAAGAATGGTGTGAGGAACTTCTCGCTTGTTACCATGCTCGCAGCGGTATACGCCAATACGGCAGAACCGATATATATCACAATCGGATATTTCTCGATCAGCTTCAAGATCAATGTGCTACCCCATACCATGATCGGAACACTGATGATCAAACCGATAACTACCAGAAGGAAATCACCATGTGCGGCACCAGCAACCGCGATAACGTTATCCAAGCCCATTACTGTGTCGGCTACGATAATCGTCCAAATCGCTGCTCCAAGAGATCCGCTTGCCTTCATATTCTCATGACCATTATCTTGAATCAGCAACTTGAGGGCGATCCAAATGAGAATCAAACCACCTACAAGCAGCAGACCAGGAATCTTCAACAACCAAACGACAGCGAGTGTCGCCAATGCACGAATGACAATTGCACCAACAGTTCCCCATATGATCGCTTGCTTTTGCTGATGAGCAGGCAGGTTACGAGCCGCCATCCCGATGACGAGGGCATTGTCCCCGGCCAGCACCAGGTCGATGATAACGATAGAAAGTAATGCGGTCCAAAACTCAGGGCTTAACAATAAATCCATTTCTCTTCCTCCTCCTAATCCATTTTGGAAGCGAATAATCCGCTGGCCGTTTTCTTGATACCTCCTATAGTGTGTGTAAAGGGGCGAAAAAGAAAACGACCTTTCCCGGGACAGGAAAAGGTCATTTGAAAAACAAAAATAGACCTTTTACCTGGCCGGCAAAGGTCTTGCTTACAACATTTACGAAAATGTTGCCAACATAGCCGGGGAAAAATCCCGTAATGACGACTATGTTGCGAAAAAGCTACTCCCCTTTGGAGATATCCTCTTGTAATTACATACTACTGAACACGAAATTGTGTGTCAATAGGTTACATGAAATTTATGTGAATGAGACAAGCTAAAAAAGATGTTTGCAAATAGGGAGGAGTTGGGGAACGTGGATGAACTTCGGCGAAGTCGTCTATTTGCTGCTGCTGTTTGGCTCATCGCACTTTTGGTCATCGGCAATCTGCTTTGGCTGCTCCGACCAGTCCTGTCACAGTTGTTTTCGCTCATAAAGGAAGTGCTCGTTCCCGTCATATTGGGACTCGTCATCGCTTACTTGCTCCATCCGGTCGTGCAATTGCTGGAAAAAAGAAGAGTTCCGCGCTTGATGGCAGTTCTGCTCATTTATGGCTCATTTGTATTGGTGATTACCATTGCGATCATCAACGCGATTCCTGTTTTTACGAAACAATTGGTGGAGCTGTCAGACGATATTCCCCGCTTGATGGATTGGTACTATACATGGATGAGTGAGTGGGAAGCGCGAAAATATTTCTTGCCGGATAGCATCTCGAAGGGTGTCGACCGGGTGATCATCCAGTCGAATGAAGGGATGTCTCATTCCGTATCGAAAATCGTGGATAATGCTCGTCATTCGATGGGAAAGCTGTTTGCTTTTGCTATCGTGCCGTTTATCGCTTTTTACTTTTTGAAGGATATGAAGCAATTGCATGAGACGGGGATGTCGATTGTTCCGAAGGCTTATCGGAAGCAAGTGCTGATTGTCTTGCGGGATATTAATGAATCCTTGGGTAAATACATACATGGACAAATGATTGTCGCCCTGATCGTAGGCGTTTTCGCATACTTGGGCTATTGGTGGATCGGCATGCCATATCCTTTTGTACTGGCTGCATTTGTATGTCTTACCAACATCATTCCGTACATTGGACCCTTGATTGGGGCGGCACCGGCAGTTGTAATCGCGATTACGATTTCCACCAAGACACTGCTACTCGTTCTCGTTGTGAATCTCATCATTCAAATCGTAGAAGGGAACATTTTGTCCCCAAACATCGTTGGTCGTTCTTTGCATTTGCACCCGCTTCTCATTATCTTGGCACTGCTGGTAGGGGAGACGGTAGGGGGGATCATTGGGTTAATTGTTGCTGTTCCGATCCTTGCCGTTTGCAAAGTGATCGTTAGCCGAATCGCTGTCATGATGCACGAAAGTTGACAGTGATCAGGGAAAATATTTATAATATGGACAAAGTGATTTATGTGAAATCAATGAGGGAACGAGTATGTTGCAGACCTTTTACAGAGAGGGCGCTCCATGGTTGAGAGGGCGACCAAAAGAAGAGCAGCAGAAGGCTACTCCTAAGACCGGGCAAAACCCGGCGGCTTGGCACCGTTAGACGCCACTTAAGCGACAGGCCTTGGCTAAGATACGTGTAGCGAGCCTGTAAGCAGGGTGGTACCGCGAGAAAATCAGTTCTCGTCCCTGAGGGGATGGGGACTTTTTTTATTTTTAGATGAGGAGAATGTAGATGAAGAAACTGACAGGCAATCAAATCCGCCAGATGTTCCTCGACTTTTTTGTAGAAAAAGGACATCGCATTGAGCCTAGCGCTCCATTGGTTCCAATCGACGATCCTTCCCTTCTGTGGATCAACAGCGGTGTGGCGACCCTCAAGAAGTACTTTGACGGCCGAATCATCCCGGACAACCCACGCATCACGAACTCGCAAAAGTCTATTCGTACAAACGATATTGAAAATGTGGGACGTACTGCTCGCCACCATACCTTTTTTGAAATGCTGGGTAACTTCTCTATTGGTGAGTACTTCAAGGAAGAAGCGATTGAATGGGCATGGGAGTTTTTGACGAGCCCAAAATGGATCGGCTTTGATCCGGCTTTGCTTTCCGTTACGATTCACCCAGAGGACGAAGAAGCATTTGAGCTGTGGAGCAAGAAAATCGGTGTTCCAGAAGAGCGAATCATCCGACTGGAGGGCAACTTCTGGGATATCGGAGAAGGCCCGAGTGGACCGAACACGGAAATTTTCTATGACCGTGGTGAAGCGTTCGGAAACGACCCGAGCGACCCTGAGCTGTACCCAGGTGGGGAGAATGAGCGCTACCTGGAAATATGGAACCTGGTATTCTCCCAGTTCAACCACAATCCAGACGGTACCTACACGCCGCTGCCTAAGAAGAACATTGATACGGGGATGGGTCTTGAGCGCATGACGTCTGTCATCCAAGGCGTAGACAACAACTTTGAGACAGACCTGCTGTTCCCACTGATCGAAAAGACTACGGAAATCTCCGGTGTGAAGTATAAAACAAGCCCTGAGATGGATGTAGCATTGAAGGTTATCGCTGACCATGCACGTACGGTTGTGTTTGCGATCGGTGACGGTGCGCTTCCATCCAATGAAGGACGTGGCTACGTCATTCGCCGTCTGCTTCGCCGTGCCGTACGTATGGGGAAAAAGCTGGGCGTAGAGAAGCCATTCCTGTACAGCTTGACTGAGACAGTAGGTACGATGATGGGTGAGTTCTACCCAGAGGTAGTCCAAAAGCGTGCGTTCATCGAAAAAGTCATTCGTGCCGAGGAAGAGCGTTTCCACGAGACATTGAACGACGGTCTGGCGATCCTGTCTGACATGGTGAAGGCAGCAAAAGAAAGCGGAAAGACACAACTGTCTGGTCAAGATGTCTTCAAAATGTACGATACGTATGGATTCCCTGTTGACTTGACAGAAGACTTCGCAGACGAGCAAGGGCTGACTGTCGATCGCGATGGCTTTGATCAAGCGATGGAAGAACAGCGTGAGCGTGCACGTGCAGCACGTCAAGATGTAGACAGCATGCAAATCCAAGGTGGTCCATTGTCTGATTTGACGGTTACGAGCCAATTTGTTGGTTATACTGAATTGGTAGCAACAGGTAAAGTTGAAGCGATTATTTTGGACAACCAGCTGGTAGAAGAAGCAGAAGAAGGTCAAACCATACAAGTCGTTCTGAGCCAAACTCCTTTCTATGCAGAAAGCGGCGGTCAGATCAATGACGAAGGTTTCCTGATTTCTGATATCGTGAAAGCACGTGTGACAGATGTACAAAAAGGACCAATGGGTCAAAATGTACATTCCGTCATCGTCGAAGCAGGTACCCTGCGCAAAGGCGATGAGGTTCGCGCGGAAGTGAACCGTGAAGCACGTCTGGCTATCACCCAAAACCATACAGCGACTCACTTGCTGCATCAAGCACTCAAGGATGTCCTGGGAACGCATGTCAATCAGGCAGGTTCCTTGGTAGCACCAGAGCGTCTCCGTTTTGACTTCACTCACATTAGCTCCATTACGCCAGAAGAGCTGGAACGTATCGAAGCGATCGTGAATGAGAAGGTGTGGGCAAACCTGAGTGTCGAGATCTCCAACAAACCATTGGCTGAAGCAAAAGCGATGGGCGCGATGGCGTTGTTCGGTGAAAAATACGGCGACGTTGTACGCGTCGTAAAAGTGGGCGAATACAGCTTGGAGCTGTGCGGTGGATGCCATGTGAACAATACCGCGGAAATCGGTCTGTTCAAGCTGGTTAGCGAGAGCGGTATCGGCGCAGGTACACGCCGGATCGAAGCAGTAACAGGACGCGGTGCTTACCAGTTCTTGAACCAGCAGTTCACTACACTCAAAGAAGTGGCGCAAGCACTTAAAGCACCAGTGCTGGCAGAAGCACCTGCACGTGTAGAAGGTCTGCAACAACAATTGAAAGAAGTTCAGCGCGAAAACGAGTCCCTCCGTGCAAAACTGGGGAACATCGAGGCAGCGTCGTTGACGGATAAACTCCAACAAGTAGACGGCATGAATGTACTCGCTGCACGTGTTTCCGCTGTCGATATGGACAACCTGCGCGGCATGGTAGATGAGCTGAAAAACAAACTCGGTTCCGCTGTCATTGTGTTGGGTGCAGTCGATGGGGACAAGGTGAACCTCGTTGCAGGTGTAACCAAAGATCTCATGGATAAAGGTATCCACGCTGGCAAGATCATCAAGGAAGTCGCAACTCGCTGCGGTGGCGGCGGTGGTGGACGTCCTGATATGGCACAAGCTGGCGGTAAGGACCCATCCAAGCTGCAAGAAGCACTGGATGCAGTGGTTGACTTCGTGAAGAGTCAAGCAGTATCGAAATAGTGCGATTGCGCGAGAAATTTGTATAATCGACAGGAGTAAATGAAATCCGAGTCGAATACAAAAAAGAGTAGGTAACCAAAAGAGTCTCAAAGGAAATCGAGGTGTTGATTGTGAGTTCGTTGGATAATACCATGAAATTCACGGTGCCCAAGGAAGCGAATGCGGCGGATGTGCAAGAAACATTGACAGAGGTGTACAAAGCCCTGCAGGAAAAAGGATACAACCCGATCACCCAGATCGTAGGTTACTTGCTTTCTGGCGACCCGGCGTTTATCCCACGCCACAACAACGCGCGGAGCCTGATCGGCAAATTGGAACGGGACAAAATCATAGAAGAGTTGGTGACCGTTTACTTGTCAGAGCGCAAGTAGACCTTAACGATGACACGATTGATGGGGTTGGATGTAGGCGACAAGACTATTGGAGTGGCTGTCAGCGATGAGCTGGGATGGACTGCGCAAGGAGTAGAGACCATCAAGCGACAATCCAAGGAAAAGGATCTTGCCCGCCTGAGCGAATTAGTTTCGCAGTATCAAATTGGGGCTTTCGTCGTTGGTTTGCCCAAAAACATGAACGGAACCATAGGCCCGCGTGCTGAAATGTGTCAAGCATTTGGCAAGCTTTTGGAGGAACGCATGTCTCTTCCTGTCCACATGTGGGACGAACGCTTGACGACGATGGCGGCAGAGCGTATGCTGATTTCTGCTGATGTCAGCCGTCAAAAGCGAAAGACAGTGATAGATAAAATGGCGGCCACTTTAATCCTCCAAGGATATTTGGACGCGAAATCGAGGTGACCACAATGAGTGAAGAGATGATGGAAGAGTTCGAAGTGGGCGATGTGATCGCGCTGACGGAAGAAGGTACCGAGGAACCGCGAGATTTTCGTATCATGTACATTTTTGACATTGAAGACCGCAGCTATTTGGTGCTCGTACCAGTAGATCAGGAAGAGGAAGAAGAGTATGAGGTTCACTTCCTGCGTTATGACGGTACAGACATGCTCCAGCCAATCGAGGATGATGAAGAGTGGGAGCAAGTAGAAGCTACCTTCGAAACGTTGATTGCTGATTTGGAGAAAGACGGAATTTAATAGATTCGTGGAAAGAGAGTCCGCAACTGGCGGACTCTTTTTTATGTCTTTTTTCGCCAAAATCACCCATGAAGTGACAGTTGGATAAGCCTCTTGTATAATGAATGGGATGGAGATAAAGAGACCCTAAAGGGAGGATTTCTAGCTTGAAACCAATGTCAGCGAAGCCTGATTTTAACCCCGGACGCCCTGTGACAAATCGACGCAGACGTGGCGGACGAATTGTGATGTGGCTGGTAGCCTTGTTGTTGTTGATCATTTTGGCTGCGGGGGGAGCAGCGTGGTACGTGTACCAGCAATTACAGCCAGTTGCAGGTGAACAGACGGTGAAGAACGTGGCAATTCCGTCCGGTTCATCCGTACAAAAAATCGGTCGACTTCTGGAAGAACAAGGTCTGATCCGAAATGCCGATGTATTTAATTACTACGTGAAGTATAAAGGCGTGGCCCCTGATCTTAAGGCAGGAGAATACCAATTTACGACTGGCCAAGCCATTGACGAGATACTAACTGCCATGGTGGAAGGAAACACCGTGATCAATGCGAACCGATTTACGATCCCAGAAGGCTGGAATGTCGAACAGATCGCAGATCATCTCGATAAAGAAGGCATTGTAGAGAAGGCAGCATTCTTAAAAGAAGTAAATGAAGGTGCATTTCCCGACTATCCTTTTGTCGCAGCTATACCGAAGCATACAGATCGAAAACATCGTCTGGAAGGGTATCTGTTCCCGGAAACGTATGAGGTGGACAAGGATGCTACAGCACATGATGTCGTCTCGCGTATGCTGGCTCAATTTCAAAAGGAATGGAAGCCAGAGTGGACAGAGCAACTAAAGCAGCACGATTTAACCCTGGATGAAGCGGTTAATCTCGCATCGATCGTTGAGCGAGAAGTAACAGTAGACAAGGAGCGTCCACTTGTAGCAGGCGTGTACTACAATCGGATTCGCGATAAGTGGCCGTTGCAGGCTGATGCTACCGTTCAATTTGTTCTCGGCAAACAACGAGACCGTCTGACCTTCGAGGACCTAAAAGTAAAAAGCCCGTACAACACGTACACAAATCCTGGCTTGCCACCGGGGCCGATTGCAAGCCCAGGCAGAGCTTCACTTGAAGCAGTCGTCAATCCGGCTAAACACGATTACTTTTTCTACGTGACGAAAAAAGACGGAACGTCCGAGCACTACTTTTCCAAAACACTGCAAGAGCATGAAGCAAATGATAAGAAAAGCAGGGGAAACTAACCAAGTTTCCTCTTTTTTTTTTGCATGCGATCAACGGTGCTTGACGTAGCCAAGCTTTCTCAAGGTGTGCTATAATAATTCGGTTGTAACGAAAGAGGAGTGAAATCATGATTACCAATCCGGCAATTGACGACTACGTGTCAAGCCTGGTTCCCGAGCGTTCTTTGCTGCTCAAGCGATTGGAGCAGGAGGCGGCAGAGGAAAACATTCCGATTGTGCAGCTCCCGTCCGCTCAAGTCATGCGGATGTTGTTGTTGCTGCATCGTCCCAAAGCGATTCTTGAAGTGGGTACGGCAATTGGCTATTCCACCATTTGGCTTGCAGAAGCTGCACCGGAAGCGCGAATTGTCACAATGGACATAGATGAAGATCGATTGGTGAGAGCACGGGAAAATATAAAAGAAGCAGGATGTGCAGATCGTGTGGAAATACTCTCACGTGACGCCACTTTAGGGCTGCCGGAGTCGTATCAATTTGACTGCTTGTTTATCGATGCAGCCAAAGGGCAGTATCGAGTATTCCTCGATTTGTATCTACCGCTTCTTCGCGAAGGCGGTTTGGTAATCAGCGACAACGTCCTGTTCCGAGGACTGGTGGCGACCCCAGAAGAAGCGGGCAAGCGCCAGCGTCCGATGGTGGACAAGCTGCTTTCTTATAATTCACATCTGATGGAGCGTCCTGATTTAGAAACGACATTTATTCCAGTAGGAGATGGGCTGGCCATCAGTATGAAAAAGAAGTAAAAACATAGGGTCGTAAACGTGTAAAGCATCATGAGGAAGGGGACATGAAGCATGGGTAACCCCGTATTGATTGGGGTAGCGGGAGGCAGTGGTTCCGGAAAAACGACTGTTGCAAAGGAGCTGTACCGCCAGTTCCAAAATGATAGTGTAACGATGATTGAGCAGGATTCCTACTACAAGGATCAAAGCCATTTGAGCCCAGAAGAGCGGGCGTTGACGAACTATGACCATCCCTTCGCTTTTGACAACGATTTGTTGCTTGCGCATTTGCAAGAGCTAATGCAAGGAAAAGCGATCCAAAAACCGATCTACGACTTCAAGGTGCATAACCGCAAGCCAGAGCAAATCCAGGTCGACCCGAAGGATGTCATCATTCTGGAAGGAATGCTGATTCTGGAGGATGAGCGGATTCGTGATTTGATGGATATCAAGGTATTCGTCGATACGGATGCGGATGTGCGTATTGCACGCCGAATCGTACGTGACATCGAAGAGCGCGGTCGTTCCCTCGATTCAGTGGTGACACAGTACTTAAACGTTGTTCGACCGATGCATTTGCAGTTTATTGAGCCGACCAAGCGATATGCAGACGTCATCATCCCAGAAGGCGGCTACAACCGAGTAGCATTGGATCTGTTATCGACGAAGATCAGCAATATTTTATTGGAGAAGCAACAATTCGCCAATCAATCATAAACACCTTAAAGTGCACCGTGACGTACGGTGTGCTTTTTTCTTTGTTCGTTGTTTCTGTCGCGTTCATTCCGGCAATACTGGTGAAAAAAGCCAGGGAGGGAATTCGATGCAGTTGGATCGACGAATCAAAAGACGTCACTTTCTTGTATTGCTGTCCATGTCGTTGTTATGGCTCGGTTTGGTCGCGCGCTTGTGGTGGATTCAACTCGGATCGCCCCATCGGTTTTCTCGGCATGGCGTTGATTTGGTAAAGGCAGCAGTAAAACAAAGACAGCAAAGCATCGTACTGCATAGCGGGCGTGGCGATATCGTAGATCGAAATGGGTACGCCTTTACCGGAGAAGAGCATCTCGCCTTGATTTTGTTCCCGTTGGCACGTGGGAGCCTGCAAGGAACAGATGGCTTGCAGCGATTGGCTCAAATAACCGGAGAATCTAAGGAACGGCTGTCGGAGACGATGGAAAAGGCAAAAGTACCGCTACTCATGCGAGAGGAATCCGGCAAGCTGGTGATGCTCACCGAGCGGCAGGCCGAGGAAATCAATGCACTTGCCATCCCAGGAGTAGTGGCATTGGCGGTGACAGAACGATACCGCGCGGATGAAGTAGCCAAGCATCTGATTGGTTTTATCCATAAAAATCCCGACATGGTGCAGAAGCTGTATCCAGATGAATGGACCAGCGGGAAAATGAATGCCGAGAGCACGCTGGGAGCATCGGGTCTGGAGCGAAGCTTCGACCGGTTTTTACAAGGGGTAGAGCCGTCTGTCTTGTCCTATTATGTAGATGGGCACGGACAACCGCTCCGAGGGTTGGATATTCGCTATACAAAGCAGTCGAATCAATACTATCCGCTGTCATTAACGACTACCTTGGATGCAGCAATCCAACGAAGCATGGAGGCAGCAGCCGATCAAGTAGGCTTAAAAGAGGGCAGTATCGTCGTTTTGGACGTACAAACAGCCGATGTTCTTGCAGCTGTGAGCCGCCCTACCTATGATCAAACAAATGTCACGGGAAACGCAAGCGACTGGAAGAATCGCGCATTCAAGCAACTCCCGCCTGGTTCTGTCTATAAAACAGTGGTAGCAGCCGCTGCGTTGGCGGAAGGGATTGTTTCACCAATTGACCGTTTCACATGTACAGGGGAGTACGGGAAGTACCAATTCTCCTGCTGGAAAAAAGAAGGTCACGGCAGTGTGACACTGGAAGAAGCGTATGCCCAATCCTGCAACATTGCGATTGCCCATATTGCCAAGCTGGTGGGCGGAGAAAAGTTGGAGGAATATGCAAAAAAGCTGGGCTTGACCACTCAAGTGGGGCATGTTACTCCCAATCTGTATAAACTCAAAAACTTCAAGCAGCTGGATGGCGAAGAGCCGGGGAGAGTCTTTGCAGAGGGAGTATCCCGCGACGATGAAGGCGTCCTGATTCAAAGCGCCATTGGTCAACGGGATGTACGAATATCCCCCTTGCAAGCAGCCAACATGATGGTAACGATTTTGCGTGGCGGTCAAAGCTCTCAAGTACGGCTAGTAAAAGAGATCGCATACCGAAATGGTCAGTCGTTCCATACGTTCCCAGAGCAGGACCTCGCTTTGGACGGAATTGACTACGTCACAGCTAATAAATTGCGAAAAATGATGCGTAAAGTCGTCACCGAGGGAACAGGACAGATGCTCATGAATTCCACTTGGCAGGTGGCAGGCAAAAGCGGGACTGCACAAATCGGGGATGCGAATGGAAACAACCATCTGTGGTTTCTCGGGTACGCCCCGTTAGAAGAGCCGCGTTACGCCATTTGTGTCGTGGCAGAAAATCAGCCGAGCTGGGGGAAAAACCAGGCTATGGAGCTTTTTCACCGAGCTGTTGCTGAGCTTGCCGATCATACAGCTCAATCTTGACCTCGCGAAGAGTATTTCCGAGGATGAAGCCTCTTGCGTTAATTTGATTGTTTTTACCTAGCCCGACGATCAGCATGAGGGGAGAGGAGGACATGTACATGGACTGTGACGCTTTTGCCCAAATGGTTCTCTTATCACCTTTGCTGGGAGATAGGCGTTTTACCGTATGACTATGCCAATCACCAATGTATTTCCATTGTCGATGTCTGCTTAATTTTCGGACGAGCTTATTGAGATGCGTGTCATCGAAAAAAATAGAATGTGGCTGGTGAATCGCATTTGGGCCTGGTTCACTTGCATACGTAACGACCCATCTATCTTCACCAAGTGGGTATCCCATCATGACCCCTCCTGTTTCAAGCGAGGGTTTTTTTCGTACGGCCTGCTCAATCTGTTTCCACGCTTTTGGTGTGATGTACAGCGTCGTCATGAGACGTTCGTCCCTCCTTGATAAAACCACTGACATTTGCTTGATATCATATGTATGCGAATAGTGAAATGTCCCGGCGTCCAGCAAAGTTATGAATTGTCGAAAAAAAGATTGTAACTCATCCTCTTCCTTTCTATAATTTGAGTAAAAGTGTGAGTTCAAAAAGTCGACTTTTTGAACAACCTCTAAAAAGACGGAGACTGGAAAGGTTGATTGTATGCCTTTGGCACCTGTTGATCTCTCACTGATTGGACAAGTTTTAGCGGCTGATTTGTACACCGAACAAGGAATTTTGCTGCTGGGACAAAACACGACGGTCACGCCTGCCCATGTGATCCTATTGCAAAAGCAACGAGTCCGTGAGGTTGACATTATACAGAGTCTAACGGAGGGAACCGGTGAAGAAGTTACTTCTCAGCTATTCCAGCTAGAGGCAGATTCCGAGACTGTTGCTGCTTATGTACAAGCCCTCGACAAAACGAGACTACTCTTCGATGAACTGACAGTTGGCGGGGCACCGAGTCTTGAGCATTTTTCCAACATCTTTTTTGATGTAGCAGAAAAATCGACGAAGCATTTGGGGTTGTTCCGGAACTTGTACGTACTGGAAGGGGCAGACAGCTATACATACCGACATTCATTAAATGTAGGCATTCTTTGTTCGCTCATTGCTCGCTTGATGAAATGGGATGAAGAGCGAATAGCATTCATGGGGACGGCCGGATTTTTGCATGACATTGGGAAAATGAGGGTACCGAAGGAAATATTGCTTAAGCCAGGCAAGCTAAGTGAAGAAGAATTTGCGATCATGAAGAAGCATACCGTCTACGGCTATGAAATGATCCGTGAGATGGAGGGTGGATCTGAGCTGTTGGCTTTGTGTGCCTTGCTGCATCACGAGCGACTCGACGGGTCTGGCTATCCGGAGCAAAGAAAAGGCGATAGCATTCCGATCGAATGTCAGGTGCTCGCCGTTGCCGACATGTTTGATGCGATCTGTTCTGATCGGGTGTACAAAGGGAGGACGTCCCCATTCGAGGCAGCACAGCTCTTGTGGAAGGAAGCCTGTAACGGGGCGTTAAATGTTGAGATCGTTGCACAGTTTGTCCGCTACATTGCCTTGCTGTACGTAGGTGCGAAGGCGAGGTTGAGTAGTGGGGAAGAAGTGGAAGTGATTCTTATCCATCAGGATGAACCGATGCGGCCGTTGGTCAGAAGAATGGGTGAATTCCTCGATTTGCGGCATGATCGCAAGCTGACGATTGAAAAAATGATTGGATAGGAAAGACGACGCGAAAAAGGTGAAACCGCTCTTGGAAAATGAGAGCGGTTTCATTGTTGCTGATCTGTGAACGATCGTCGGGAAAGCTCGATCAGTTTGGCAGATTGTGACACAATGATAGTGTGCATGATAGACAAAGAAACGAAAAGAGCCGTGTCGTGCGAATGCTCGAAACGCAAGGAGGAAACACATGATACGCAAAGCGGAACCCACAGATGCAGCTTTTGCTGCGCCATTAATTTATGATGCCATTGGCGATATCGCGCATACGTTGACAGGTGCAACGGAGGCAGCAGATGCGATTCGCATGATGGAGGAGTTTTTTGCGAAGGAAAATAACCGGCTCAGCTACGAAAACGCGGTGATTGCCATGGATGGAGATGTACCGGTAGGACTGGCGCTCTTTTATCATGGAAGCCAAACAGAGGTGCTCGATCGTCCCTTCGTTGAGCATGTCCAACGTTTGACTGGCGAGACGATTACGCTTGTAAAAGAAGCAAAGGATGACGAATTTTATTTGGATTCTGTCGCGGTTGATTCCTCATGCAGAGGGAAGGGGATCGGATCACTTCTGCTGAATGCCTTTGAAAAAGAAGCGATTCAGCGCGGGCATGACCGAATCGCTTTGCTTGTTGACGAGGAAAAACCACGTGCACGCAAGCTGTATGAATCGCTCGGCTATCGTGAGGATGGGACAGTGATCGTAAGCGGTCATAAATTGAGCCATATGGTGAAGGACCTATCGGATAAGGCGTAAGAAGACTTCTATCAAGGCTAGTTACAAGAACAAAAAACGTTTCCCATTGGACATAGAGTGAAAAGTCCGAGGGAAACGTTTTTTCGTAAGCTTAGCTGCTAAAAGAAGGCAAGTTTTCTACTTGAGGAGAGGGCAAGTAAGGTGTGAGATCAAACTTCCAGTCAAATTCACGAATCGGACTGTACTTACCCGTCAGGAGCTTCAAAATATGAGCTTCGGTTGCTTTACTCGTATTTTTGGATGCGCCTGCTTCGTCGAAAAGATTGCCGCATGCATATGCAAATAAATACTCTTCCCAGCTCGAATATGCGAGTTGGATTCGCTTGGCTATGTCCAGCATGCTTTCTACAGCATCTGCCTTGGGAATATAGGACTGTTGGGCGCCCGCTTTGCAAATAATGAGATACCAGGCGTAATCAAAGGCGGCAATGCCGGCATGTGGGAGTCTGTTCATGTACGAGTACACAACCAACTGCCGGGCTGACTCCATGTCGCCTTTTTTTAAGGATGCGATGTAATTGGAACGATTGGCAGCGCTGAGTGCGGATAATACGTGGCGATGCTGATCAAATTCAGTTCTTCGCCCATGTTCCAAAAACCAAGTCAAGCGCTCTTGCGTTTTGGCTGCATCTCCCGTATCCCATCTGTTATCGATTCGAAGCCGCAGAAAGGTATCGCGCAGGCGGTTGTATTCGTGGATGGCCAAATAATACGCGAGCCGCTTCTGATTTAAGCAAACAGAGGAGAGAGCATGCAAGTAGCGCCTTAACTTTGGATCGATCTCTTTTTCGTTTTCTGCCTCTTTTGTCATGAAAGTCCTCTCTGCCCCCTTTAGTGGAATGTCAATGCTTTGCGAGTTTTGGGAATCTCACGAATGATACGGATGTAATACAACAGGGAAATCATCGCGAGAATGCCCAGAAGCCATGACCCTGTCCATCCTTTTTCTTCTAAGTCAGCCTTGGCATTGATATACGTATCGGTCACGAGAACCGCATTGTGCGGATGCCTGCGTTTGTCCAAAGCATTTACTATGACAGGCAACATCTCACCATCGGGTATCACCTTGTGCGTTCCTCGCATCGTAATGGAATGCTTGTCATGAATTTCTTTGGCATGGTCGTAGTCCGTAATGACTATGATCGCTTGTTGATCCAGATACCACACATTTATATAACCGGTGTCAGCGTTTAAGAGATCTCGCTCTTCGGCTTTGGCAGCAGGAATGAACTCGGCTTTTGGCTCGGGATGCTTCTCTTTGTCATAGACGCGGAGCATATTGATATAAGACGCTTTGGTCAATGTAAATTCCACCTGGTAGCCAAGCGGAGTTTGTTTTAACTCGTCGATCGTCTTAATTTGGACAGGTTTATATGTATTGACCAAGGAGTCAAACATCTGCTCCGGAGTCATCTCCAGCTTCATGGAGACAACAGCAAACATAGCGTAATGGAGCAGAAGGAGAAAAATAATCGTCCAAATGTTACGTCTGGTGTAGATGGCAAAAAATTGCTTGAACCTTGATAGATTGCCAGGCAGCCCGAGTGCGCGTAAGTTTTTTCTCCTAGCGCCTTTGGCCAGCTTGTTCGTAGCGGGCTCGGTCACCTTGTTAAACGGTGACTGTATTTGTGTCAGGCATATCTTCGCGTCGATATCGGAGGGATTATGCGAAAGCATCTCCTGAAAAACCTCTTGAGCCTTCTCCCATTCCCCTAGCTGAAGATAGCCTTTCCCCAACAAGCTGCGAGCGTCCCATAGTTCTGGCATGCGAGCGAGGATTTCCTCGCAATCCTTGATCGCATCAGCAGCATCTCCCTTTTCGAGGAAAAGTCGCGCACGATACAGATACGCATCGATGTTATCTGGATCAAGACGTAATAATTGATCAAAAGCATGAAAGGCACGATTCTTATTGCCGGTTCGCAAAAAATATTCGCCCTGTAAACGGATCAAATCGGGGTCAAGAGCGTACAGGGCATGGGCTTTTGCCAAATAGCCCTGAGCCGTTTCCCAATCATTTTCCATGAGGGCAAATAACGCATCGCTGCGCCATTCAAGAAACGCTTCAATATCCAAGTCCTCGCGATTCTCAAAAGAGTGGTAACGCAGCGTGAAGGTCCGATTGAGCTGCCCGTTCAGGTAAGCGATAAAACGTCCTGAGAGCTGGATTGCGAGCTTTTCCGATTTCTCCCGCCATTGAAAATGGGAATCGAGCAGCATCCACACCTCATGAGGCAAATGGTAGTGTTCTTCTAAAAAGTGGAGAAATCGCGTATCGATGAGTTGATGGCAGCCGACATTCCACATGGCCTCGTTATTCAGCAACTCACGCCAGTTTTCAAGCTGGATACGCTCGTAATAGTTATCGTACAGCTCTTGCGTACGCCGGAAAAAACGCTCCACCATATCATCGGGGTTCAAGGAGCGTTCGGAATGATCGTAGCTCTCCGTGAAATCGTACCGCTTGGGAATGGGGATTTCTTCTTGAGAGACTACTTCTTGCGTTGTTTCCTCTAAAAAACTGTCAAACAGTGTGAGCCGCTGTGGTGGATCGAAGATAGGTTGCTCTTCTTCCGGTTCATGCTCCTCCCGCTCATCCAGTCTTTCCGGTAGGGGCGTTTCTTCGAACATACGATTCCGCTTAGTATTGCGTGTGTACTTCAGGGCGAGGTCATACGCCTCTCGCAATCGCTGAAAGCCTTCAGGATCAACTTCCGGATTGTGCACCTTCAACTTTTTGGCATAAGCCTTTTTTATCTGGGCAGGATTGTCCGTCGGTTCAATCCCGAGAATCTCCCAAATCCCCATTAATACTCATTCCACCCTTCAAACATGTCCAGTTGCTGCTTTAATTCTTCTGCTGCTTTGGCGATGTCTCTTTCATTTTGGGTGGAGAGGACACTTTCGAAGCGGCGTAAGTAATTCGCAATGATCATCCGGTCTTCGCCCAACGCTTCCTCATACATACGTTCGCCTTTTGCCAGAAGTAATCGATTTTCGGTTCGCTCTCTAGGGTGGATTTTAATGTTTTGAAGAGCTTGAAAACGCTCCTCAATTTCTTTTTTTGATAGGCTACCTGGACTTTTTTCGATGACGGCCTTGGTTTTAACGCCTGTAGAGACGACAGTCACTTCGACTTCCAGAATTCCGTTGATGTCATATGTATAACGAACATCGATAGACTCCTCGCCCTTTTTGGCAGGGGGAACTTTTACATTCAATTCGCCAAGCTTGAGGTTATGTTCGACACGTCGGCTTTCCCCTTGATATACATCAACGAGAATGGAGCGTTGATAATCGTTAACGGTATATAGCCGTTCTACCCGGCTGACCGGGATGGGCGTATTGCGCTCGATGATCGGAAAAAAGTAGCCATCCTCGTGTTTGCCGTTTGCCATGGTTTGTACAATACCCGTACCGAGTGTGTATGGGCAAACATCGGTCAAAACAAGCTCGTTTAACGCCTGGTTGCGTTCCTTGAGTGCTGCCTGAATCGCTGTTCCCAATGCAACAGCCTCATCAGGATTAATATGCGAATAGGGCAGTTGGCCAAATATTTTGCTTACGATGGATTTGATAAGAGGCATGCGCGTTGCACCGCCAATAAGCACGATTGCGTCCAGTTCCCGAGGGGAGATGGATGCGTCTCGCAATGCACGCTCGATCGGCTGACGAAGTCGTTGCAGCAGAGGAAACGCGAGATTTTCCAGTTGATTCCGGCTGAGAGTCGTTTCAACCAGCGCTCCCTGAATATTGACACTCATTTTCCCTTCTTGGTCGGAAAACATAGCGCGCTTGCACAACTCAGCTTGTTTGTGGATGGACGAACGTGTTTTGCTGTCAAGCGAGTTGATGTCGAGTCGATGGGCTTCTATAAAATAAGAGGCAATCAGATCGGTAAAGTCTTCGCCGCCCAAAAAGTTGTCTCCAGCGATTGATTTTACTTCCATCACACCTTCGAACATTTCCAAAATAGAAACGTCAAACGTTCCGCCACCTAAATCGAATACGAGGAATTGTGTCTCGGATTCCTCCTGATGGAGGCCATATGAGATCGCGGCGGCAGTCGGTTCGCTAATCAAGCGTTCTACTTTCAGCCCAGCAAGCTCTGCTGCTCGTTTCGTTGCTTTGCGTTGTGTGTCGTTGAAATAGGCAGGCACACTGATAACCGCTTCGTGAACGGGGTGCCCTAAATGAGCCTCAGCATCCGCCTTCAACGATTTAATCACAAACGAGGAAAGATCTTCGGCAGAAAGGGAATATCTCCCCAATTGGTACCTTTTTTCTGTCCCCATAAACCGTTTGAAGGTAGAAGCAGTCCGATCAGGGTGAGTTAAGAGGCGCTCTCGGGCGATTTTTCCAATCAAGATCTCGCCGTTCTCATCGACGCTGACTACAGAAGGAGTCAGTGTTTCTCCGAGCGCGTTTGGAATGAGCACGGGTCCATTCTCAGTCCAGTAGGCCACCAGACTGTTTGTCGTGCCCAAATCAATTCCAATGGTGGTCATCAGTTAGGTCCTCATTTCTGTGTTTTTCTACTAATATCGGTAAAAGTAGAGGCTTTGTAGATCATTTTACCATGAAAAAAATGGATATAATTGGTGCTTTAGTAGGATATGAAATCGAATTTTAGATAAAGAAAATAGAAATAGAATTCGTAAGATAGAAAACGACAAACGAGAGAGGTCGTTGTGCCGATGCAGCAGCGAATGGAAAAATGGTTTGAAGCGTGGAAATTACTTATGCACGATATGGAGCGACAAGGTGCTCAGGTTTGGCCGCTCACGATAGAACCACCAGCGGCGCTGGAAGAAATCGAAAGAAGAGAGGAAAGTCTCGGGATCCGCTTTCCCGCGACGATCCGTACTATTTTGCTTACGGGCAGCAGTCAAGTTCAAATAAATTGGTCGTTGCCATCTCGAGCGTTAGATCCTTTTTCACTCAGTGGAGATTTGGGATGGTCATTGGATGCATTTGAGTGGCCGTACTTTGGTGGAGACGAAGCGGATGAGGACGAGAAAAGGTATCTTTGTTTTCACGTCGGCGGTAATGGCGATATGCTGCTCATCGATTTGTCGACAGGCGCAGATGACCCACCCGTCTATTCATGGGGGCATGAGACAGACGAATTTTTATTGCTCGGCAAAAGTTTTACAGAGTTCGTAGAGCGAGTCACGGAGCTCGGCTGTATTGGGGCAGAGTGCTGGAATTATGAAGCGCTTGCCGGGGTAGAAGGCCTCGATGTTGAGGGGCAAGTCGCACAAGAGTGGAAAGAATGGCTGCAAATCTATCGGACGCTAACCTTTGAAGAGGCCGCACAAGATTTCGAGAAGCTGGTCTTGTTTGCAAAAATGCATGGTGCAGGAGATTCACGTATCCAAGAGGCATTTGTTCAGTATGATTGGGAGCCGATTTTGCATAAATGGGTAGCACAAATCGAGCAGGAAACCTCATCAAGCAATTTGTTACTCTGGTGCCAGCTCATTGTCGAGACAGTAGGCAAGAAGGCAGGGAGCTGGGTACGTTCGCTCTGGGAGTCCGAGCCACATTATGAACGGATAGGCTCGAGTCTACGTGCCTATGTAGCGGCAGCTTGTTTGCCAGAAGAAGAGGGCTTGCAGCGAGTTTTGGCTGAAATGGACGAGGTCGTTGCCAGAAAAGAATGTCTGGTTGGCTATGCTGCCAACAGTCATTTGCATCACTTTCGCTCCCGTGAAGTCATTTTGTGGATGGAACCGCATGTGGCGTACCCGATCGAAGGCTGGGATGAGCTATTCGCGGTATCACGTCCACAATGGGATGATCTGATTCGCTGGCTGGACGGAAATGAAGCACAGCGGCAGATTGCGTTAAGTGCTTGGGGCAAAATGCTCGCAAGTGGTGAGTCCCCCTCCGGTGAAGCGAATTGGCAAGAAATCAATCGGTTGCTGGATGTAGCGTACGAAAAAGCCATTCTGCGCAAGGAAAAGGAGCGTGTAGATCGCATTCGCGCTTCCTTGGAAATAGCAAAGCATTAGACGAAGGGGCATGAACCCGTGTTTGTACAAGAGGAATGGAGCGAGGGGGAAAGACAATGAGAAATGTGGTAACGGTATGGGGAACAACCTTGCAGTCTTCTGATGAACTAGCGGATTTTCTGACTCCGGTTTACGATGAAAACGGGGATGTGATACCGTCTGGCTTTTTAACAGCGTCGGGCCTTGAATGGATAGACGAGGACTTTTTTGAAGTGCATGAGGTACAGGATGCAGAGGCCAGAGCGGACTTCTTCACGTATTTGGAAAACGAATATGCGATGAATGCAACGCTCAATAGAAAAGAATGGCCCAAACAGTTAGAAGAGGAGATTGGCAAGTACCCACATGTGATTTTGCTGTACGGCAATGAATCGCGGTACGGTCCGATTAACGAAAAATTGTTCGATCTCACTGAGGGCGGGCAAGAAAAAGAGGCACCAGTGGTCCTGCTCGCCAAGCTAGTATTTGAGACAGAGGAGCAATAAGGAGCAGGAAGGAGTGAATATGATGGGAGAGACAGAGATGACTTATCATTTCGCAGATTTATATGATGCAGCCGAACTGGGAGACCTTGAGCTCGTAAAAAAGATCGTCACGCAACAGCCGGAATTGCTGCATGAGAAGGATGAGTATGAGTTTTCCGTACTGCATGGAGCTGTGATGACAGACGATGTCGACCTTATTGCGTACTTGGTAGCACAGGGAGCAGATGTCCATGCGAAAAACGATGAGGGCATTACCCCGTTGCATATTGCACTCTATCCAGAGGTTGCAGAGGCGCTCATCGCGCACGGTGCAGACATACATGCCAGCGCTCATGATGGAAGTACCCCGCTGCACACACAGGTTGCGGATGGAGAGGAGCGTGTGGATGTGGTAGAGCTGCTCCTGGCTAAAGGTGCGAATCCTAACCAAAAGGATATGGAGGGGCAAACACCATACGATATAGCACGAGATCGAGAAGACGAAGAGATGATGGCTTTATTTGAATAGGGGAAAAAGGAAAGCGTCCGTTATGATTTCGGGCGCTTTCTTTCTTGCTCGAGTGCTGCGACACGTTTTTCCAGCTCGTCGATGGCTTTTTGCTTGATTGCCGTGCGTTTTACGATGAACAAGCAGCAAGCAATGACAAGTGCTATAGGCAGGAAGAGGATGACAAGTTGAATGAGTACAGTACCCCATTCGATCGACACGGCGCCAAATTCTATCATGGGTAATTGCTCCCATCATTCATTTTGTTCATTTTACCAAGATATCCGATTTTTTTTAAGCTCCATCCATATGCAAAAATGTGAATCCTTTACCATACAAGCAACAGTGAATTAATCGACAACAACTCCCTGCGTACAGGCACGCATAGGCGACCGCCCACATAAGGATAGAAGTAAGCTATTCCAGACGTGGAGGTGGCAGCCATGTCCAGCATTATCGCGGCGCTTTCCCTTGTTTTTAAAGAACTTCTTGTTTTTGTGGCTTATGTCAAGAACAATGCCTTCCCGCAACCGCTTCAGGACACCGAAGAAGAAAAGTACCTCCGACTCATGGCCAAAGGCGACCCTTACGCCCGCAACAAGTTGATTGAGCACAATTTGCGTTTGGTGGCGCATATTGTGAAGAAATTCGAGAACACGGGTGAGGACAGTGAAGATCTGATTTCCATCGGTACCATCGGCCTGATCAAAGCAATCGAGAGTTATCAGGTGGATAAGGGCACCAAGCTGGCTACGTATGCTGCGCGTTGTATTGAGAATGAAATCCTCATGCATCTAAGAAGCTTGAAAAAAACAAAAAAAGACGTATCCTTGCACGACCCAATCGGGACGGATAAAGAAGGCAATGAAATTACCTTAATCGACGTCCTTGGCACAGAAACCGACGAAGTGGTCGACGCAGTACAGCTCAAGCTGGAGTCCAATAAAATTTACCAGCACATTCACATCCTTGATGAGCGCGAAAAAGAGGTCATCATCGGCAGATTTGGGTTGGATCAGGACAAAGAAAAGACACAGCGCGAAATTGCACGTGAGCTGGGCATTTCTCGTTCGTATGTATCCCGTATCGAAAAGCGAGCGTTAATGAAGTTGTTTAATGAGTTTTATCGTACGAAACAGCCGCAGAATCGGTAGTTTGTTCGCAGCGGAGGAGCTATTTTGAGGTAACATTTCGTAGCTCGTTCTCTACTTCCATTCAAAGTTAAGGATAAACAGATGTGAAAAATGACATTTCATTACAAAATTTTACACAACAAGCGTTTTTTTGTGGATATTGGGATGAAGCCACTCGGATGCCGGGTGGCTTTTCTATTTGCTTGCTGATCAAGACGCTCTTATTGGATCAGTCAAAACGCAAGTGGAAGGGGTGATTGTACGAATCCAAGGAATGGAGGACCAAAAGAAATAGCGTAGGGCAAATTACTATTAGAACTTAAAAATGAAAATTATGCCGATAACGGAACTTTTCAATAACCTAATAACTAAAAAATTCACGGAGACAACACTCCTTTTTCTAGGAGTGTAACGCGGGAGGATAGGACAAAAAAAGCAGGGCACACAAGCTCAATTAAGTTAAATCACTCATTATTTTTGCTGAATTATGTAAAAACACTCCAAATTCCAATAGCTAAATAAAGAAAACCAAATAAACCGTAGGCATTTGAGGCAAAAAAGTAAAAACTCCCCCTGGTTCGGAGGAGACTTGCAACTAACTATATTGGCGCAACACGAAACATTCCTGTTAAAGCAGGGTACTGTTTAAAGTCGTATTTCTCATACAGTATCTTACCTTCGTTAGAAGAAAAAAGACCAATAAAAGCTTTATCGGGAGCATTCTCTTTTAGATAGGACATAAGGTTGTCCATAATCATTGTCCCTATCCCCATTTTTTGAAACTCCGGAAGTACAACAATATCTTGGAGGTAAAAATAAACGTACCCATCGCCGATAATTCGGCCCATACCAATTATTTTACTTTCGGAGAGAACAACAACTGAATACAAAGAATTTTCAAGTGAGTCTTTGATCACTTTGAAATTCATCATCTTTTCCCAACCAACCGAAACGCACAATTGATGAAACTCTTCAAGAGTAGGGGGGCGTTCTATAATCTCAAATGACATATAACTCCTCGCTTCCAAATTTTCTATGTCTGAGGATATAACTTCATTTGAGACACCCCCTAAAAGTTGATTAGTGAAGATATTACCATTTTTTGCTTGGAATATCTACAATCTCGTAAAGTCTTGGGGAAAAAGTAGATTGTGTCACATTTACCTTCCCTACAATAGTAATAGTACCATCAGTGTTTAATTTGCGAAGTTGGTATCTAACATCAGATGAATAACTGTCATCATGTGCAACTTGATTATGAACCAATAGATATGCTTTTCCTGCATTTAGATTAAAGACTGGGCTATAAACATAGTTAGCATTTGGAATTGAGTATGAATAGTTAGAAAGGTTCGTAGCTGGAACATTCTGTTGGCTTAATGTTGGAGCTTTCTCTGCTGATGCGGAAGCAACAGCCCCAGAGAGAATTAGTCCCATTGACAACAGAGGAATGGTAACCATTTTCCTTACTTTACGAAAAGTCATTTCATAGCACTCCCTATTCTTTAATTAAAATTATTAATTGGTATTTTTTACAATATTTGGTTTTGTTTGTGATCAAACGGATGAGTAATAAGTAGAGCCTTAAGGCTTCGGTAATGACAGCAAGTCATTCATAGAGATGATACAGCAAAAGCAACGTACAACTGGGAATGAATGGATTTATCAAAATAGTTAATGAGCAAATATCAGTTCTCGAAGTTGCGTTAAAACACTAGGTAAGTATTCTTGTGGATGCAAAAAAATCGCCACAAACACGCTTATTGGTATGGCTACAACCCAAATCAGACTTTTGAATACTCTTGATTTTAATTTTTGAGTGATAAACAGAGAAATTAACAAAATAGCAATATTTAAAATTAATGTAATTGGAATACTTACAATTCTACCAAGACCTGTATAAGGAAAGTAATCGAGCAATAAAAGTATGGTAGCTATACTCGGAATCACGGCTAAAAAGAAAGTTATTACTGGCTTCTTCATTTGGTGACCTCCTAATCTGGTTGTTTGCAGTTTCACTTAATTTTCGTGCTGCGATTCCCATAATAAGGTACTCGTGAAATGAATAAATCTATCCTGTCCGTTAGGGTAATTTGTCTTCAGTCTCAAACGATATTTTCATCGAATACTTGGAGTGCAAGTCTTTACCAATAGCGATTTACCAAGCTGCTATAAAAGTGGCTGCTTAACAAAACGGTAATTTAGAAAATGTACTCTAAGGCTGTCAAAAGTATCCCGAAAAGCAAGAGTATCCAGCCAATCACTAATGTTATGTAGGTTAAAAGCTTCCAGATTCCATAAACAGAGCCTTTTCGTAAACTAATACGACTCCACAGAATCATCCATAATCCAATCAGGGTCGCTTCCTTTTGAAGGACTGGAAAAGCAACACATATTAATAGACCTGTGATGAAACCTAATAGTATCAATTTTTTTGAGCGAGTCATATAAAGTACCTTTCGAATCCCAGATTTATGTTTCAAACACTATATACATTAAAATGATTATTCCTTGAAGTAAATACAAAATTTGACACAACACGCGATTTGATAAATGGGGAGGGCATCGCTATGAAAGTAAATCTGTACTACATCGCTCTGATCGCGGAGTTTATTCGATAGAAGATCGGAAACAAGACACCATTTCGATTATCACCCAAGAGGAAGCGATAACAATTTTGGTTGCCGCAGATTAACAAAACAATCGATTTGTTAAAAAGGGGGGGTGAATTGTGCATGATGAACTGGTAGAAGTGTTCGACTCGTTGTATAGCGCCATCGTATACAGCCCTGCGACGCCGACATTCAAGACCAAATTCATCACAATTACAGTCATTTATCTCCTTAAAATGTGCTTAAATAAGATATCTGGTGAAGGCGTTATTTATGGAAGCAATCATTTCAGATGTTAAAACAGAAAGGAGCTCGCTATGATCTGGATTGTTCCACCTTATGAAGTAGACAAAGTATCTATTATTACTGTAACGGAATGGGTAGAAAAACAAGCTAGATATATTAGACAGGCAGTGGCAGAACACTATGCCATCGTTGATTTCGTAATTGAGCCATGTCAAGGTCACATTGGCTTTAAGAATGAAGCATTGATTCAAGATGATTTGAAAGGAAATAAAGAGTGGGAACAACTGTTTCCAATATTGATATGTTGCATTTATGACGCTTTAAAAGAGTTTATTCAATATCAATATCACGAACGAAATCTGGCAATTGGCAATTTCATGTTCAAGCTCATGAGCCTTGAAATCCGTCCTGGAGATAGTAGAGTGACGGATTTCAAAATAGCAACATATATCGGTCTGAGAGAAATATTTGAAAATAATGAAGCAAAGACTAGTACAACTTAGCGATCAGTATTTCGTTCTACAGATGATTAACTGAATAGCCGAATTTGTTAGTGATTTCTACAAGTTGGGGAGAGTAGGATGCAAGCAAGGAATCTATTTGGAATATGAGCATTTTCGAGAGGGGAGATATTTGGTCTGTCCCTCAAACGGTTAGTCTATCGTTACTTAACAAAAGAGAAATTGTGATGAGTCGGAATCAGAGCAAACTTTTCTCTTATAAACGATTAATTTCTCGCATAGAAAACACAGCTCTTGTATCGTTAGGGGTTGCCCTGAAGCCAATCAACTTGCCTTCTGCTTCTCACTTGTAAACTTCTTCTTTTGGAATGCCTAATGCGTTAGCAACTTGTGTTGCAGTTAGGTAAACATCTTTCTTACCAAACATGTTTGCTCATCATTTCTGCATAACTAGATAATCTCCATGTAAGTAAGATCGCAATCAAAAGCTATCTGTTTAACAATATATTGTGAAAGAAGGAAACAAAAAAGAGTCCTTCTGTTAGAAAGAAGGACTCTGGTTTAATATCTTATTCAACA
Source organism: Brevibacillus brevis (assembly GCF_001039275.2). Lineage (NCBI taxonomy): Bacteria > Bacillati > Bacillota > Bacilli > Caryophanales > Paenibacillaceae > Brevibacillus > Brevibacillus brevis. The sequence continues at coordinate 2,009,120 of NZ_CP030117.1, forward strand.
CTAAAGTAGAGCGTCTTTTCCACGCCACCGTACTCAACAGTAAACCAGCCAACATCATTTCCTGTAGATCTTGTCGCTTTAACCATAGCATATGCAGTTTTAGGTTGTTTGATATACTCGCATGCTTGTTCATCCGTTACGTTAACTTCATTTGATACAAGCTTGGATGTTCCGTCCGAAAAATGAGCAGTTACCCAAATAGGAGCATAGTCATAAGGATAGAAATTGTAAGGGATATCTTCTTCAATAACAAGCTTGGTGACAGTCGCTTGGGCCGTAACATTTGATTGAACAGCTTGAGGTGTTGCGGCACTCGCTGATGAAATAATGGCAAAGACTGAAAAAATGGATAAAGCTACAGATGCTAATCTTTTCATTTCTGTCATCTCCTAATATTTGAATTCGTATAAAGATTACCTTTGGATACAAAAAAATACAATATTTTTAATTCCGAAATATTCTTTTATTTCGAACAGAGAACAGGATTGAACACAATATTTCGGGAGTGAACTGAAGATTTTAGTCATCCCAGTTTTCGAAAATCGAATCGCCAGCACACCACTTCTCGTAATCAAAAAGTTCAGGATTTTGGATGAGTTGAAATGAACGGGCTACCCATTGTTGGATGAACGTATTTCGATTGGAAGAAGCCTGTTCTACAAAAGAACGAACTTCTTCAAGGTGGTTTTTATTACTTTTAATTTTGACAGCATCACCTACTAATAGATATAGACAAGCTAGAAAGACTTTTCGCTTATCCTTTGCTACTTTCGGGTTAACAGATAATGATAATAGCAAAGGAGCAGTATCTATAGTAGTGATAAATAGGTCCCAATCTTGATGTGGTAACTCTGAATCATTTGAGAACGCTCATTCGCGGATGTCATAAGTCATCGTATCAACTACTTTCTATAAAAAAATAGCCCCCAGCTGGGAGCCCGTATATATGTGTAGATGAACTGCGGGTGTTGAGGGATGTTAACAAATCGTTAGGTGAAAGTCTACAAAAGCAACGACGAGAGTATGATCAGTTGCAAGGTGAAGTGGTAGCAGCAGAGACGAGCAAGGGCGTGAGGATGAAAGAAAAGAATTCTTGGGTTTCATGAAACACACATTTGTTTCTCAGTATTGCAATTATGCGGAGGCAAAAAGCAACTAACTGTAGTTCATGAACAAGCTGGGTCGATGGTAGTCAATTACCCTGCATGCAACTTATCCGGGCAGCAAGGAGTTTTGCTTGCAGGAGCCTTTCCGCAGTGTTTTGGATTTGCACGGGTATATGGCAATCTGCCAACAGGGGCGATTGTGGCATTTGCCGATCTGGTGGGTTGCCATAAAGTTATCGGGAATAAAGGTAACGTATCCGCGTATCTCAGCAACTCTAAAGTTGTAGACGGGCACGAATTGCTCTTTGGTTATTTCGACTTTGGACGTTACGCCTGGGAGATGGCGAATGTAAAGCCTATTGATCCGGTGCCAACAAAAGGGTAGCAAGGACTCTGGAATTGGAATTAGGACACCTAAAGAAAAGAAAAAGCACCACTAAGGGTGCAATCTCCAAACGATTATCTTATGTCTCTACCGCTAAAGGTTCATACCAAGAGCGAGGGGGAACCCTATGCATACTTACAACTGTAAAAGTGAAGTCATGTCTTTTCAGAGTACAACAAATAGTAACAGTCTTATTTTAGAAGTGCGAAAGACTCATTTATTTTTAAATCACCATACAGTTGGTCAAATAGCTTGCCGTCTTCAGATTGGGAATCAAACGGATTGGACTGTGGCGTTGTATACACATACACCATGTCATTTGATTCTGCAATGGATGTCCCTACAGGCGGCCCTTCTTCGCCAGAGAGGCGAGTCCAATCAGTTTTCGTAAAAACGGAGATCATCAGAAGCGCTTCAGAACCTTTTCCATCTTTGGTCGAATAGTCGAATTGCACTACATGCTTGGCTGATGGCAGAATTTTGTCTGCATCTGCACCTTCGTATTGGTTCACCTTGTAATGCCCGTTCCAAGAAGTTGGCGGCTTAAAGCTGAAATTTGCTTGAGGGTTAGTGTAAAGGTCAGTTTTTCCGCTTTCTTGCGCTACAGGCTGTACTGGCTGTTCTACTTTGGCCGCTTGCTGAATCTTGTCTGCATCTGCACTTGAAGGTTCGTTCACCTTTTGATGCCCGTTCGAGGAAGTCAGGGGCTTAGAGCTGAAATGTTCTTGAGATTCAGGTTGTTCTACTTTGCCATAGTTAACAGCGAGTAAGATGCCGATCACTACGACGGATGTCAGTATGATGCCGATGATGATTTTTTTGAAATTCATGTTGGTTCCTCTTTCTTTGTATAAGGAGTGATGTTGCTTATAAGGTTATTATAAATGAACAACATATGAAGATAGTTACAGATAAGTGACATTTTTCTATTTCATAAAACGTTTTGACTGGCATTTAACATAAGAGAAAAAGTGATTCTGAATGGAATCACTCGGCAAATATCACAGGGACATTCATATGAGTAGCAAGCTGCATGAACTTCCCCAATTCAACAAGGTTACGAGAGATTCGCTCAGCACTGTGACAGATTACCTTGTTTACCACCCCAGCCTCTATGTCCGCAATCATCTGAGACAGACAGATCAGAGTCAATGGTTTTAATGTTGATTTTCATATACACCTTATGGGCTGCATCTTGGACAAGCGGCATGCAGGACTCCAATTGTTTTTCAGTCTTTCGAAAATCGTTGAAGGCAGTGCGGATAAATACAGCAACCATTATGATCACCTCAAATTGAACTCTTGCGTCAAGTTTACAGCGCAAACAGACAAAAAATAGCCCCCAGCAGGGAGCCCTAATAATTTCTTTCGCCAAGAAAATTATAGCATGGGCTGCCACGAGGGGGAGTTGGAAAGATGAGCGCACAAGAGCAACTGTCATTTCTGGAACCAGTAGACGAAAAAGAAGTCAGAAAGGCTGTTGTCAAAGCATTAAAAGAATATAAAGCCCTTCGTGTTGCTGTACAAAATAAAAAGGAGCGACAGGAGAAGGGTGTCGATCAACTGTTTCCACGGCTTCAAAAGTCTGAGTCCACGAATGAGTTGAAAGCAAGACAGATTGAAAGGGCGTTGCAGTACTCGTTAGATGAAGTAGAGCCCCAGATCATCGAAGAGAAGTATCTCTGCACGTCCAGGGTGAAGGACATCAATGTATATCTGGACTTAGGTCTGACAAAAGACCAATTCTACACAAAAAAGAAAGAGGCAATAATGCAAATTGCTACGGCACTCGGAATGATCTGAGTGCCCTTTTTTGTGCGAAAAAGCCCAACAAAATCACGATAAAATGCAGGATAAATCTCGGACTTTATCAGGGATAAAAGGCAGGACGATTTGAAATGTTATGGACGGTAATCTTGAGTCAAGAGCAAGCGACTCCGGCTCTTGGGAGATACCGCCTATCCCTTATCAATGGTGTACCTGAGCGAATCTATGGGTGATGATGAATGTGACCTTACGAGAGGGGGACATTCTGAGCCTGAACGCACCAGTTGCGACGAGCGTAGCAGGGAACCATGCAATTATTTTTGTTTGTATGCATTACAGCGGTTTTCAAGTTTTGGGAACCCCTCTCGGAGCTTTGAAAAATCGCGAACTACTCTGCTGGGATGTATCGGACAGAGGCCTACATGCGAGACTTACGGCTCCGGCCACTCGCCCCTTGTCCAGTATCTCTCATTTTCGTATTGGCCAACCCTGTCAAAGAGTGCAGAGGCTTTTTTCCGGTAAGCAGGGGCAAATGCTTACTGATTGTTCTGCAACGCCTCCTAAAGCCTGTGACCGGAGTAGGCGTAAGGATTGGCTCGCGGCGGAGGCCCCTGCAAAAAAGAGTGGGGCTTTTGATATAGACAAGCACCTGCCATTACCTCAGAATGGAAGTATAGGGGGTGATATTTTGCCAGAAATTTATCTAGGAATTTCGATACCTGATATTGTTGTTAGTTCGAAAACTATTCTTCCAACTATCGCAGGGGTTATTGTCACAGTGATACTAATAAGAAATAGTTTAAATTAAGCACCCACACGGTGCTTTTTTTCATGGAGGTGGGTGAAATGTAGTGCGCCAGTATGTTGACTCAGTGACAGGAGAAATATACTACACAGAGGAAGTGTTGCGCCGGTCAGACGAAATTGTAAAAGTATTTCGACCCGTAGGCCGTAGCTCAAAATTCGTGAAGATCAAAGCCAGCCAAAAGGCAAAGCGACGGCTCAGAAAGCTGTCACTCGCTGAGGCTGGTTTTTTGTTGAAGATCGCTCCTTATGCCAGCGAGGGAACTAACCTCCTGCAAGGCGACAATGAGCGCGGACAAAAGGGGACGCCGCTTACCGTCAAAGACCTTGCCCGCATCGCAGACTGCTCCTATCCTACAGCACGCAAGATCGTGAAGACATTCATTGAGCTGCACATCATGCGTCGAACTGACTTGGAAGGACGGTCAGCATTAGCTATTAATCCCCTGTATTCTCTCAACGGGAAGACAGCAGAAGCGTGGCTCCTGCACCTATTTAGCCAGGAGATCACAGAGGCAGGAGAAGACCCAAATTTGGACTAGGGGGGTCGCCAGTAGCCAACTGCCAGCTAAAGCATGAGGCTCTAAGCTTCAACCCCATTTTTTACGGTGAAACAATACATATACTTTTCCGCTTGAATAGTAGTCGTTTGATTACACCTACAAAATATGGCATCAGCCCAACAGCATCAAGGCATCCAGCAATTTAGTGGCTGGCAATATTCTTTATTCTTACTTTATTGCCACGAAGGAGCTAACAGCATGGATATACGTAAAATACCAGTCTCTAAAATCAACTCAGCCCCTTATAATCCACGGGTCGATTTGCAACCCGGCGACCCCGAATACGAGAAGCTGAAACGATCCATTCAAGAGTTTGGATACGTCGAGCCACTGGTTTGGAATAAGCAAACAGGTAATCTAGTCGGCGGGCACCAACGCTTTAAAATCCTTGTAGAGCAAGGAACTACTGAAATAGAAGTTTCTGTTGTGTCCTTGGATGAAATCCAAGAAAAGGTTTTGAATGTTGCGTTGAACAAGATCAGCGGTGATTGGGACACAGACGCTCTCACGCAATTGCTTGTTGAATTACAGCAGGAAGGGGGAGACATTGGCTTATCGGGCCTTGATGATGTAGACCTCAAGCAAATGGTCGGAGAGATCGAGATACCAAATTTCGAAGCTGGCACAGCAGAGGACCAAGGGGATCTAGGTGTATTGAGTTCGAAGTTGGTTACTTGCCCGCATTTCGGGGAGGAATTCGAGCGTGATTGAATTTGAAAGTCGATTGGGCGACACATGGGGCTACGAGATTTGCTTGCGAGAATTTTCACTTTAGCCGCAGTTTGCCAGCAGGAAAATCGGTGAAGGTGGGAGCATGGGAGAATGGCCAATTTATCGGGGATGTTATTTTCAGCCGGGGAGCGACGAACTACATCGGTTCACCCTAGGGTTTATCGCAGCGCGAATGCTGTGAGTTGACGCGAGTTGCTCTGACAATGCACCAATCGTTTGTATCGGAGATTTTCGCTAAGGCTATCAGATTCCTGAAAAAACAGTCTCCAAAGGTTGAACTGATTGTCATCTATGCCGCCGATGTTGAACATAATCATCACGGTGGGATTTATCAGGTAACCAACTGGATTTATGAAGGTAAAACGAATGGTGAGCACTATTTCATCATCAAAGGGAAGAAAACTCATCCAAAGTCGATTCACTCTAAATATGGTACTGGCAGTCAATGAATCGAATGGATTAGGAGAAATCTTGATGCCGATGCAGAGTTGTATTACACGGTAGGAAAGCCTAAGTACCTGATGCCACTAAGCAAGAAGATTCGGCGCAAAAATCTTGCCTTTGCACAAACCTTATCCAAAATAAAAAGGGAGACGCGTCAACGTCCTCCTTCACCCGGGTCACCCCCGGCTGAGATAGCGATACCTGCGGCCGCAGTTGTCTTCACTCGCTATCTCGTTTTCCATTTTACAGGAAAGCCGAGGGTGCCACAATGAAAACAACTAGAGAACAGTCTTCTCCTGAATCTATTGACCTTCTATTGCAATATCAAATCGAAGTAATGGAAGGCATCATGGAATCGAAAGACCAATACAGGAAAGTCGTGAAAGCAGCCATTGCAAAGTGGGTTAAGGACTTCCAAGCAGGCAAAATTGAAATTAAAACAGTAGATGACTTGAAAAAGTTGATAGATCTAGACATTGAACTGCAAAAGGATAATTTTTGAGACTATTTCCGCTTCTGTACGTAAAAATCATACAGGAGGGATCACATGGCTAAATTGAAAGAATTCTTTTTGTTTGCTTTGGTTTACATCGGAATGTTTTTTATGATGCTGAGTTTTGTTCTTCCTTATGGAAATTTTACAGCATGGGGGGAATTTACTAAAGGAATTGCACAAATAAAGGTAACTGTGGCGTTGGGGTACGCAGCGCTGATAGCTGCTATAGCTGCAACTCAAAAGCATGCAGGCCAGTTTTCAAAGAATAAGAAAGCTTTATATAACATTATTAGATTATTTTGTCTCATGATTTTTTTGGATATGTTTTTGTATGGATATTCTTTTAATGTTTTTTTTCAGAAGGTTAATTTGATTATCTATGCTGGTAGTACATTGGTGTTTATAATACTGACGGTAGCAGTTCTAAAATTAATTCGAATGATGATTAATATAGAAGAGTAAAGAGCATTCATTGATTTGGATGCTCTTTCTTTTTTCAAAAACAACCCCATGAAGTGGTGAGGTGGTGGTCATGTAGATGGCGAGGAATCCTGAAAAGAAAAAATGCAAGGCAAGGAGTAAGCAGCGCGACGAGCAATGCAAAAACTGGGCTAAGCCTGGCTGGGATGTGTGTCGTTTCCACGGTGCTGGCGGCGGTGCCTCAACGCGCAATACCAACGCACTCAAAACAGGCGAACATCAAACAATCTGGATGGATGCTCTAACTCCCGAGCAACAGGAAGTTTTGGCTAGGGTCAATTTGGAGCCGTTGGAGCAAGTGAACCAATCAATCAAGCTTTACGCTTGGCGTGAACGAGAGATCATGCTGAAAATTGCTAGAATCGAGAGTGGTTTGACTGAAAAACAACGGCGAGTGCTGCAAGAGCGCCTCACCATAAAAGAGCCTGTGCAAGTCCACGATGACAAATCTGGACAAACAAAAACAGTCGCCCTGTCCCGGGAAGAATTGGTCACCACGGAAATTGAGGAGACGGAGTACAGGGCAATCGATGACATCCTTCACCTACAGGAAGCTCTTACGAGGGTGACAGACAAGAAACTCCGGGCTGTCGAGATGAAGCACAAGCTAATGAGTGGAATCAACCCTGAAACAGTCAACATTCAGCAGTACCTGGAGGCGTTAGGGACAGTTGCTGAGGAAGCCTGGGGAGATGAGAAATGAAAAAAGGTGGAGCAAAGTTTCAATTTAAGCCTTTTTCCCTCAAGCAAAAGAAACTGTTGTTTTTTTAAAACGGTTCATACTTGGCCTATGGATTATGGCAGAAGGCATTGTGTATGACATGTTCTCAGAAGATGTCCACGTCATCGACGAGTTACCAGCATCATTTGATCGCCTCATCGTTGGCGGCGACTATGGTATGAACAACCCAACGACATTTTTGTTAATCGGACAAAAGGGAACCGATTTTTATGTCATCCGGGAGTATTATTATGGTGCGGGTCAGAAGAAGGGTCAGAGTGAGGAGGAAGCACAAGTAAGGCAAAAAACAGTAGCTCAGTATGTAGATGAATTTATTCAGTTCCTTGGGGATGACAAGCCGCAGTATATTTTCCTTGATCCATCAGCAGCAGCGCTTATTATCGAACTGAAAAAACGTAGCTTCGCGAACATTAAAGGCGCGAACAACGACAGGATAGACGGCATTCAATTGGTCCAGCAACTTCTTGGCGGGCATGAAGGCCGTCTTTATTGGATGATCCGATCGTTTAAGAGAGCGATTGAAGAGGGTAAGACTCCTGTGGAACGAGCTGTATTAATCAAAGAGGTAAGCAAGCAGCGAGGAAGGACCATTCAACATAAACCGCGCTGTTACTGTAGCGAGAACCATATCCACGGCTGATGCAAATGGAGGCAAACTGGAAGGCCGGAAGCAGTCGGGGCTTGTGAAGAAAAAGCGGTGGCGGGCAGCGAATAACAAGCGCAAGCGCAAGGATCACAAAAAGGCAAACGGTCAGACAGTGGACATCGACGAACATTTCGATGTAGGAGGTGAAAAACTTATGCACCCAGGAGACCCGGCAGGAAGTGCAAATCAAATCGTAAAATGCAGATGCACGATGCAAGCTGTGTTTGACGAAGGGAACTCGTCCGATTTAGTGTCAGGGCTCAATAAAGAAGCCCAGAATGTTTATACAACTGCAATGCATTTGAAGATGACTTACACACAGTAATAATCCACTCCTCCAGTTGCAGGATTACGTGATTGATAACATCTTGGACATGGAGTATAGCTACAAACATTTTCTTCAAAGCATCGATATTCCCACTGTCTTGTTCGTGGATTAAACCTTCTAACACATCTTGGGCGAACACGACACGACACACCACATCGAGGTAGAGGTAACATCGGTGGTCTTAGCTGTGTTGGTGTAATTCCAGGATAGTAAAAATTATGTTGATTATAGTTATACATCGAGAGTCCCCCTTATGGGATTTCTACAATATCCTATGAAAACTTTATCCAAATTCTTTAGGGGAGTGCCTAAGATCATGGAAATTTTTACCGTTTATTCTGTGATGAAAATTTTAGTTCAGTATGTCGAAAGGAGGTGAACATTTTTGTCATACGCATTGAAAGACGCAAGAATTACGCACATTTCCCTCGTGGATAAGGGCGCAAATGGTAAACCGTTTGCGATCATCAAGGAAGAGGGTAAAGAGCCATTACAGAAAGATATCCGCATAGCAAAGGCGGACAAGGCCAAGCAGATCGTTTACGGCGTCGTATATGAGCCTGATACCGAAGATGCACATGAAAATCAGATGACAGAAGAAGAAATCGAGAAGGCAGCTCATGGTTTCATAGGGCGTCAGAACACATACAACATCGATAAGCAACACGATTTAGACGTAAACAAAGGTACATGGTGGAATCGTACATTGGCCTGTAGATATGACTCTAGGTGATCAGGAGATTAAGAAAGGGTCCTGGGTGGTTGGCGTGAAGGTAATGGACGCTAACACATGGGAGCAAATTGAAAAGGGCGAGATTACAGGCTTCTCTATGTGGGGAGTAGGTAAACGTGAAAAAATTGAAGGAGCCTCTTCGGATACCGATGATGAAACGGTAGAGAAGGGGCTTTTGCATTCCCTTGCCAAGCAATTGAAGCAGAAGAAGAGGAGAAGGTAAGCACATAGCTTTCTCCTTTCTCCCGAGCGGTAGGCGGTTGGGGAGAAGTAAAGAAAAGAACGCTCTGAAATAGAGCGTCTAGATGTTATAATATTCCAAGTGTAATTGAATCGGCTCATCCCCGATAGAAAGGGGGTGAGGCCATGACGGTGTTTGAGGCAATATCATTGATGCTCACTTTCGGGCTTCTGATCGTTGCCGTGCTTTCGTTCCACAAAAAGAAGTAGACCACCCTTGAGCTTGGTAGGCTTGGTGGTCTACTGATGACAAATTGAGATAAAAGAGGTGGGCTACATGGATTTAGATAAAGCGATATTAATTGCCGTAAATGCTCATAAAGGACAAACCGATAAAGGAGGGTACACTTACATTTTACATCCATTAAGGGTCATGCTATCTATGGATACTGAGTCATCAAGAATTGTGGCAGTCCTTCATGATGTAGTTGAAGATACAGATGTAACACTAACTGATTTGCGACAGCAAGGTTTTTCCGAGCAAATCATAACTGCCATTGATTGTTTAACTAGGAGAAGTGGAGAGTCATATATGCAGTTCATTGAGCGGGTAAAACAAAACGACTTAGCAAGGGCGGTAAAGATAGCAGACATTAATGACAATAAAGATTTGTCTAGGATACCAAGTCCAACTAAAGAAGATATAGAACGACTCAAGAAGTACAACGAAGCATTAAACCGGCTGTTATCACAATAGTTAATGTAGATGGCACACTCTTTTTAGAGTGTGCTTTTGTCGTAATATGTCGTTTGTTCCCGAAATGTTTAAACTGACTGGAAAAGTGAGGTGGGGTAGAATGTAGGCGGGAGGGAGTGGTATATATGAGACAGGTATTCATTTTATTTGTATTTCTGCTTTTAACTGGCTGTGCTAATGTATCGAATACAGACAAGAGCTTGGTTGAAGTATTTGGCGAATCTACCAGTGAAATAAAAGATAAGCTGACCAATACGTCTGACTGGTATCATAATTCTCGATCGTTCCCCGATCTAAAAGCTTCATCAAAATGGTTCGAACGTGACGAAGGTAACGGATTCAAGACATATTTTACTTTTTCTGAGGACAGTAATCATGCATTCGGATTAGTTGTAAACAAAAACGAGAACAAGTTAGTTCAGGTTCTGGTAATGTCGTTTTTGGATCCAAAGTTTAATGAGAATGCGAGTGAAAAGGCATTTGCCTCAGCCCAGATGATCACCACTGCGGCAGGCTGGACATTAGATGAAGCCAATGAAAAAATCAAGCAAATAACAGAAACTAGTATAGAGAAAGATATAGATCAGGTAAGTCACAATGGATTTGTTTTGAAAAGAGAAAATAAAAAAGTGGAACAAATGGTATTCTATTCGATAAAACCTGAGAATGAAGAGGTTCCTGTAGAATTTATGAGAGTGTTAACTAATACATAGCAAGCTAAAACCACCTAGCAATAGGTGGTTTTCTATTTGGAGGTGATACAGTGGGGGCAGTTGTAGGGCTTACCGCATAGATCCAAGCTAAAAATCAATTGAGTCCAGAACTTCAAAAGTTGATTGGTAGTTTGTTGACACCCTCGCCGAGATAGCTAGCACTACGACTGACATTCGTGGAGAGGTACTCGGCTCAATCGTTGAGTACAGCACCCAAGTGACGAAGTTTTTGGATACGCCTGAAAAACTAGCTGCTCTAACCAAGGAAATGAATAATCTGTGGTCGATCGATAAAGTACTTGATGCTTTGAAGGAAGCAACGATCAAACTCGACAATCAAGGTGATATGGTCAATGTTTTGAAGACAGCGTATGAGGCGCAGGACATTGATTCAGACGAAGCTCAAAAACGAGCTGAGAAATCAAAAATTATTGCCGAAGCGATTCACTCGTCAAACGCGGGAGACAATCAGTTCGCTATAGCAGCTTTGATGCAGACATTTGGTGGCATTCAAGAAAAAAAGTCAGACAAGAACTATTGAACGAATTGGGAGGTGGCCCTGGGGAAGATATCACGACTGCATTTGCTCCTCTTCTACAGGCTGCGGGGCGGATTGGTATGGCTGACCCAAGGGAGTATGAAAACATATCAGGACAACGACTCATTACAAGGGTTTGTTCAGGCAAAAGCATTGCTCACGACTGAGTTGGTTGGATTAGGATTACTGTCAGATGAACAAATCCAGGCTCTCCAGCACGCTTTTGAATGGATCATAGACGCATTCTAAAAGTGATAGATTTCCTACCGGATAAACAGGGGATTTTATACTCTATTCTTTATAAATATAAAGTAAATACTTTGCATTATTTGGAATAAAATGGTATTATAAACTCGTAATCTAGAAAATAATGGGAGGGAAACTTATGAAAAGGTTCAAACCTATGTTAGTAGCTTTGGGGTTATTTACTGCAATTTCGTCTGTAACGGCAGGTGGTGCATTGGCAGCAAATGATAATTGGATTGTAAACTCTAAATCTTCTATACAATCTGTAAAAACCTCCTTCAGATTTGATATTAACAGTCATCTTGAATCTGATCAGTTTGATGTAGCTGAAGGTGAAACTATTAAAGTTACTGTTGTACAATGGTTTAAGAATAGTAATGCAACAGGAAAGCCAAAAGTTTCGTATAAACTGTATAATATAAATAGTACCGAAGCAAAAGGTTCAAAGTTAATTGAAGGTACGTATACAAATACAAACACATCGTTTGAATTTCCAAATCTAAAAAAAGGAAAGTATTATATTAAAATCATAAATGAATCAAACTCGACGGTAGCTGGAAACGGGTATGTCGAGTAATAGATGCTAAACCGCTGTATAGGGGCTGTCTAAAAAGTCGATTTTCCGACTTAGAGACGCCTCTTTTTTTGTTTGCGTGTTCGCATTATGTTTGCATATAATGCGAACAAACATTCTTATTCGGAGGGAACGACTTGATTAAGGAAATGCAAAGAGCAATAAACCAGCAACTGCACATTCAGTTTATTTACCTCGGAAACAACAAGAAGACGTCGCAGCGTACTTACGCCCACTGGCGATTTTTGGAGACAGACTGAAAGCTAATTGCCTTACACGAAAGGCGCCGAGGGTTTTTGTCATCGATAACATTCTTACTATTGAACCGGTGGTGAGCAGCCATGCTATCTGATATCGAGCGGAAAGTCTTGCGAGTGATCGGAAACTACTCAGCAGGGCGGCGTAGAATGCCAACAGTAGACGAATTGTGCATCAAGACAGGGCGAACTCGTGGAGGCATAATGACAGTGCTGGAGTTATTGGCAAAAGCAACTACTCCAAAAAGACCGACTCGGGATGAATTTGAATTAGAAGAATTGGGAAATCAGCTCGCTGAAGCTAAAGATGATGGCGACAAAAGATCGTTGTCTGTTTGGGGATGTCGGAGAAAGTGTGGGGGCGGATCACGGTTCCTGACTCGCGTACTAGACTCGTTCACGTTGAAATAGAAAAGAGAAAGAACAAATTGAATGTCTTCGAAAAAACTATGACCCGTATCTGTAAAACAGCAGAGACTGGTCTTTTGTTTATTTTTGGTAGGGGAAAATAGCCATACATTCCGATATTTACAAAACAATGCTATTATCATTAATGGAAAACTGTTACAGAGGTACCACAACATAGAGAGAAGAGAAGGTGCATTCATACGAGAATTAAAGAGATTGATTATCTAAGGGCTATCAGTGCTATTGCAGTAATCTCAATCCATGTAACAGCGAGTTATGTAGAAACTAGTGTTATGGCGTTTGCTTGGAATCAGGTAGCGCGTTTCGCTGTACCAATGTTTATTCTACTTTCAGGGTTAAGTCTTGCCTTAAGTGATCGGGGGAGCATAGGGAAACGTGAGTTTTTTAAAAGGCGGTATAATAAGATCTTACTACCGTATTTGATCTGGAGCATACTTTACTTTATCTATGCCCAGCGATACAATCTTGGGTCAGCCGAACCCTGGGTTCTTTTAACAACGCTAGGGAAGCATATGGTGAAAGGTACGGCTTACGTTCACCTATATTTCTTGGTGATCATTTGCCAACTCTATCTAATATATCCATTCTTGAAGAGTCTTCTACGGACGAAGACGAATTGGACGCTAACAGTTTCGTTTATATCGACCTTAGTAATGCACATGGCAATTTATTTACATGCCAACCAACTAATCGTACTACCTAGCATCAAGGTACCTTATGTTATTCTTTTTCCTGTATGGGTGTTTTACTTCGTTTTGGGAATGTTCGTGGCAATGAGATTTAATGAAATCTCAGCATTTGTCGGAAAGCTGACGCTCTGGCAAACTTTTGTACCATGGTTTGCCTCTCTGATCGTATTGGTGGTTGATAGTAAATGGACGGACACTTTTGCCTCCTCAACTAAGCCGAGCACTTTGTTGTACACGGTTGTTAGCGCGTTGTTCATGTACAGGCTGTCAACAAGCATGACTGATTGGCCAAGGAAGGTATTACACTCGGTCTGTTGGTTCTCTACCCATTCCTTTTTCATTTACCTGATCCATCCTTTGATCATTAGTGAACTGTTTCACTTCAAAGGATTGAGAGTAGGAGATTCAGGATTGGTAATGTTATTTATACTAACGATCGTATGTTCCTGTGTCCTTGCCTATATGAGCAGTCGGTTTAAATTCGTCCATTTGTTCGGCGGAGTCTTCATCAGACAAAAGCAGAGAAAAGAAATTGATATAGCGGTAGATTATCCAAATTGAGAACTTATTGTAGATTATTGCGAATTTCTAACTGGGCACCGTAAAACACCAAAGGTAAACGAACTTTGAATAAACATCTAGGAAAATCCCTTTCCTGGACATTATAAAGGTTAGCTACAAGTAATTACCAGCACCAGTATTCGTCGATTATATCCTCTCTACCGACATAGATTACAACGGCAACGGAGTCTTCAAAAGTGCGAGGCACCTTCCAGTTTTATAGGAGGTGCCTCGTCGTGTTATTTGGTATATTCCATCACTTCAAAGGATTGAATCTTACTGAATGCTACATAATCTTTTCGACCTGTAAATGGGCCTTTATTAAAGTCCTTATCAAACATGTATGTCTCTTTGCCGCGACCATCTGCACGGTCATTGTACCAGTCGATGAAGTCTTGTACTTCGGATGCAGTTAGCTCAAATTCTTTCTCAAGACCACTAATCATTTTAATTACAAGAAGTGCGTTATCACCAGTTGGGGTTGGCTCTGGTTCAGGCTCCGGCTCAGGTTGTGGTTGAATATTCTTTGACATCATTTCTATTTCGCCAAGTGAGAGGGCTGCACCATCATTATTAGAAGAAATATTAATGCGATATGTTTTATAGCTATTTGGATTATCGAAAGTATATTCCTTTACTTCACCTAACACCCAATTAGTAACATTATTACGGACATCTAATACTACCCAATCACTACCATCCCAAGCTTCAAAGGTCCAATCTCTCGGATTCTCATTAATACTTAAATTATAATTCCTTGATTTTAAGGTGTATTTTGAAATAGTTTGTGGTGTTTGAAATTCATAGGATATCCATCCGGATTTTATTCCTTCGCTAGTTACCCATCCATAATCATTGGCTGAATCATTAAATGCATTATAGGGTTGATGACTCCCACTCCATTGACTACTAGCACTTACAATACCACTTGGAGTATTATTGCTTGTCATGATAGGAATCAAATCATCAGAATATTGATCTTCCGCATGACCAATGTTCTGACCAGAAAATAAAACAGAAAACATAAGGGCAAAGCGAAAGAAATGCTTGCTGAGCTTCTTTGTTAAAATCATGATAATCCTCCTCGGAATTCAAAAAATGGATAATAGATCAAAACACCATAGAAATATATTACAGTTCGTTGATTTGAGCAAAACAGTAAAAGGAATAAATTCAAATCAAAGGGACAGTCAGCGAAAATAGTCAAAGTGAGTTCAAAAAAACCGTCCCTGAATTTCAGGTGACGGGTTTTCGTGTTTCCTCACTACTTATGACAAGCCGTTCGCGCATATCTTCTCGACAGGAGGGAGAAGCCGTATGATCGGAATATATGCCAGGGTGAGTACAGAGGAGCAGGCCAAGAGCGGATTCAGCCTCGACGATCAGTTAAGGGAATGCAGGAAGAAGGCAGCGACGAGTGAAGCTGCCGAGTACATAGATGATGTATCAGGCGAGTTCCTAGATCGTCCGGCTCTCTCAAGGCTAAGACAAGATGTGAAGGATGGGGTCATAACAAAGATTGTGTGTCTGGACCCTGACCGTTTGTCGCGTAAGCTAATGAACCAACTGCTTATTACAGATGAATTTGATAAGCGTGGTATAGAGCTTGTGTTCGTGAATGGAGAATATGCAAAAACGCCTGAAGGTCAACTCTTTTACAGCATGCGTTGGAGCAATTGCTGAATTTGAGAAGGCAAAAATTAATGAGCGTATGAGTCGTGGAAGAAGAGAAAAGGCAAGACAGGGCCGCGTTCTCCGTGACTTTCAAATATATGGGTACAGTTATGATTCTGAGAAGGAACAGATAGTAATAAATGAAGCTGAGGCAGCAGTAGTGCGACTTGTATTTGATCTGTTTACTCAGCCAAATGATCTTGTTGAAGGGATAAATGGAATAGCCGTTTACCTGACCAGCAAGGGAGTTCCTACAAAGCGGGGGGCGAGTGTATGGCATCGACAAGTGGTACGTCAGATGCTGATGAATGAGGCTTACGTGGGGAGATTTTATCAAAATAAGTGGAATACGGAAGGGATGCTGGGCAATCAGTTTCGCCAGCCAGATGAGAAAGTCCGTATGAAAATGCGCCCAAAAGAAGAGTGGATATTGTTGCCATGCCCATCCATCATTAGTGAAAAGAAATTTGAACATGCCCAAAGACTACTAAAGGAATCTAGAAGAAGATGGGCGGGCCGGAGCTTTAACGAGTACCTCTTAAGCGGCTTAGTACGGTGCGGGAATTGTGGAAATACGATGCCAGGAAGAAAAGTGAAAAACTGGGGCCAACATGTATTTGAGTATACCGACGTTAAGAATACAGCAGGTGCAAAAAATAAGGGATGTGGTCGCCGTGTCAGATGTGAGTAATTGGACAATCAGGTTTGGGAAACGGTGGCGTCCTGGTTGAATAATCCTGACGAGATTGCCGTGGCAGTGGAAGATAAAGTGGAAACTCCATTCGAGCAAGTGGAGATGGAACGCTTGCAAAAGGAACTCGAAAAAACAAAAGCGGGTCGCAAGAGATTGCTTAAATTGTTTGCTTCCGGCGAAGATGATATTGGTGAAGAAGATATTCGCCAAGAGTTAAAAGAACTGAAGGAGAAGGAAGATAAACTGAATCAGCGTCTCAATGAGCTGCTGGATCAAACAAAACAGCAGGTCGATTATGAGTATAGCCGCAACTTAATCCAGGAAGCTGCTGAATATTATTTATCGAAGGCACAGGATGAGCTAAGCTTTGAGGATAAAAAAGAGCTGATCCGACATGTGGTAAGGGAAATAAGAGTATTTGAAGAGAGCGTGGGGATATTCACGTTTTAAGTCTTTCTAAGCTCCTCTTTTGACATTTAGATTGAAATCCTCATGCATCTAAGAAGCCTGAAAAAACCAAAAAAGACGTATCCTTGCACGACCCAATCGGGACGGATAAAGAAGGGAATGAAATTACCTTAATCGACGTCCTTGGCACAGAAACCGACGAAGTGGTCGACGCTGTACAGCTCAAGCTGGAGTCCAATAAGATTTACCAGCACATACACATCCTTGATGAGCGCGAAAAAGAGGTGATCATCGGCAGGTTCGGGCTGGATCAGGACAAAGAAAAGACACAGCGTGAAATTGCACGTGAGCTGGGCATTTCTCGTTCGTATGTATCCCGTATCGAAAAGCGAGCGTTAATGAAGCTGTTTAATGAGTTTTATCGAACGAAACAGCCGCAGGGAAGATAAAAGTTCAAGGCGTAAAGGAAATTCATTTGAAAAAGATCACCCGTAAGAGAGGCATTCTTTAAACCAGCCGTCTTACGGGTGATTGCTGTGCGAGTAGCTTCAAAAATGATTGTATCCGCACCACTTTCATTTTTTACACGAAAAAACAATCGTAACATCTGATGCATTTGAAACAATTCACCCTGATGTAAAGCTTAAAGTCGGAAGCAAGGTGGGAATTGATCTATATTCGCATTTAAATCTTTTTGTCCTAAGTGATATTTATCTAAATTGTATCCAGTCTGAAGGTTATTCAGAAAAAGAAAGAAGGTAAGGATAGTGCGAACAAATGAGCGACTTTAGTAGGCAGAAGACCTCTACATGAAACAACACTCCTTTTCTTGGAGCGCAACGTAGCAGGATGGGCAAAAAAGAACCCACCGATAGCACATTCACTATGGGTGGGATTGGGAATCGTTACCCTGCCTATGGCTCACTCTTTAGGGATTCAATCCAATCAGCATGACAGGTATCGCACAATAGTTCGTTGCGATCCTGCTTACCTTGGAAAAACGTGATTTGGCGAACGCTGTCGGTTTCACGTTCACAATAATAACAGCGATATTTCCCCAATTCGTTCCCTCCTTGAAGAGTTTTTCAAGAGTAACGATAGTTATTCTCCCCATCTATGGTTTTATCTAACACGCTAGAAATTTTTCAAATGATCATAACCTCAATTATGTTAAATCAAATCGTTTATGACCTTCTATGGTTTTTTGTCTGAAGTAAAGAAACAGAGGAAAAGCAAATGATAGACCAACAGTTAAAGTTGCAGCTATGTAAATCCACCAATGCTTAATGTGATGCTTTCTAACTTCTTGAAAAAGAAATACCCAGAAAATTAAGCAAGAGATTAGAAAATCGGTTGCAAAAAACGAAGAAATGTTGTTTGCAAAAAGTTCCGATGTAAAGAGTTTGATATCTAATCCATTTGCACGAAGGAACGGAATGAAATAACTGTAAGGCAAGACTGCTCCCAAAATTGCCAGTAACAAATATAAGTTTTTCATTCTCAACTTCCCACCCTTATTTTTGGGAATATTATACAGTAGGCAAAGAGTCAACTTCAATCCGTTTGAGAGTGAATTATTTGGTCTAAATACCATGGTGAACAATATTGTAGTTTTCATGAAAAGCCCGTTCAGCAATTGCTGCCAAAGCAGCTAGGGTTTTCGTCAGATCATCTCTGGTGCAAGTGTCTTTGAGCAGGTTCGCACCTTCGTTACGAATGATTGTAATGCCGTGGTAATTTAAGCCGGTTTGGTTGTTAAACTATTGGAATGTATGAGACAACATAATGAAATCCGTATAAGATACCGATTTTGGATATTACGACAAAGGGCGCTATGCCTGGCAATTAGATGACGTTTAGCAGATAGATGAGCCGATGACATCGAAAGGACAGCAAGGACTCTGGAATTGGGGAGGGGAACGGGATGCAATTCACCAGGCTACGTGAAAAGAACGGCAAGGAGATTTTCAAAGGGGATATCTTGCAAGATATCACTAACAGCGATGCTGCCGTCTGCTTAACAAAAGAGAAATTTAGATAATCAAGTTGTTTAAACAAACGAAATTAACAAGAGGCCTTCCGTAGAAAGCCTCTTTCAAAAGAGTAGGTTTATGGTGTTGTGACTGAAATAGTACCAGAAGTTCTCCCGGTCCTTTTGCTGTTATATCTAATGTAATATTCGCCAACTGGTAGCGGTTTACTACTTGTGAAGCTAAAGGATCCATTTCCATCTAAGTTTGCACTGCCATAGGAGGTTGTAGTACCATCCGGACGGTCTTTAACAATTGCATAGAGAACATAAGCGGTGTCACTATTATGAGTCTGACTCACATTAACTGTAACATAGCCTTCTGTATTTACATTGAAATACCCAGACGAACTAGTCTTATTACTTTTGCCTAAGTTCGAAAAATTTGCTACTTGTGTTGTTGTAGAAGGTACAACGGTATTAGAAGTTTGTTGAGAATTGGCGGCTTCTGCCCCTGTTGGAATAACAAAAGAGGCAGTAAGTAATGCGAGCATAGCTGCTTGAGCAAACTTTTTCAAATCTATCATCTCCCAATTTTCGAATTTTAGTATATATTACATAATAACGAGGGGGAATTGGAAAGATGAGGGGACAAGAGCAACTGTCATTTCTGGAACCAATAGATGAAAAAAAGTCAGAAAAGCAATTACCACCTATCCCTTGTCAATGGCGAACCTGAGCGAATCTATGGGGATGACGAATGCGACCTTACGAGAGGGAGGACATTCTGAGCCTGAACGAACCAGTTGCGATGAGTGTAGCAGGGAACCATGCAATTATTTCTCATTGTATGCATTTCAGCAGTTTTCAAGTTTTGGGACCCCCTCTCGGAGCTTTGAAAAATCGGGAATTACTCTGCTGGGATTTACCGGACAGGCGAGACCTAAGGCTTCGGGCTCTCGGCCCTTGTCGGTTACATCTCATCTTTGTCTACGGAATATGGTAGTCACAATAGGGGAACACCCCCGTATGTTGGCGGGATATTGAGAGGCTGTCATGTTGATGATTGGTTCTAAGAGTGTTAAGAGGGATAGAATGAAGTGAAACAAGCCACCCAGTATATGAGTGGCTTGTCTTTGAGGGAGTCGTGGTCTCCCTGCTCAATGGAAATGTGTAGCTTAATCCAAGTACCTGCTATATACATAGTATTCATCAGGAAGGTTGTCATTAGAAATGATTGTATCTACTCTTAGGTTGTATGTTTTGTTTGCTTCGAGGTAGACATCGAAAAACTTATTATCGTAATTGGCGACATTTGCGTTGTACGACCCATTTGCATTTAATCGTAGCCAAAAGTCTTGATATCCTACACCACTACCTTTTGTTCCACGAGCGTAGACAAACTCAAAGCGAACGGTGCCTGATCTTGGAGGAGTAACTTTATAATAATCGGTGGATTGGTCATCTTGAAAACCATTAATTTGTCCACCGATAGCATAGAGACCGGCACCACTTAGTTTGTTGTTGTCCGGCTCAATGTCAGGATAAGTTGCTGAGGCATTAAAATTATCTAGTGCTGGAGACTCCTTAGCAGAGGCAACGGGGATGAGACTAGAGAGCAAAACTAATGTAAGCAACCCAGACATTACTTTTTTCACACGCTAATACCTCCTAAAATTTGGTATATAATATTATTACCACCTTATATGTTGGTTGTATATGGAATTTTTTGGATTTTATTTTAATTTATATTTCTCATCACTATATAATTGATCTAATGGTTTGCCAGCTAAAGCAGGTGGTTAAATGTAGTTAAAGATGGAATATAATAACACTGTACCCATCAGGCATCAACCAAGCAACATACGATTAAAGATAGATTTGAGAGCCCTCTTTTATTAAAAAGAGGGCTCTACCTTATGAAACAGGGCGAAAATGTTGCGAGTAACAAGGGAAATATATTACGATTCCATATATATCTTTGATTATGAGCTAAACTTATGATTGGTATGTAGAAAGGGAACGCCATATGTTCGCACAAGAAACATATATTTTAAAACCAAGACAGTTCATAAACCAAGAAGAAATGTGTAAAGAAAACAAAACCTTCATTGACTGCTTTGATTTAGTTTTTGTCCCATTGGACGATAGGGAAGAAATGAATAAGTACTTCTCGTGCAAAAGAGATCGCCGGTATGTTGATACAGCCATTCACCTTACCTTCAATGAGGATACATTGTTGCATAAACATGTCTTCGAAACCGATCTTTGGGGCGATTTTTTATCCCTCGTGAGTCGATTTATCAAATTTAATTTTGCTAATGTTCAATTCACTGGCACACAGAGTTATTTTTCACTAGTAGATCTTCCAAGTAATACTATTCAATATTCAGTTAAAGTGACTGACTCGATTTTTGATTTTGAGAAAGAAACGATTCTGCCTAAAAAGGAATTTGTCGAATTCATCCTAGTAGAAACCATAAAATTCAGTGAATCAATGATAATGTCCGGTTTTAACCAAAAATATTATGAAGATAGAATGAAACGGGCTACTCAGTGGTTGTATTGTGTTGATTTTTTGTAACTAGAAATGATAAGAGTCATTGAATCGAGATCAGGCTCACTATTCCATGAAAATGAAATCTGTGCATGATCAGATGAGAGTCTATCCTGTACCAGCAATGATCAGCAGCCCTAAAAACCAAGTTCCTGATTCCATTCAAGAAATAGATCACCCGTCCCTGTTTTAAGGAGACGGGTTCTTTGCTGTGAAATGTTTATTCGTATCAGTAATCTGTGGGTGCACAAAACAGACACTTTATTTGACCAGGATTTCAACCTTAGTTCCGTTTGGAAAATCCTCTAGTTGATTGGAAATCCACGATCCAGCTCCTCGATTATCGGATGGTGATATGTATTCGATATGTGCCCCTGTTCCACCCTCAGCACACATTGCCATCGGCCATTCGTCTCGATCGAGTCCCTTTTTTGTAGGTATGCCTTTGAGTGATTCTTCACGATTTTCATCTGCTCCATCGCGGTCAATTGTACATACAGCGGACTTCCCAGAGGCAATCGCTTTTTTGATATGCTTTGCAGTCTGAGGGTATCGATCAGATGGAAAAACAATCGTATGGTCTACGTTCCCGTTGCTGACTGTTTTGTTCTCTATTGGCACAAGTCCAAAGAAATAGGCGGCTCCGACCAGCAGCACCACAATCAACATCAGCATTTTTCTGTGTGTCATGCTTTTGTCCTCCAATTAAGTTCTTTTTCAATAATAACACCACCCAGCGATATGTCGAAGGGATGTGATTAGCTTGAGCAAAGGGAACTAGCTATACCTGCAAAGGTCAGAAGTCCAAAGAATGAGGGACCCAAATATATCCTAACCTATGAATAAAAAGAGGCACCATCCTGTCTTAGAGGAGGTGTCTCTCATGTTATTTAGTATATTCCTAAGTTAAATTACTCGTCACTTTTGCCAAAGTATGTAAAAACATTCCAAATTCCAATAGCTAAATAAAGGAAGCGGCCACGCCAAACTCCTTTGGGAATTACTATGCAGGGATTTACCGGACTGGGGGAATAAATGGAGATTATGCTAGCTAAAAGGAGAAAATTGGAACGTTTTTAAATAATACGGTTGTATTGTTTAGAAACGCATGCTATGATGTCTTTGAAATAATTGGAAGGAGATGGGAATGATGTATTAATTTTGGTTTTATAAAGAAATATGAAAAAGGATTTGTTCGAAAAGATTAAGTGGGAGTGTGGAGTATGATTAAAAAGTTAATGACTTTAGGTGCCGTTGTTTCTGCATTAACTTTCGGTTCGCAAGTTGTGTTTGCAAATGACGTTTCACAAACTGAGAAATTAGGTCAAGAAAAGATTAGGTTACAAGAGGGCAGTGTCATTGGTAGAGATCAGCAAATCAAAAATGTTCAGCAGCAATCAAATGAAAACATCTTTTTTAGAAAACTAGGATTAAGAAATACTGATGGATGGATCGCTTTTGAGGATTATGCCCAGTTCACTGTTAACTACTACCGAATAGTAGAGATTACCACCCACCATACGGGACAGAATGCTGATATCGAATACGTAGTGGTTTCCCCAGGTAAGGAACCAAAGACGTTTCAGATAAAAGGAGAAGTCATAGGCAAACAGACGTTTTGGCTCCCACCTGGCACGTACTATGTGAACTTCCGTAATCACTCAAGTGATCCGGCTGATGTTTCTGTATCGGTAAATCAATACATGTAATGACCAGTAAGACTCACCATGACCAAGTCTACTCCCTATCAACTTGCTCTTCTTCAGAAGGCGGGTAAAAAGAAATGTAAAAAGGAGTGTTTTTACGATGAAAAAGTTTATGACAAGCTTAGCGACAGTGGCATTATTGACTTCAGCAGTTCCTGCATTTGCACAGGAGGAGCAGCAAACACCTGTAACTACTGCAACCACTCCATATTCTTCATCTAACGAGTTATCAAAAGCTTCTGCTGAACAGGAAGAGTTTCAAGATATTGAAGTGCGTTTTAATCATGTTCCAAATGTAGATAGATATAAGTGGGTTCGTTACAATATAACCGATGGATATGAGGACGCAGGTGGTACTTCGTACTCAACTAGCACAAAAATTTATAGTTTGCGAATTGGAAAACTATACAGAATACATGCTTATGCTTTAGACCAAAACAATAATGTAATCGCAGTATCAAACGCGGTGGAAGTAAGAGGGGAAAGAGGGGAAACGGTTATTTTTCTTAATTTAAAATAATGGCTATCGGAATAGATAGACGTAAAAGCACCTCTTGGGTGCTTTTTTTATCGAGGTGGGCGGAGTCTCCCCATATTGAACAATTTAATGAGGTGTTTATGCGGACTCTTACGGGTGAATTTTGTTAGACAGAAGCTGTACCTCCTGTTTTCCTTCCCTACTTTACGTGTGTAAGGGATACTTCAAAGGCATCTAAAATCTCTAGAAAATGCGAGGCTTCTCTAAATACATGGTCAGCGAGCAACGGGGGGATTATGCTCTTGATTTTGCATTCCTCAATCAGATCACGAGCAGTTTTTTTGAAGTCACGCAATTGACGGACGGATACGCGATTTTGATCGACAAATTGATTCAGGAGCGGTTTCGTTTGAGACTGGGGACGCATGGAATCAAGATCCTGAGCTTGGAACAATAATTGATCAAAATCATGACTAAATTCTCTAGCTTGATCCACTAGCTTTCTTTCGGAAGGATCGAGCAAATGGTTAATAAATTTCGCATGGTCAGCCATGATTCGCAGGAAAAAGACATTTTCATTAATCACCGCATCTGGTAAGGGATCAAGGTTTCCTGTATTCAGTTGTTCTAATCGATTCCGGAAATAGGCGGCTTCCCGGCTCACGTGATCGACCAACAGCGGAAAGTTGTTACCACCGATTTTGCAACGAATAATGAGTCCGAGTACTTTGCGTTTAAAAGCCCAAATATAGGAAGCGGCATTGTGAACGATTTGATTAAAGTCATAGATTCGTTGAGGCTCTACATCAGAAGAAAAGGCAAGGGCTTGGCTTTCAATTTCTTCAAAAATGCTGTAAAAGCGATTCGCTTCTTCAATCAATTTTGTGTCTTCGCAGTTAAAGCCCAATTTGAGAAACAGGGAGTGTTCTTTCATGATGCGGGACCAAAAACGTATTTCCTCTAATGATCGTTCAACAAAAACATCTGTCATGTTGTACCTCCGCATAAGGATTTGGGCGGATCATAGCCCATTTTCCACTTTTGATCACATATGATGTATGTCTATGCGTTTACCCAGTTTCGTGAATGGGCATGAGCACAGAATGAATAAAAGAATGGTGCCCATTTCTTCATACAATTGTCTCGGGTGTGCTTGTCCCATAAAAAAACTCCCAGTAACGGGAGTTTTCCATGTTAAAAACGACGCATCGAATGCATTTGCGTTCTGTGGTGATGGGCCCGCATGCGATGGAAGTGTTCTCTTTCTCTAAAGGTATGATGACGCATGCGATCATGCCGATGTTCAAAAGCTAAAGAGCGAAAACGTTCTGCTTGCCTCATGTGGTGATGCATTCGCTGTCTGTGATGCTCAATAGGATCCATGACACTTCCTCCTTAACGTTGGTACTGTATAGCATATGAGGACAGCTTCCTGCTTGCTTATGCAAGAGTGGATATCGCAAAGAAAGAATGAAAAAGAGGCGTAAAGCCTTTAGCTTTCGCCCCGTTCTGAACATGGTTAAGCTTTTACTCGATTCGCGGTCTGGTCGGGAAACAGTCTGGTGATTGCACGTCGGCAACCTCAGATAGCTTCATCAAATAGTAGCATTCTTCTCGAGACATATGGTCGGCCATAAGTGGGGAGAAAACTCCTAGCAATTCATCGCACATTCGCATCTCTCCCAATTCATGCAAGAATACCTGAAAAAGCTTCATTTCCATTTCTGCTTGATGGTTAAAACGACGTAGTGCCGGGAAGTTATTCAAGTTTGTTCGGAGATACCCGGCCAACTCCACCGCTTTTAGGTAAAAATGCTCGAATTTTTTGGTGAATTGTTCACTTTTAAGCTGATAGTCTTTTTCCACCATGTCCAAAAGGGAAGTGATAGTGGCTGCATGCCCTACCGCATCGGATAGCCACAGAAGGTGGAGCTCTACCGGGTGATTGGCAGATGGTAAGCTTCCGGAGAGAAAAGCATGCAAAATTCGTTCATATTCTTCTAGTTCGTTGACCATGTGGTTTAAAAACGTTGGGGGAAGACTGATCGATATTTTACTGATGAGGTGCCTTTCCAAAATGTGGAGTTTAAAATCACGAAGTTGTTGGGTGAGCGCACTTGCTTGCTGGTTGAGGGTGAGAAGTTCATCTGAAGACAGGTTTTGCCTGGCGTTATCCAGTAAGTTATCGAATGACACGATAAAGTATATGGCTCTTTCAATCTCCTGCTCTTCATTCGGAGCGAGTGATTGAAAAATAAAGCGGGCATGATCGCCCAGAATTTGTAGCCAGAAACGATGCTCAAACAACATGCTTTCTCGCAAAGGGTCGTTCACTGTTTTTCCCTCCTTACTCCACATCAAGATATGTAAAAACGCCCAGAAGTGTGTAACGGATTGACCTTGACTCGGAAATAAACATAAATGGTAAAATACTTGTAGGAGCAGCAGCAGTAAGGGGGGAGAAAATGAAGAGGCCAATCATACATATCCCAAAGACAGGCAGCGAATGGTTATGGGATGTAGTTGGTTGTTTATTTTTCGTGGGATCGCTACTCTTTTTAGTCTTTGCATGGAATAAGCTTCCTGACGAGGTGCCTGCCCATTACAATGCTCTGGGTGAAGTAGATCGCTGGGGCTCAAAATGGGAACTGCTTCTTTTACCTGGGATTGGTGTCTTTATCATTTTCCTCATGCAGATACTCGAAAAACATCCAGAGCTGCATAATTATCCGGCACGCTTCACTGAATTGAATGCCGAGTCGTTTTATTTGCACAGTCGAAAAATCGTAAACCAAATAAAAAATAGCTGCTTAATTATTTTTTCCGTAATCTTGTTGGAGTCGGTTTCCATTGCGTTAGGATGGGGAGGCGGCTTTGGGAAATGGCTTCTGCCGATCACGATCATTGGGATGATTATTCTGCTTGTAATAGGAATCGTGAAACAGAAAAAGATTCAATGAGAAGAATGAGCGAGAGGGCCTTCAAACGGGAAGGCTCTCTCCTTTGTTTTTTGCAACAAAAACCATGAGGACATATGTCCTTCCCTATCCACCTTGCGATCCTTTTTAATTAGGAACAGATCAGTGTGAGGTGAGAGGATGAAAGGAATTATTTTTGCTATTTTGGGCGGTGTTTTCATTACCTTGCAAGGTGTAGCGAATTCAAGAATCAGTCAAGATATTGGTACTTGGCAAACCGCGACACTTACGCAGTTAACGGGTTTCCTCACGGCTTTTTTACTCCTGTTGTTTTTTCGAGATGGAAAATGGCAGGCATACAGGCGAGTGAAACCGTTATATTTGACAGGTGGGGCATTCGCCGCGTTTATCATTTTTAGCAATGTTACGGCCATTCACCATATCGGGGTAACCATGACGATTTCCGCCCTCTTGATTGCGCAGCTAAGCCTGACTTTTCTCATTGACAGTAATGGGTGGTTCGGTGTGGATAAACAAAAGATGAGGCTGCCGCATTTTATTGGGATCGGGATGATGATTCTGGGGGTACTGATACTGAGAGCCTGATGTCGAGAGGGTGAAACAAAAGAAATGAAGGAAATCGAAAATCGTGAGCTTTTGCAACAATATCTCCGTGACCATCAGTTAGCGTCTGTTTTTCATGAGCCTTTTCTGCCGTATTTGTCCTTGTTTCAATTTGAACAAGGGGAGCTCATTTGTGCTCAGGGCGAAACGGCCTGTCATCTGTATGTTTTGGTGGAGGGCAAAGTAAAGATTTTTACGACTTCCCCCGAGGGAAAAACCCTGATCCTTTCCTTTAAAAAGCCGCTTGAAGTGATCGGAGATATTGAGTATGTAAGGGGAATTTCTTATCTGAATTCGGTGGAAGCAGCCTCGTCTGTTCAGATGATCGGGATTCATTATCGCTGGTTGAAAAAATACGGAACAGACTACGCTCCACTCCTGCAATTTTTACTGCAAATCATTACGCATAAATTTTGTGTGAAGTCCAACTCATTAAGCATCAACCTTCTGTACCCAGTTGAGGTACGTTTCGCTCGTTATTTGTTGTCCGTTTCCATAGAAGAGTGGAATACTGCCAACAAAGAACAAATCAGTACGAGCAATCTCTTGGATGCAGCGAATATGATTGGGACGAGCTACAGACATTTGAATCGGGTCATCCAGCAGTTCTGCAAGGAGGGACTGATTGAGCGTGCCAATGGATTCCTTCTGATCAAGGATAGGGAAGGTTTAGCTAAAATGGCGAGCGAGACTTCGAACGAATAAGGAGACAGGAGTGTCAATAACATGGTAGTCGGGTTATTCTTCGCGTTACTGGCTGGCTTGTTGGTCAGCCTGCAAAATATTTTCAACAGGAAAGTAAGTGAACAGGCAGGAACATGGTCTACGACGACACTTGTGCTTGGGATGGGATTTCTGTCGTCTTTGACGATGGGTCTCATTTTCGAAGGCAATCAGTTGTTTTCGCTTCCAGCTATGCAGCCGTGGTACTGGTTCAGTGGCATGATCGGTGTTGGGGTGGTCTTTTGTCTGGTGCAAGGGATGAGACTGCTTGGCCCAACGTATGCCATCTCCATCGTTCTCACTGCGCAGCTCGGCTTTGCTTTATGGTCGGATTCAATCGGCTGGTTAGGGCTGGTTCAAGTGCCGATTACTTTCACGCAATTGTTTGGAGTTCTGGTCATTGTCGGGGGTGTGATCGTATTCAAACTAGGCGGCGAATGGCAACAGAAACGCTCCATGA